>NZ_JBAQXC010000076.1:0-28761 GCF_049299235.1 Rhodococcus sp. (in: high G+C Gram-positive bacteria) | reverse complement strand
GGCACACGGGTCACTCGTCACCTACGAGTTCGTAACGGCGACCGTATGTTTCGACGATCGACTGCAGAACTGCCACGACGGGCACGGACACGAGTGCGCCCATCGCACCGAAGAGAGATGCGCCCACGATCACGGAACCGAATGCGACTGCCGGGTGGATCGACACGGTTTGCGATGTGATGCGTGGGTGCAGTACGTAGTTCTCGATCTGCTGATAGGCGGTTCCGAACACCACCACCCACAGTCCGTCGATGGGTTCGTTGGCGGCCGCGATGATCGCGGGCAGTCCGATCGCCAGGTAGGTCCCCAAGGTCGGGACGAACTGGGAGACGATGCCCGTCCACAACGCCAGCGGCAGCCAGTACGGTACGCCGATCGCCATCAGGAAGATACCGGTGACGATGGCGCTGATCGCGCCGAGAATCAGGCGTGAGACGACGTAGCCGCCCGCCTTCTCGACCGAGATTTCCCACACCGTGGCGATGATCTGTTGCTGCCGGGCGGGAAACCAACTTGCGATGTGCCTGCGCATTTGCGGCCCTTGTGCCGACATGTAGAACACGAACAGCAGCATCGTCATTGCCTGGAACACCACGCCGACCACCGACGATACGACCCCGAGCACGCCGGGCGTGAATCGCGCCGCGAGATCTTTGATGGTGTCCGGGGTGAGGTGGAGCAGGTCGTCGCCGGTCGAGAACTTCGTGTCGAATGTGCGGTTGGACCAATCGGTGACCGTTGTGATCGCGTCGGGTAGTGCCTTGAGCAACTGTCCGAGCTGTTCGGCGAGCAGGGCGCCGAACAGGGCGACGAACCCGATCAGGAACGCCAGGAGACCGAACAACACCAGCCCGGTCGCGGCACCGCGCCGCATCCCGAACCGGTCGAGCCGGTCGACGACCGGTTCGATGGTGATGCTCAGCAACCACGCCAGGAACAGCAGCCCGAGAAAGTCGCGCAGGTTGAAGAACAGCCAGCCGGAGAGCTGATAGGCCGCGACGGCGAGCAGGATGTACACGATTGCTGGCCGCAACCAGCGCGGTGCCGCGTTGCGCCGACGGGCCGGTGGATCGTGCGGTTCGTCCTCGCTCATCGCGCCCTCCCGTCGACGGCCTGTGCCAGGTTGCTCACCGCGGAATCTACCCCGGGATCAACGAAACCGGCCCGGACTCGTGTGAGTCCGGGCCGGTGTTGGTAGCGGGGACAGGATTTGAACCTGCGACCTCTGGGTTATGAGCCCAGCGAGCTACCGAGCTGCTCCACCCCGCGTTGCATCAACCACGCTACAGCATGTCGGCGGAAGCTCCGAATCGGGGGTGTCGGGGCGCCCCAGACTCTCGGCGTAGTAGCCGCGAATATGGTCGACGATACGGGTATGTGCAAGGCTGACGTCGCCGATACGGACGGCGTCGATGAGACCACGATGTTCGTGTCGCAGCCGGGCGCACGTGGTCGGCCATGCGTCGAGCGGAGCACCGGCAAGCACATAGTTCTCGATCGAGTCACGCAACCCGGTCATCGTCGTGGCGATGACCGGGTTGCCGGCTGCCTCGGCCAATGCGATGTGAAAACGAGCGTCGAGCACCAGGAACTCGTGCGCGGGTAGTGCCGAGTCGTCCATGACGTCGAGGAGTTGTTCGGCGAGCGACAGGTCCGGGGTGGGCGCGAGGGTGGCGAGGGAACGCAACACCTCGGTCTCGAGGACCAGACGTGTTCGCACCACATCCGCGACCGGAAAGCTTTGCGCCGCAACCTGTAGACGCATGAAGGTCGATATCCCACCCGTCGGGCGCGACACGATCATCGCGCCCGACGAAGGGCCGGAACCGGTCTGTGCGGTGAGCAATCCGAGTGCTTCCAGGACACGCAGTGCCTCCCGGACCGAGGAGCGGCCCACCCCGAGGTCGGCGGCGAGGACGCGTTCGCCGGGCAGCCGCTGGCCGGGAACGAGCTGCCCCGAAACAAGTTGCTGTTCGAGGTGGTTCAACACGAGCTCCCAGGCACGCGGTTCGGACTGCGACATGGTTCGAGCTTACGTCGTGTTCCGAACGGACAATTCCGGCCCGTCTCGGCCTACGGAAGCATCCACGACAACACCGGTGTCGACTGCAGATAGACCAGGATGCACAGCAGCACGAGCATGCCGATGCTGTATCCGACCACCTTGCGCAGCAAGACGGGTTCGCTACCCGGCCGGTCGACGGCGGTCGCCGCGATCGTGAGGTTCTGCGGGCTGATGAGTTTACCGACGACACCGCCGGAGGTGTTGGCCGCGACGAGCAAGGTCGGGTCGATGCCCGCCGCCTGGCCCGCGGACTGCTGTAGCCGCGCGAACAGCGCGTTCGCGGACGTGTCCGATCCGGTGACCGCGGTACCGAGCCAGCCGAGGATCGGCGACAGGAACGCGAAGAGGGCGCCGGTGCCGGCAAGCCACGTGCCGATCGCGACGGTCTGCCCGGAATGATTCATCACATATGCCAAGCCGAGCACCGTTGCCACCGTGGCGATGGGAAGTCGCATCTTCCACAGTGTTTCACCGAACGTGGTGATCGTGCTGCCGATCGTCATCGGGAATCGCCCGTGGTCGGTGAACACCGTGTAGACGACTCCGACGATGAGCCCCGAGAGCAGCAACAGCGTTCCCGGATTCGACAACGGTTGCAGGGTGTAGATCGCACCGGTCGACGGGGCGCCGCTCTCGGTGAGCAAGTTTCCGTACAGTCCAGGCCATTCGATCTTGATGTCGGTGTCCGCCAGCCACTTCGGTACATCGACACCGAGCGTCCAGAGCTTGGCGATACCGAAGACGACGATGACGAGCAGGTAGGGGAACAGTGCCATCGCGGTGCGGGTCGCGCCGATCGGTTCCGGGGTGGCTTGCGATAGTTGTTCGTCCGGGGTGACCGGCTTCCAGAACTGCAGCATGGTGACGGCCACCGCGAGGCCGACCAGGGAGGCGACGACATCGGTGAGTTCGTACGAGAAGTGGCTCGAGCACCAGAACTGCGCGAGAGCGAACGCGATGCCGGTGGCCAGGGCAACCGGCCAGACCTGCCGGACACCGCGCCTGCCGTCGACGAGGAACAGCAGCAACAGTGGCACGAACCAGGCCAGGACCGGAGTCTGCCTGCCCACGACCGCCGCGATTTCCGTCGCCGGAATTCCGGTGAGGTTGCCCGCGGTGGTGATCGGAATTGCCATGGCACCAAAGGCAACCGGAGCCGTGTTGGCGACGAGGACGGTGACGGCGGCCCGGATCGGTGGCATACCGATGGCGATGAGCATCGCGCCGGTGATCGCGACCGGGGCGCCGAACCCTGCCAGGGCCTCGAGCATGCCGCCGAAACAGAACGCGATGAGCATCGCCTGGATGCGGATGTCGCCCCGGCCGATCGAGCTGAACACTTGGCGCAGATCCTCGAAACGACCGCTGACAACGGTGATTTCGTAGAACCAGATGGCTGTCACCACGATCCACATCACCGGGAACAGACCGAACGTGATGCCTTGCAGCGCGGACAGACCGGCCAGGGGTGCGGGCATCCCGAACGCCGCGATCGCGACGACGAGTGCGGCGGCGAGTGCGCCGAGGCCGGAATACCAGGCCTTGAGTTTGAGTCCCGCCAGCAGGACGAAGAACGTCAACAGCGGGATCATGCCCACCAGGGCGGTCGCGGTGAGGTTGTCCGCGACGGCCGTGGTCGACGGGATATATGTCACCGCCAGCAGTTCGGTTTCCACGTGAAACTCCCCGAGTTGCGGCCGCGGATCACGGCACGATCTGTGGTCAGACCACAGGACCGTACATCATGACCGCCGTCACAGTCGAATGAATCGGTGACTCGCCATCGGTGTGGCAGAACAGGTGACGCGCCGCACCGACGATGAGGTACTGTGGTCTGACCACATAGACCCGATGCGGAGATCCACATGCGAATCGCCCTGTTCGCGACGTGCCTCGGGGACACGATGTTCCCGAATGCCGTCTCGGCCACTGCCCTGCTCCTCGCCCGGCTCGGACACGACGTCGTCTTCCCCGACGGCCAAACCTGCTGCGGCCAGATGCACGTCAACACCGGATACCAACCCGACGCACTGCCGCTCGTCGAGAACTATGCCGAGAACTTCGGTGACACCTCGATCGACGCCGTCGTCGCGCCGTCCGGGTCCTGCGTCGGCTCCGTTCGTCACCAGCACGAGATCGTCGCCTCCCGCTACGGCTCGGCAACACTGTGCGGGCGCGTCGACACCGTGAAGGCGAAAACGTACGAGCTGTCCGAATTTCTCGTCGACGTCCTCGGCATCACCGATGTGGGCGCGTACTTCCCGCATCGGGTCACCTATCACCCCACCTGCCATTCGCTGCGCATGCTCCGCGTCGGCGACAAGCCGCTGCAACTACTACGCGCGGTTCGCGAGATCGACCTCGTCGAATTGCCGGAAGCAGACTCCTGCTGCGGGTTCGGTGGCACCTTCGCGATCAAGAACGCCGACACCTCCACCGCGATGCTCTCCGACAAATTGCGCAACATCGCGACCACCGGGGCCGAATACTGCACCGCGGGCGACTCCTCGTGCCTCATGCACATCGGCGGCGGGATGTCGCGGCTCAAGACCGGGGGCCGCACCCTGCACGTCGCGGAGATCCTCGCCTCCGTCGAAGCCCCGGTGGTGACCGCATGAGCGCCACCGCACTCGGAACGCCGACCGTCCCGCCCCGCGGCTCCGGGAACCTGCGCGGCGTCGAGACATTCCCGGCCGCCGCGCATCATGAACTCGCCGACAGCCAATTGCGCCGCAACATCGGTAAAGCCACCCACACCATCCGGGCCAAGCGGCTGCGCGTGACCGAGGAAGTGCCCGACTGGCAGGCATTGCGCGACACCGGTTCCGCCGTCAAGTCGGATGTGCTCGCCCGCCTACCGGAACTGCTCGAGCAACTCGAAGCCGCAGTCACCGCGCGCGGCGGTATCGTGCACTGGGCCGCCGACGCCGACGAGGCGAACGCCCTCGTCGCCCGGCTCGTACGCGGCACCGGATCCGATGAGGTCGTCAAGATCAAATCGATGGCCACTCAGGAGATCGGGCTCAACGAGTACCTCGAAGCGCAGGGCATCACCGCGCACGAGACGGACCTGGCCGAACTCATCGTCCAACTCGGCCACGACACCCCCTCGCACATCCTGGTCCCGGCGATCCACCGCAACCGTTCCGAGATCCGCGAAATCTTCCTGCGTGAAATGCCGGATGTCGACCCAGATCTCGACGACAATCCCGCGCATCTCGCCGAAGCGGCGCGAAAGTTCCTGCGCCACAAGTTCATGACCGTTCCCGTTGCGGTCTCGGGCGCAAACTTCGGGATCGCCGACACCGGCACCCTCGCCGTCGTCGAATCCGAGGGTAACGGCCGCATGTGCCTGACCCTGCCGCAGACCCTCATCACCGTCATGGGCATCGAAAAGCTGCTGCCCACCTACCGCGACCTCGAAGTGTTCCTGCAATTGCTGCCCCGGTCGTCGACCGGTGAGCGGATGAACCCGTACACGTCGATGTGGACGGGGATCACACCCGGCGACGGACCGCAGGAGTTCCACCTGATCCTGCTCGACAACGGCCGCACCGCCGCGCTCGCCGACTCGGTGGGACGTGAAGCTTTGCACTGCATTCGGTGCTCCGCATGTTTGAACGTATGCCCCGTCTACGAACGCACCGGTGGCCACGCCTACGGTTCGACGTATCCGGGCCCGATCGGCGCGATCCTCACCCCGCAACTCGCGGGGATGGCCGAACCCGGCGACCCGAACGCCACGCTGCCGTTCGCGTCGAGCCTGTGCGGGGCGTGCTTCGATGCCTGCCCCGTCAAAATCGACATCCCGTCGCTGCTCGTCGAATTGCGCCACCAGAAGGTCGAGCAGACGGGACGCAGCGTCGAGGCCGCAGCGATGAAAGCGGCGGCACTGGCGATGTCGTCGTCCCGGCGATGGACGGCGGCGCAGAAGGTCGCCGGCCTCGGCGGCCGGATCGTCGCGGGGAAGAAGGGCACGATCTCCGCCCTCCCCGGTCCGCTCGGCGGCTGGACCGCCGCCCGCGACATCCCGGCACCGCCGAAACAGACGTTCCGGCAGTGGTGGAATTCCGAGGAAGGTCGCGCGGCGATCGCCGATGCACGACGGGAAGGCGACGGACGGTGAATGCACGCGAAGTGGTGCTCGGACGGATCCGAGACGCCCTGACCTTGGCGCCGCCGACGCCGGTGGCGATCCCCCGCGACTACCGCACCGGCCGCACCCTGCCCGACGACGAACGCTACGACCTGTTCGCCGACCGACTGCTCGACTACAAGGCACAGGTGCACCGCTGTTCCGCGGCGGAGCTGCCGACGGTGCTGGCCCGGGTCCTCGCCGACCGCTCCGTCACGCGCGTGGGTGTTCCTGCGGGCCTCGATAACTCGTGGCTGACGGTATTCGACGGTGAGATCGTCGTGGACTCGGCCGATGTTCCGGCCCCGGAATTGGAAGCACTCGACGGTGTGGTGACCGCATCGACGGTGTCGTGCGCGGAGACCGGCACGATCTTCCTCGACGGTAGCGCCGACCAGGGGCGGCGGGCCCTGACCCTCGTGCCGGACCTGCATGTGTGCGTGGTGCGTCTGGACACCGTTGAAGTCGGTGTGCCGGAAGCACTTGCGCGGCTCGTCCCGGAGCGACCCACCACGCTGATCAGTGGACCGTCCGCGACCTCGGACATCGAACTCGAACGGGTGGAGGGTGTGCACGGACCGCGGACCCTCGAGGTCGTGATCGTCGGCTGACACGGCTGACACGGCTGACCCGGCTGTCCAGCGCATCCCCCTGTGCAGATTGCACTGGGGGATGCGCATGCCTGGCGACCGCTCGCCGATCGACTCACAGATGATTGCCAGCTTCATTCCAGGTACCCGGAAACCTCACCGGTTGTACTGGTGACGTTCACCTGTTCGTTGCCGATCAGCCGGGAGTTGTCGTCGCCATGCACCTCATCGATCGATTCCGCAAGCGTACGCCGCTGCCCGACCGAACCGACGTGGACGCAGGCGACCCGCCCCGGGCCGGCTACCAGCAGACGGCGAGCACGTTGCACGCCTTCAACCGGTACGAGATCAAATACTTCGTCGACGAGTTGAAGGTCCCGGAGTTGCGCGCCGAACTCGCCGCCCGGATGGACACCGACCCGTTCTCGCCGCACGGTGGATATCCGGTGACCTCGCTCTACTACGACACCGCGGATCTCCGCTTCTACTGGGAGAAGATCGAGGGCCTGAAGTTTCGGCGCAAACTCCGGATGCGGCTGTACGGCGACCCCGGCGACTGCACCGACGACACCTCGGTGCAGATCGAGATCAAACAGCGCGTCAACCGGGTCACCCAGAAGCGGCGTATCGCGCTGCCCTACGGGGTGGCGCGGCGGTGGCTCGACGGCCGCGACGAGATCGAATGCGATCCCACGCAACGACCGTTCGTGAACGAGGTGACCACCCTGATCGGAAATCTCGACCTGCGTCCCATTGTCACGACGGGTTATCTGCGGGAGGCATTCGTCGGCCGAGAGGCCGATGTCGGTCTGCGGGTGACGATCGATCACAAGGTGCACGGCCGCGACCGCGACTTCCATTTCGCGTCCGGCGCCGACAACCGATTCATCATCCCGCCGAAGCTGGCGATCGTCGAACTCAAGGCGAACGAGCGGGTTCCGTACTGGGCAACGGATCTGACCGCACGGCTGAACATGTCGGTGATCCGGGTGTCGAAGTACTGCCAATCGGTGGAGGCCTTCGGGCTGGCACCGCGGTCGCGCACCGGAGCACCCGAACCGATCCGGTCGGGCGGCTTCGGTAACCGCGCTCCGGAAGAGCTCCTCGTCGACCCCGTCTCGGCCGTGGGTTGATCACGAACGCAGCATTTTTCGCAGAAATCTAGACAACGAGGACATACATGAATTTCGATCTTCAGGACCTCAGTGGGACGTTCTCGACATTCGACATCATCGTGTCGCTGTCGTTGGCGTTCGTGCTGTCCGCCGTCATCGGCTGGGTCTACCGGTACACACACAAAAACGTCTCGTACAGCCAGTCCTACGTGCAGACGCTGGTGATGGTCGGCATGATCATCGCGCTGATCATGCTCGTCGTGGGTTCGAACATCGCCCGGGCGTTCGCGCTCGTCGGCGCACTATCGGTCGTACGATTCCGCAACGCCATCAAGGAAACCCGTGATGTCGGGTTCATCTTCCTGGTGATGGCGATCGGCATGACCACCGGCACCCGGTTCTACATCCTCGCGATCGCCGCGACCGTCGCGATCTGCCTCGTGTTGCTCGTCATGAACAAGTTCAACTGGTTCAAGCTCGACGTGCAGCGCCAGGTCGTGAAGGTACAGGTGCCGCCGGAGCCGGAGTTCGACGCACTCGTCGAGGATGTGCTCATCCGGTACTGCACGGAATTCGAGTTGGTCTCCACCGAATCCGTCCGTTCGGGGGTGTTGAACGAGTTGTACTACACGGCGCAGTTGCGTAAGGGCAAGAAGTCGTCCGAGCTGATCGCGGCGTTGAGTGCGGTCAACACCGGGCAGCGCGTGACGGTCCTGACCGGATACGACCAGACGGACATCTGATGATCGAGAAGAACACTGCCGGCGAGCCCCGACCGCGGCGTCGGCTCGAACATCGGATCCCGACGTCGCTACGTCAGCATTGGAAGCTGCTGGTGGTGTTCTTCGCCTTCGTCACGGTCATGGCGACAGTGTTCGGTTCCGCCCGGATTCGCCCCTACATCACCGGAGACACCTCGGTCATCGTGTCGGAGATCACCGACAACATCGCCGGTACCGTCGATCTGTTCGACAGTTCGGTGCAGCACGAGGTGTCACTCGACATGTCCGATGCCGAATACGACGATATGATCACCACTTTCCAAACCACCGGCGAAAAGAAATGGGTCATAGCAGATCTCACGATCGACGGCACGTTCGTCAACGACGTGGCCGTGCGGCTCAAAGGCAACTCGACCCTGATGGGTGTGCGCGGCGACGACGCCGTGCCGGGGGGATCGGGTTTTGAGCCCCCGGCGGGCATGGAATTGCCCGAAGGCGTCGAGATCCCCGACGATTTCGATCCGGCGGCAATGCCGGGTAGAGGTCCCGGTGGCGGAGGCGGCATGATGTCGTCGGCTACCGCGGACGATCCGACGTCGCTGCCGCTGCTCATCAGCTTCGACGAGAACGCGTCCGGCCGCGCCTATCAGGGCATGACCGAGCTCTCCGTCCGCCCGGGGACGCCGGTGCTGAACGAGGCGATGGCGTTGTCGCTCACCGGCGAAACAGGCCAACCCACACAGCGATACGCGTACACGGTGTACTCGATCAACGACAGTGCCACCGCGACGCGTCTGCTGCTCGAGCATCCCGACGACGGCTACGCCAACTCGATGTTCGACAGTGCCGGTTATCTCTACAAGGCGGACGCGAGTTCGCGTTTCGAGTACATCGACGACGACCAGTCGTCCTACTCCGATCAGTTCAAGCAGATCAACGCCGTCGGCAGCGGCACCCTGCAGCCGATCGTCAACTTCCTGAAGTGGATGGACACCGCGAGCGACGAGGAATTCGACGAGCAGCTGGCCGACTGGGTGGATGTCGATTCGTTCGCCCGCTATGTCGCGACGCAGAACCTGATCGTCAACGGTGACGACATGAGCGGACCCGGCCAGAACTACTACCTCTGGTACGACCTGGAGACCGAGAAGTTCACGATCGTCTCGTGGGACCTGAACATGGCGATGCAGGGCGATACGGGCGCCGGACCGAACGATTCGGTCGGGATGATGGGAGGCGCCGGCGGTCCGGGCACGGGACCGGGCGCGAACGGCACCGACGGTGGCCCGCAAGGAATGCGGGCGGGCAATCCACTGAAGACCAGATTCCTCGAATCCGATGCGTTCACCGCCGCATACGAGAGCGCGTACTGGGACCTGTTCGAGCAGATGTACGGCAGCGGCCGGGCCACCGCGCTGCTGGACGAAATCGCCGCGACCGTCCCGGTCACGGACGGGCTCACCGCCGACACGTTGCAGACGAACGTCGATGCGATGAAGGCATGGATAGATCAGCGCGCGGCGGCACTCGACACCGTGCGACAACGGTGAGCGCCAGGGAGGGCCGTCAACGCTCCTTCAATCGCCATTCGGCGACATCGATGGCGGTGGCGATCGTCTCGGCGAGCACGGTCAGTCGTTCGTCCGGTCCCGGTGCGGACAGCAATGCGAGTTTGTCGGCCGCACCCATCGGCACCCACCGCGACAGCGCATACAGGCGGGCACCCGGGTCGTCGGGCAGATCGTCCGCGCGCGGCGGCGTCATGTCGTTCTCGGCGAGCCGGTCGAGCAGTCCGTACAGTTTCCCGAACATGCTGGACAGCGCCGACAGGTCCGTGCCGTCGGACGGGCTGTCGGGCCACGGTTCGATGTCGGCACGCGGGTACGGATCGTCGGGCAGCCAGCGCGTGATCCTGATGCGTTCCTCGGCGAGGCAGTCGAGCCGATGGTGTCCGCCGCCGAGTTCGTCGTCGACGACGATCCGCGCGACCGTCCCGATGTCGTGCCGCACGTCGCCGCCCCCGACCTCGCGTCCGCGTGCGATGAGAACCACCCCGAAGCGGGGGCCGTCGGGCGCGGCCAGGCAGTCGGCGACGAGTTGCCGGTAGCGGGGTTCGAACACGTGCAGGGGCAGATGCTCGCCGGGCAGCAGCACTGTTCCGAGCGGGAACATCGGCAGGATCGACATCACCGCATCATGGCATCCGCAGCCGCGGAACGGGTGGTTCGGGAATGGGGTCGCCGCGACCGATTTCGGTGAGCAGATGGTCGGCCCACGCGGACAGACCGTCGATGTCGAGGCCGTGCGGGGGCGCGTCCTCGTAGTGCCGCACCCGCGCCCGGCCCTGCCGCAGCAGTGATGCGGCGCCGGCCGGGTTTCCGCGTAGCAGGTGGGTGAGTCCGACGGCGAGTTGCGCGAGCCCCTGCCACAGGGTGCGTTCTTCGGGTGGCGCGGACTTCCAGGACCCTTCGAACACTTCGTGTGCGTGGAACGGGAGGCCGTGATCGAGCAGTCGTTGGGCTTCGGTGATCGCTTCGTCGGGTGGCAGGTCGAGGTCGTCGGGGACGGGTTCGACACCCGGTTCGCCGTAGGGGAGCGGCCGGCCCAGCGCATCGCGGGGCCGGGCATTCTTCGGTTTGCCGTCAAGGTCCCGGTCGCGTTCGGTCATGTCGTCGACACTACGCCCGGACATCCGCGCGCCGAGGTGACATCCGCGCGCGGGACGCCGTCGGCGGTTGTCCAGTGTCTGTGTAGATTTCGTCGTTCAGCGCACGGCGCCGACGAGGCGCAGTGCGAGATCGGCGTAGAGCGCGCCGATGGATTCGGGGTCCTGGTAGCGGCCCGACGGATACCAGCGGCAGATGTCGACGCACAGCGACATGAGCGCGAGGGTGACGCCCTCGGCGTCGGGCACGGTGAACTCGCCGGTGGCCAGACCGGCGTCGACGACGTCGCGAACCACCTGGGTGGTGCGCCGGCGCAGGCCGGTGATGACGCGGTAGTGCTCGGGGGTCAGTGCGGTGAGTTCGTATTGGACGACGCGGGCGCGCCGGTGGTGCTGCGCCTGCCATTCCGCGAAACGCCGAATGATGGTGCTGAGGCGGGTGGTGGCGTCTGCGTCGGGGACGTCGGCGTCCTGCGTGACCTGTAGCGCGAGGTCGTGGCCGTCGTAGCTGATCGCGAAGAGCAGTTCTTCCTTCGACTTGTAGTGCGGGTACATCGCGGCCGGGCTCATGTCGAGGCGCGCGGCGATCTGCCGGGTGGTGGTGCCGCCGTATCCGTGTTCCGCGAATACGTCGATCGCGGCTTCGCGCAGGCGGGCCGCGGCCTTGGATCCGCTGATCACGGTGTCTCTCGGTGTGCTCACGGTCAACCTCTCTGCGTTGCCTTCGGTTGACAACCTGCCGTATCGAGTACACCATAAGCAAGCGCTTAGATTATAAGCGGATGCTTAGATTAGGAGCGGTGGAAATGCGACGCACCCTGTACGGTCCCGACCACGAGGCGTTCCGCGAGTCGGCTCGCGAATTCGTCAACCGGTTCGTGATGCCCCGCGCCGAGGAACTCATCGAACGCCACGAGATTCCCCGCGACATCTGGATCGAAGCCGGCAAGGCCGGTTTCCTCGGGCTCGAGATCCCCGAGCGCTTCGGCGGTATGGAAGCGGGCGACTACCGGTTCAACGCCGTCCTCGCCGAGGAGTTCGCCCGCGCAAACATGGCGCTGTCGTCGTCGCTCGGCATTCACTCCGACATCACCGTGCCGTACATCGTGCACCTCGGTAACGAGGAACAGCGCGAACGCTGGCTGCCGCGGTGTGTCACCGGCGAACTCATCTGCGCGATCGGCATGACCGAACCGTCCGGCGGCTCGGACCTGGCCAAGCTCAAGACCACCGCGGTGCGCGACGGCGACGACTGGATCCTCAACGGCGCGAAAACTTTCATCACCAACGGCTACAACTGCGACCTCGTGGTCGTCGCGGCCCGCACCGACCCGGCGAAGGGCGCCAAGGGCATTTCGCTGCTCGTCGTCGAGCGCGGCATGGACGGTTTCGAGAACGGTCGCAAGCTCGACAAGGTCGGTCAACCCGAGGCCGACACCGCCGAACTGTTCTTCAAGGACGTCCGTGTCCCGGGCAAGAACCTCCTCGGCGAAGAAGGCATGGGCTTCATCTCGATGATGAAGCTGCTCCCGCAGGAGCGCCTCGGTTCCGCCGTCAACAACGTGCACCACGCCAAGCAGATCCTGCTCGAGACGCTCGAGTACGCCAAGGAGCGCAAGGCGTTCGGTCAGGCCATCGGCACCATGCAGTACAACAAGTTCCTGCTGGCCGAGCTCGTCACCAAGATCGAGGTCGCCGAGGCGTATGTCGACCAGGCCGTCGAAGCCCACGCGGACGGCGAGCTCAGCGCCGTCGACGCGGCCAAAGCCAAGTGGTGGACGGCGCAGACCCAGTCCGAGGTTCTCGACGCCTGCGTGCAGATCCACGGCGGCTACGGGTACATGAACGAGTACCGCGTCGCCCGCGCCTGGAGGGACGCCCGCGTCACCAA
Source organism: Rhodococcus sp. (in: high G+C Gram-positive bacteria) (assembly GCF_049299235.1). Taxonomy (GTDB): domain Bacteria; phylum Actinomycetota; class Actinomycetes; order Mycobacteriales; family Mycobacteriaceae; genus Rhodococcus. The sequence goes on along the minus strand of NZ_JBAQXC010000076.1, from coordinate 15,578 downwards.
GATCTGGGCCGGTACGAACGAGATCATGAAGGAACTCATCGGCCGCGATCTCGGCCTGTAGGCACCGGACCGTATTCTCCGACGTGTCACATACCACCAGAAGGAGCTTCCGATGCCCGAAGCAGTGATCGTCTCCGCAGTACGCTCGCCCATCGGCCGCGCGATGAAGGGTTCGCTCAAGTCGCTGCGCCCCGACGACATGGCCGCCCAGATGGTCGCCGCCGCGCTCGCGAAGGTGCCCGAGCTCGACCCCACCGAGATCGACGACCTCCTCCTGGGTTGCGGTCAGCCCGCCGGCCAGTCCGGTTTCAACATCGCTCGGACCGTCGCGGTGCAACTCGGCTACGACTTCCTGCCTGGCGTGACGGTCAACCGGTACTGCTCGTCGTCGCTGCAGACCACCCGTATGGCCCTGCACGCGATCAAGGCCGGTGAGGGCGATGTGTTCATCTCCGCCGGTGTCGAGTCGGTGTCGAGCTACGTCACCGGCAACGCCGACGGCCTGCCGAACACGAAGAACCCGCTGTACGACGACGCCGGGGCCCGGACCGCGAAGCTCGCCGAGGGCGGCACCGCGTGGACCGATCCGCGGGAGGACGGCCTGCTGCCCGACGTGTACATCGCGATGGGGCAGACCGCCGAGAATGTCGCCTCGTACACCGGGATCTCCCGTGAGGATCAGGACCGGTGGGGTGTGCGGTCGCAGAATCGCGCGGAGGAGGCCATCAAGTCCGGTTTCTTCGCCAACGAGATCAGCCCGCTGACCCTCGCCGACGGCACCGTGGTCTCCACCGACGACGGCCCGCGCGCCGGCACCACCTACGAGGCGATCAGCCAGCTCAAGCCGGTGTTCCGTCCGGACGGCACGGTCACCGCGGGCAACGCGTGCCCGCTCAACGACGGTGCCGCCGCCCTGGTGATCATGTCCGACACCAAGGCCAAGGCGCTGGGGTTGACCCCGCTCGCGCGGGTCGTCTCGACCGGCGTGTCGGGGCTGTCGCCGGAGATCATGGGCCTGGGACCGATCGAGGCCGTGAAGAAGGCGCTGGCGATCGCGGGTAAGTCGATCTCCGACATCGATCTGTTCGAGATCAACGAGGCGTTCGCGGTGCAGGTCGTCGGGTCCGCCCGCGAGCTGGGCATCGACGAGGACAAGCTCAACGTCTCGGGCGGCGCGATCGCCCTCGGTCACCCCTTCGGCATGACCGGCGCGCGCATCACGAACACGCTGATCAACAACCTCCGGGCGCAGGACAAGCAGTTCGGCGTCGAGACGATGTGTGTCGGCGGCGGTCAGGGCATGGCGATGGTGCTCGAGCGTCTGAGCTGATGCAGAGCCTCAGATAGGCTACCCGTTGGGCCGCATGTCTGAAAAGGTATGCGGCCCAACGTTTTCAATAGGTCATTTCGTCGAGCATCGTTGACGGCAGAATTACCGTCGACTGATCACACCATTCACGGAGGTATGCAGTGAGCTCAACAGTCCGTACCGCCATCGTCACCGGCGCGGCCCGCGGCATCGGCGCTGCCGTCGCCCAGCGTCTGGCTGCCGACGGTATGCAGGTCGCCGTCCTCGATCTCGACGCCGACGCCTGCGCCGGCACCGTCACCGCGATCGAGGCCGCCGGAGGCAAGGCGCTCGCGGTCGGGGCGAACGTCGCCGACGAGGCGTCCGTCGCCGCCGCGGTGGAGCGGGTCGCCACCGAACTCGGCGAGCCGACGGTCCTGGTCAACAACGCAGGCATCACCCGCGACAATCTGCTGTTCAAGATGACCGTCGATGACTGGGACGCGGTCATGAACGTGCACCTGCGCGGCGCATTCCTCATGGCGCGCGCCACCCAGAAGTACATGGTGGACAACCAGTACGGTCGCATCGTCAACCTGTCGAGCACGTCGGCACTGGGCAACCGCGGTCAGGTGAACTACTCGGCGGCGAAGGCCGGCATGCAGGGGTTCACCAAGACCCTGTCGATCGAACTCGGCAAGTTCGGTATCACCGCCAACGCGATCGCGCCCGGCTTCATCGCCACGGAGATGACGAAGGCGACGGCCGAGCGCCTCGGCGTCACGTTCGAGCAGTTCCGGGACAGCCTCGCGAGCCAGATCCCGGTCGCCCGCATCGGCGAGGTCGACGACATCGCCCACACCGCGTCGTTCCTCGCTTCCGAGGGCGCCGGGTTCGTCTCGGGCCAGGTCATCTACGTGGCCGGCGGTCCGAAGGACTGACGGTCGCCGGCTCGCCCCGATCCGATCCGATCCGATCCGATCCGATCCGAGCGAATGTATCCCTCGTCTCGTTACATCGACCGGGTGTGCCATTCGCTCGGATACGGTCAGTCGGTGAGCACGGCGTCGCGGTCGCGGTTGCCGTGCCGGGGCAGGAACAGTGCGGGCGCGAAGATCACGGCGGTCAGGCCGAACGCGATCCAGAACGCGTACCCGAACGAGCCGGCCAGGAGCGGACCGACCACGGGCATCGCTTCCGGTGGAATGGAACTGAGATGATCGGTACCGCCGCTACCGGACTGGATTCCGTTGTCGACGAGTTCGTGGATGAAGTGCTGTGTCAACGCGGTCACCAGCACCGCACTGCCGAGCGACGCGCCGACCTGCTGGATCGCGGACAACGTGGGAGCCGCCCGCGTCACGACCTCCTTGGAGAGGTTCGTGTAGGCGGCAGCCATGGTCGGCATCATCACCGCCCCGAGACCCATGCCGCGCACGAATAGAGCCGCGCTGAGCCAGAGATACGACGTGTCGACACCCACCTGCGTGAACGGCAGGGTGCCGATCAACGCGAGCACGACGCCGACGGGGACAACGTAGCCGGCGCCGATGCGGTCGGTGAGGCGCCCGCCGATGACAATGGCGATGATTGCGCCCAGCCCTTGCGGGGCGAGCAGCAGGCCGGCGGTGAGTGCACCTTCGCCCCGCGCCATCTGGTAATAGAGCGGCAGCAGGAGCATGCCGCCGAACATGCCGATGGCGACGAGGAACACGGCCACCGATCCGCTGGCGAAGACCCGGTCGGTGAGCAGACGGACATCGATGATCGAGTCGGGTCCCACGCGCAGGCTGTGCCAGGTGTACAGGGCCAGGCCCACGGCGCCGGCGATGAGCCATCCGAGCACACTCCACTCGCCGAATCCGCCGTGGGAACTGGCCCGCGACAGACCGTAGAGCAGGCTCACGAGGCTGCCGGAGAGTAGGACGAGACCGAGATGGTCGAGACGGCGAGCGTCGGGTAGCGCGTCGCCGCGCGGCAACTTCCACACCGCGAGTGCGACGGCGAGGATGCCGACGGGAACATTGACGAGGAAGATCCAGTGCCAACTCGTGTATTCGACGAGCAGGCCACCGATCACGGGACCGAACACCGGTCCCAACAGCATCGGAACGCCGAGGATCGCCATCGCACGTCCCAGCCGCTGCGGGCCGGCCGCCCTGGTGATGATGGCCTGGCCGCCGGGCAGCAGCATGCCGCCACCGAGCCCCTGGACGATGCGGAAGGCGATCAGGCTCTCGATGGACCAGGCGGTCGCGCACAGGGCCGACCCGAGGACGAACAGAATCACCGCGGTGAGCCAGATCGGTTTCTGCCCGAACCGGTCCATGACCCAGCCGGTGATCGGGATGACGATCGCCACCGCGAGGAGATAGCCGGTGACCACCCATTGGGTGGTCGAGAGCGGCGCCGCGAGCTCGGTGCTCAGGGAGTCGAGGGCGACGTTGACGATGGTGGTGTCGAGAACCACCATGATCATGCCGGCGACGACGACGAGGCCGGTGATGATGACGCTGCGGTCGAGTGCGGTCGATTGCGGTTCGCTCGGAGTGCCCATGTCTGACTCCCGTCGAATGGATGAACTGCAACGTCTGAGTCGAAGTATGATCGTTGCCCGCCTCCCGGCCGTTCATTTCTTGCCCCGGCGTTATGCCTGCTGGAGTGCGAGGGGCAGGCCGATGCTGCGGAGGTCGTCGTGCAGTTCGACGCGCGCCGCTTCGTCCATCTGCGTCAGCGGCGGACGAACCGGTTCGATGCGCCGCGGGATTGTGGTGGCTGCCGTCTGAGCCCAGCTCGATCATGCGCTCACCCAGCTGGTACTCCATCCCGTTGCGGCGCACCCAGCGCAGTGCCACGAGGTGCTCGCCCGCGCGGCGCCAGGTCCGATCGTCCGTCTACCGGAAACAATCGTTCCCGGATGCTCGGGTGGGCGGTGTAATACGTGGCATGGTCGATTCCTTGTGTATGAGCCCGGGTCCGTTGCTCACGGGCCGTCGCGCCGTGGTGACCGGAGGCGCCGCCGGGATCGGAGGCGCTGTCGCTGCTTCGCTCGCCGCTCACGGCGCAGCCGTGCTCGTCGCCGATGTCGACCCTGTCCGCGCGCTCGAGTTCGATCCGGCTGCGGGCGGCTCGATCGACTCGATCGTCTGGGACGTGCGCGAGGTAGCGTGCCCCGATGCACTCGTCGAACACCGGGCCGACGTACTCGTCAACAACGTCGGGCATTTCGTTCGGTCGCCGCGGACCTTCGCCGACGACGACCCTGCCGTGTGGGACGACCTCCACGACGTCAACTTCGCGCACGCCATGCGGCTGACCCACGCTCTGCTGCCGGGCATGACCGAACGCGGACGCGGCTCCGTCGTCAATCTCACCACCGTCGAAGCACACCGCGCGATCCCGGGGCACACCGTCTACTCCGCCTACAAAGCCGCGCTGACACAGTTCACGCGGTCGCTGGCCGCGGAGGTCGGACCCGCCGGGATCCGTGTCAACGCGGTCGCCCCCGACCTCGTCGACACCGTCCAGGTGCCCTACGAGAGGCTCGTTCCCGAACAAGACCGCGCGCTGTGGCCGTCCTGGTCGCCGCTCGGTGGGCCCGGCCGACCCGAGGACGTCGCCGGGGCCGTTCTGTTCCTCGCTTCGGACCTCGCGCGTTTCGTCACCGGTGGCACCATCCACGTCGACGGTGGCACGCACTGGTCGGGTGGCTGGGTGCCGCGCCGCGATGGCGGCTGGACCAACCGGCCTCGTAATCCGTGAACAATGCACAGAAAGGCTTCTTGTGAAGATCCTGCTCATCGGTGGTACCGGCATGATCGGTACGCACACCGCACTGGCCCTGCGTGAACACGGCGACGATGTCACCCTCGCGGGGCGCGGCCCGATTCCCGACGACTCGCCGGTCGCGGACTTCCCGCTTCTCGTCGGCGACTACACGGTGCCGTCGTTCACCCGAGACGAGTTGTCCGGATTCGATGCCGTGGTCTTCGCTGCCGGTCAGGATCCGCGTCACATGAGCGCCGACGACGACGCACCGCAGTTCTGGGAGAAGACACAGAGTGCCGGTGTGCCGCGATTCGCGCAACTCGTCAAAAACTCCGGTGTGAACCGGTTCGTGCAGGTCGGCAGTTACTACCATCAGGTTCGTCCCGACATCGCCGAGACGAACCCGTACGTTGCCGCGCGCAAGGCCGCCGACGAGGGTGCCCGTGCGCTCGCCGACGACAACTTCTCGGTGTGCACGCTCAACCCCCCGTCGATTCTCGGCGTCGTCCCCGGCAACTCCACCCGCCGCTACCGGAAGATGGTGTCGTGGGCGGTGGGCAACGAACCGCAGATCCCCGATTTCGCTCCGCCCGGTGGCACCAACTACATGTCGGCGCGGTCGCTTGCGCAGGCGATCCGCGGTGCCGTGCACCACGGCGAGTCCGGCAAGGCGTATCTCGTCGGCGACGAGAACCTCAGCTATCAACGGTTCTTCCAGATGATGGTCGACGGCGCGGGCAGTGACCGTGCGATCGCAGTGAAAGACGAGTCGCATCCGCTGCTCTCGGATGCGGCGATCGTCCAGGGACGCGGCAACACCCTGTCGTACGAGCAGGATCCCGCCGATGTGGCGCGGCTCGGCTACGACCGAGGCGACTGCACACGCGCTGTCGCCGCGATGATCGACGCTGTCGCCGAGGCGTACCCGGAGGTTCGTGGTAGATGACGGTCCCGGGTCCGAGGCGGCCGGCGGGTTCTGGGGGGCCGGGCGTCGCAAGCAACGACGCCCGGCTGATACTTGATCGAGTAGTGCAATGCGTTATTACGTATATGCTCGGTTAGGGTGGCACCATGACAGATGCGTCTTCGAGGTCGGGCAGGTTGGCAGACGCTGCACAGTCTCCCGATACCGACGGTGTGGCCGGGCCGTCGGATGACCGCGGTCGCGACCCGAAGCGTCGAGGCAAAGCTCTCGAACGGCCGCGTCACCGTATGGTCGACCGAGTTGCATCGATCCTGGAAACCGTCGCGAGATCGGAGTACGGCCTCACGCTCACCGAGCTGGCCAAGTCCCTCGATGCGCCGGTGAGTTCTACTCAGGGGCTCGTCAATGGGTTGGTAGCAGTCGGATATCTCGACGAACGTGAGCGCGTCTACACCCTCGGTGCTGCCCCCTACATGCTCAATGTGCTCGCGGGTCGACCGCCGGTCGCCGCCGTGATGCACAACCAGCTTCAAGCTGTATACGACGAGACCGGTCTGACAATCATGTTGTCGGCTGCAGTGGGAGATCATCTCATCTACGTCGATCACGTCGCCTCCGATCCCCGGTACGCGTTCCTCGCAGAGAAACATATCCGCCGCCCGCTGCTGCGTACCTCAGCAGGCTGGCTGCACCTCGCCGACCGGGAGCAGCGCGATATCTGGACATATCTGAACTCACAGCCGGCCCAGGACGAGCAGCTTGTCGATGCCTTTCTGGCAAGTCTGACCGAACTGCGTGAGACCGCAGTCTGTGTCAGCCCCGCGGTCGCCGTCGACGATGTGGACGGCGTGTCGGTCGCTCTGCGCGAGAACGGTCGCACTATTGCCGTCCTCGGCGTGGTGGCCTCGAGGGCGGACATCTCTTCCCGCCGTGACGCACTGCTGGAAGTGTGCCTGCGCCATGCCACGAACTGGGGAATGCGCTGACCCGATGCTGCTGAAGACGCCCGATTCTTTTCTGATCGAACGTCTCCAGCGCTTTCCGCGAATGCGTGACGGATGGTCCATCGGTGGCATAGTTACATGGAATTCGGGATCCACATCACGATCGCCGGTACCAGCAGGAACAGTAGTGCCACAGCAAGCATACCGACGACATACGGTGCGGCACCACGGAATACATCCTCTACGCGTTGACCGGCAGACTTCGCGACGACGAAGACATTCAGACCCATCGGCGGGGTGACCAGGCCAACTTCGGCCAGCAGAACAATGAATATGCCGAACCACACCGGGTGGTAGCCCAGTTCTACGGCGAGCGGCAAGATCACCGGCACAGTGAGGGCGATGATCGCGATCTGGTCCATGAAGAACCCCAGTACCACATAGATCAGCGCGATGACGAGCATGATTACCACTGAGGGGAAGGGCAGCCCGCCAACCCATTCGACGATCGTAGGCGTCACGCGGGTCTCGGTGAGGAAATGTCCGAACACATGCGCGCCGATGATGATGGCAAAGATCATGGCGGATGTCTTGGTTGTTTCGACCAAGGTCCGTCCGACGGCCAGAAGCGTGAATTTTCTCTTGACAACAACCAGGATCAGCGCGGCCACACACCCGAGCGCCGCTGCCTCGGTAGCGGTAGCAATCCCCGCGTAGATAGATCCGACGACAGCGAGGAAGACGAGGGCCAAGGGTGCGGCGGTGACCACTGCGCGACCCTTTTCCGCCCAGGACGCGCTGCTACCCGCGGGAACTTGCTTGGGATTGCGAAGCATCGAGATGTACATGGTGGCGACGAGAGCCAACGCGATGATGACCCCCGGGAGGAATCCGGCGATCAGTTGGTCGCCGACACTGGTTTCCGCGGTGATCGCATAGAAGACCAGGATGATCGAGGGGGAATCATGGCGGCCAGCGTGCCGACCACGGCGACCACGCCGCCGGCCATCTTAGGGTTGTAGCCTTCGTCGATCATCTTGACGGTCGACGTCTGGGCGAGCGTGGCTGCGGCCGCAGTCGAGGAACCGGACACTGACGCGAACGCGGTCCCGGCAAAGATGGACGCGACTGCCGTTCCACCGCGGACACGACCGACAATGGCGCGGGTTGCGCCGAACAAGGAATCCATCAGGCCGGACAGCATGATCAGGTGTGCCATGAGGATGAACAACGGTACCGCGGAGAGCGAGAAGCTCATCACCGACGACGCGGGGGCGGTCTGCATGACGCCGTCGACGACGTGTGGCCCGCCGATGATAGCTAGGCCGACGATGCCGGCGCCCAGGATCGCGAACGATACCGGCACGCGGACGAGAATCAGCACCAGCAAGAGCAGCACGATTACCAGAGCGATCATGTCAGTGTCCTTCCGCCATGTTGCCGGCTTCGTAGTCGGTGCTGACGCTATGCAGCGGTGAGGTCAGTTCCCGATACAGGTCGATCACCACGACGACGAAGCCGAGGGAGGATGCAACCGGAATGATCGACTTCCACCACCAGGTTGGCCATGGCAGCTCCGCCATGCCCGGTGGTGGTTGTTGCCCGGTCGTGTAGGCGAAGTGTGCTGCCTGGGCCCCGGAGTAGATCAGCAGGCCGAGTGCCACGAGAATCACCAGATAGGTGAGGATGAGTAGCAGTTTTCGCGCAGGCCGGGGAAGTCTTTCGAAGATCGTGACGACCGCGACGTGCGCCCCGGACCGATAGGCGGTGACCGTTCCGAAGAACGCGATCGTCATCATGAGGTACTGCTCGACGAATCCGACGTTCCACCCCAGTGGAGATCCGAATCCGACGCGGGCGATCACCTCGATCGTCGTCAGCGCCGCGAGGACTGCAATCGCCACAGCGGAGAGGACGCCGCACAACCCCGAAATCGCATTCTGCACACGATCGAGTCGTGGATGATCTTCTGTGATATGTCCGAAGAGTGTGTGCCTCGCAGGCGTTTCACCCTTTTGGTACACGATTGCTTCAGGGGGCAATTCGTGTGTTACGTCCTTCATCGGTTGTCACCTGCCCGCTGCTGCCGCGCTGCCTCGAAGGCCGCCATCGTTTCGTCCAGTACCTGCTGAGCGGGGAGCCCTATGCTCTCGAGGTCGCGCACCCAGCCGATCCGTGTTGTCTCGGCGATCGCATCCCAGGCTGGCCGGGTCTCGTCGGTGACCGCATCCATCTGGACACCTGAAGCCCGCATCGTTTCGCGCGACTCCGCGGCCGTTCGATTGAATTCGAGGCATGCCGCCTCCTGAGCGCGATCGGAGGCCGCCGTCAACACATCACGTTGCTCGGAGGTGAGTTCCTGCCACACGCGATGAGAGATCGAGTACGTGACGGTGAACGAGCCCAGGCGGGCGCCCTCGGTGGAGTAGCTCAATACTTCCTCGAGCTTGTACGGCGTGATGGACAGTGGGCTGGCCAACGTCCCCTGGACCGTGCCACGCGAAATCGCCTCGTAGAGATCACCGAGCGGCATCGACACCCCGGCCGCACCGGCGGCATCGACGACGCGATCGGCGACGCCGCCGGTGGACCGCATGATCTTTCCTTCGAGGTCCGCGGCGGTGCGAATCGGGAAGTCACCGCTCATCGCCTCGTACCCCGGTAGCACTGCCACCCACAGAGGATGTACGTCGTTCTTCTTCAGTTCGGTCTCGAACAAGGTCGTCCCCGGCTGCATCATCGAGCGCATCGCGTCGCCGCCCACGCACGCATCGTCGGTGAGCCCCGGAAGATCGCCGACGTTGGACAGCGGCAACTGGGTTCCGACGTACGCCGGTGACACCGCGGCGATCTCGGCGACCCCTGTCCGCAACAAGGCGGGCATGTCGCTCTGCTTCCCGAGCTGACCCGAGGCGAAGTACTCGATTTCCAGCCCGACGGCCGGCCCGTCGCTCTCGAGCGTCTCCAGGAATGTCTTGGTGCCGCTGCGGCCGAGGGGGTGTGTCGCAGAGAAACTGTCGGCCATCGTCAACACGACGTGGCCATCGTCGTCATGCGTCAATCCGGGCGCGCCGCAGGCGGTGAGGGCAACGCCGCTCACGACGGCAAGGGCGGCCACCCGCAGACGTGACCTGCCGTGTGTGCGCCGGGCGTGGTCGACAGTGCCTCGAGGCGGTGGTTCGCTGCATGGAGCGCTATCGGAGATCATAAGAATCCCTGTTCGCGGAAGATGATATGGATATACGTAAAGCAGTAGTGAGAAAATACCCTGTGATCGGAGTCACTGTCAATGGAACGGCGAATGTTACGGCGGATCACGCACGACACCCGCGCCGCGTGAAATCCGTGTCCAGGGGTGCGGCTGATGGAACTTCGGGAAATGCGCTTCAGGAGAACGGACTTCGCGTACCCATGCCATGCGGATACAGGCTATCGGCCGTAGAACCGAGGTGTCCGGCGTTCGGTGAATGCGGTGATTGCCTCTTTCACATCGGCAGTGCGCAGCAAACGCAGCTGCCGGGTCTTCTCCGATTCCAGAGCCTCGGCCAACGACGATGGGGGTGCAGCCATTGCCTTCTTGGATGCGGCGATGGCGAGAGGGGCGTTCTCGAGCCAGGCCTCCATTCGCGTCACAGCAGCAGATTCGGCGTCTCCGTCACGAGTCAGCTCGTCGACCATCCCCCACTCGTGTGCTGTACGAGCGTCCAGGGGGGCGGCCTCGAGGAGCAGGCGGGTTGTTCGAGCCGCACCGATGCGTCGTGGTAGTGACCACGTGAGGCCGGCGTCGGCAGACAGTCCTACTTTGCCGAACGGAGCCCCCAGCTTTGCTCCCTGCCCGCAGACCACATGGTCGCAGGCAAGAGCCAGCCCGAGCCCGGATCCGAATGCACCCCCTTCCACCGCTGCGATGACGGGCAGTCGATTCGTGGCGATCGAGTCGACGATCGCGGTCAGATGATCGAACCGGGCCGCATCCGCGTTCATGCCCGCGGGGTCGCGCAGATCGCCGCCGCTGCAGAAGTACGAGCCCGCTCCGGTCAGGACGATCCCGGCCACCTCCTCCGCGGTGTTCTCGAGCTTCGAGCGCAGTTGCTCGCGCATTGCCAGACTGAGGGCGTTACGCCGATCGGGGTTGTTGAGCGTCAGGATCAGGATCTGCCCGACCCGCCGGGGGAGCACGAGGTCATCGACCATGGTCAAACCCTTCGATTGGATATCCCAGTTCGGTGCCGTCCGGGGGAGGAGACACCATGCCGGAGCGGCCTGTCGTGCCGTGTCAGTATCCGACGAACTGCGGCAGCCTCTTCTCCCGGAATGCGGTGATGGCTTCTGCGGAGTCTCGTGTGGACTGCACGACGGCTTGCTCGGCGGCGACCATCGACAGTGAGGTCGCGAAGTCGACTCGCTCTCCGTTGCGGACCAATCGCTTGATTGCACGGATCGCGACCGGCGGGCCTTCTGCCAGGCGTCGGCACAGTTCACCGGCTGCAGCGGCAAGGTCTTCCGGTTCGTGCACCGACAACGCGAGTCCCAGGCTCAGTGCCTCGTCGGCTTCGACGAACCGTCCGGTCCACAGCAGTTCGAGAGCTCGTGCTTGCCCGACGATTCGTGGTAGCAGGTGCGCGCCACCGTCGCCGGGGATGAGCCCGACTCGAACGTAACCTTCGGAGAAGCGAGCGCGGGTCGAGATCAACCGGATGTCGCACGCCAAGGCCATGTCCATGCCTGCGCCGACGGCGACTCCGTCGACCGCGGCGATCAGTGGCTTATCGAGATCGAGTGCGGCAGATGCTATTCGGTGCACTCGATTCTGTAGTACTTCCTGGCGCGCCAGGGTAGTGGTGATCTCGGCGAAGTCGTCGAGATCGACACCTGCGCAGAATGAGTCGCCTGTGCCGGTGACCAGTACGACGCGCACATCGGGATTCGTACGGGCCGAGCGCAGAGCCTCGGCCCATTGATCGAGCATGTCGAGGGTGAAGGCGTTCTTGCGGTGTGGTCGGTTCAGTCGAATGGTGCCGATGCCGTCCTTGACGGTGAATTCGAAGTCGGCCATGAGGATTCCTTGTCTGATCGGCCCGGTGTGTGGTCAGGCGGTGATGAGTGCCCACAGGCCGTCGGAGCCGGCGGTGAGAGCGGCGGCAGTGAGGTAGTCGTCCCAGTACCGGACCGAGCCGAATTCCGAACGCCACGCGAGAGCTGGCTGGGTGAACTCGTGGAGGCGGTGCTCGCGCGTGGTCCCGATGGCGCCGTGCACCTGGTGGGCGTTGCGCACGACGACGGACGCGGCGTGTCCGGCACAAGACCGTGCGACGGCGACGAGAAATTCGAGATTCTTTCCGGCCCAGTCGGTCCGAACGGCCTCGGTGATCGCGGCCTCCGTCGTGGCGCGAGCCAGGGAGGCTTCGCCCGCGATGTCTGCGACGAGGTGCGCGATGGCTTGGAACTTCGCGAGTGGGCGACCGAACTGGACACGAGCGGTGGTGTGCGCGATCGACATTTCCAGAATGCGGTCGAGCGCTGCACACATCTGCACGGCGCGCACGAGGGCGCCGCGTAGCCGCAACTGGGCGATCACGGTCTCGGGGACTGCGGTACCGGAGAGGACCGAGAGCGGTGCGGTGACGGTGTCGCGGGGTTCACCTGCCCGATTGGCGCCGGGCGTGATGTCGAGAGTGTCGGTCGCTACGTCGGCGATCCGATGGGTGGTCCCGTCGTGCCACACCAGGGTGATCCGCTCGGACTGGGCGGCCCACGGCACGGCACGTGCGATACCGATGGCGTCGAGGATTGCGACCGTCCGGCGAAGGTCGTCACCGGGCAGTCCGGCCGTCTCGAGGAGCCAGCCGGCGAGCAGGTCGTGTTCGGCGAGGGGGACGCGGACACCGTGCCGGGCTGCCGCGCCGATCAGCTCGGCGGCCTCGAACCAGCCCGCACCGCTCCCACCGTGTGCTTCGGAGCCGGTGAGGCGGACGAGACCCAGTTCGGCGAGGCGGGCCCACAGGTCGGTGTCCCAGCTCGAGATCTCGGTCCCGGGCTCGTGTTGTTCGCGGTGAGCGGCGAACACGGCAGACATCATCTCGACCAGATCACGGTCGACGGGTGCCGGCGAGGTCATCAGCGCATCCCCAATCCCCGCGCGATCACGCCGCGCAGAACTTCATTGGTTCCGCCTCGGAGTGTGAATCCGGGGCGTTGAGCGACCGCAAGTTCGATTTGCGAGAGGTATCCGGCACGGTCGGGTGTGTGTTCGTCGGTGAGCAGATCCGCGAAGTCGGCGATGTCGCCCTCGGTCGAGGTGCCGAGGACCTTGACCACGGCCGCGGCGGTGTCGGCGGTGTCGGCGGGTTCGTGGCGTTCGAGCGCCCCGGCGACAGCGGTCGACATCTGGTGCAGTCCGGAGATTCGTGCCACGTACCGTCCCAGATCGGCGTTCCGGGGCACGGACTGATCGCGCATGAGTTCTGCGGTGTCTGCAAGAAGCGGAAACGTGGACAGGAAGCGTTCCGGGCCGCTGCGTTCGAAGGCGAGCTCGGAGGTTACCTGCTGCCAGCCGTTCCCGATGGTGCCGAAGACCATGTCGTCGGCGACGAACACGTCGTCGAGGATGACCTCGTTGAAGTGGTGCCGGCCGTTCATCGAGATGATCGGACGGATGTCGACACCGGCGCCGCGCAGGTCCACGATGAACTGGCTCAGGCCGTCGTGCCGGTGCGCCGGGTCGCGTGGTGCGGTCCGGGCGAGACAGATGAAGGCGTGGGCGAGATGTGCTCCCGAGGTCCACACCTTCATACCGGTGAGGGACCACCCGCCGTCGACCCGGGTGGCTTTCGTGCGCACACTCGCGAGGTCGGAACCCGAATCGGGTTCGCTCATACCGATCGCGAAGTAGCATTCACCCTTCGCGATCGCCGGCAGGTAGGTGTGTTTCTGGGTCTCGGTACCGAACTTCAGCAACGACGGCACGATCTGCCGGTCGGCGATCCAGTGAGCCCCCACCGGGGCGCCGGCGGCGAGTAGTTCCTCGGTCACGACGAACCGCTCCTGATGGGACCGGCCGTGACCACCGTATTCGGTGGGCATCGTCATCCCGAGCCAGCCGCGGGCGGCGAGAGCCCGCGTGAAGTCTTCGTCCCAACCGGTGAGCCAGCAGTCGACCGATCGGGTGATCCGGCCGGTGGAAAGTTGTTCGGCGAGGAAGGCGCGTACCTCGGCGCGCAGTGCGTCGAGTGCGTGTGGATCGGCGGAGACCGGCGGCACCAGTCTGAGTTCGGTCATGGTTCTCTCCGGTCAGGCCTGGGTTGTATCGGCGACGGTGGCATCGGCGACAGTGGCATCGGTGACGGACGTATCGGTGGTTTTGATGATCGAGCCGTCGCTCAGGGAGCGGATTCGTTCGTCGGAGTAGCCGAGTTCCCCGAGTACTGCGGCGGTGTCCTCGCCGAGGTGCGGGGCGTGGCGGGTGAACGCGACCGGGGTGCGGGACATTGTGAACGGCGTCCGGGTGGCGTAGTAGCGTCCCTCTGTCGGATGGATCCGTTCGGTGATCAGCTCCTGCCCGAGCACGTACTCGTCCTCGTGTGCCTGTGCGAGGTCCAGCAGGTCCGATGCGGGTATGCCGCGTGTTTCGCACAATGCGAGCCAGTCGGCGGTGGTCCGGCTGGGGGCGATCTCCCTGACGGCAGAGAGCAGTTCGCCCATGTGACGATGACGGTCGTTGACGGTGGCGTACCGGGGGTTACCCGCCAGGTCCGCACGACCGGCGTCCGTGAAGAAGTCGTTCCAGTTCTTCGTCGAGTACGGCATGATGCAGATCCAGCCGTCGGCGGTTCGGTGCGGTGTCCGCTCCGGGGTGAGGACGCGACCCCAGCCGAAGTCGCCTTCCGCCGGGGAGAAGGTGTGCCCGCCGAAGTGTTCGACCAGGTTGAAGCCGATCATCGAGTCGACCATCGGCACATCGACCTCCTGGCCGCGTCCGGTGACCTTCTTCTCCATTGCTGCGGCGAGCACGGCAATCACGATGTAGAGGCCGACCACCTTGTCTGCGATCACATATGGAGCGAAACGTGGTGCGCCGTCAACGAGTTCGGAGAGTTTGGCTGCGCCGGATGCCGCCTGCACGATGTCGTCGTAGGCCGGGTAGTCGCGATGTGCGGTGTCCGATCCGTATGCCTGCGCGGTGCACAGGATCAGACCGGGGTTGATCCCGGACAAGCGTTGGTAGGTGATTCCGAGTTTGTCACGTGATCGCGGCCGCAGATTCGTGATGAGCATGTCGGCGGTGCGAACCAAGTCGTCGAGGACCTCTCGACCCTCCGCTGTCGTGAGGTCGATTACAACACTGCGCTTGTTTCGTTGCAGATTCATCGTCATCGCGCTCATGCCTTCGTGGCGGTGAGCGCCGACGCTTCGGCTCATGTCGCCGTCGAGGCTTTCGACCTTGATGACGTCGGCTCCGAGGTCTGCCAGCGTGGCGGTGGCGAAAGGCCCCATGACCACCGTTGTCAGATCCACGATACGAAGACCGTTGAGCGCACCTGGTGGGAATTGCATGGGCAGTCTCTCCTTGCCGTGATCTATGACACTTCCGCTACTATGGCACCCACAACCATTATTACGCAATAGTTGATTATATTACGAATATACGTATATC
>NZ_JBAQXC010000075.1:0-7886 GCF_049299235.1 Rhodococcus sp. (in: high G+C Gram-positive bacteria) | reverse complement strand
GATCGCCGCGCCGCCCACCCGGATCGCCGCGCCGCCCACCCGGATCGCCGCGCCGCCCACCCGATCGCCGCGCCGCAACCGGTGAATGCTGCGAGACTGGGGCTGTTCGCCGAGAAAGGCGGGGATCGCGCCGACACTGCGCGCGATCACTGACAGACATCGAGGGAGCAACAGATGAGCGTCCAGCCAGGTGGGTCACAGCGTCATCGGGTCGTGGTGATCGGATCCGGATTCGGTGGCCTGTTCGCCACCCAGGCCCTCAAACGCGCGGACGTCGACGTCGTCTTGATCGCCCGAACCAGCCACCACCTGTTCCAGCCACTGCTGTACCAGGTCGCCACCGGAATCCTGTCCGTCGGTGACATCGCCCCGGCCACCCGCATGGTACTGCGCAAACAGAAGAACACGCAGGTGCTGCTCGGCGATGTCGAGACCATCGACATCGACACGCGGACCGTGCGCTCCCGGTTCCTGGACCGGGTCACCGTCACCGAGTACGACAGTCTCATCGTCGCCGCAGGCGCCGGCCAGTCCTACTTCGGCAACGACCACTTCGCCGAATTCGCACCCGGCATGAAGACGATCGACGACGCCCTCGAACTGCGCGGTCGCATCCTCGGAGCGTTCGAACAGGCCGAGTTGTCCGACGATCACGACGAACGCGCGCGGCTGCTGACCTTCGTGGTCGTCGGCGCGGGCCCGACCGGTGTGGAATTGGCCGGGCAGATCGCGGAACTGTCGCGCCGCACCCTCAAGGGCGCGTTCCGGCACATCGACCCCACCGAGGCGCGGGTGGTGTTGCTCGACGGCGCCCCCGACGTGCTCCCCGTGTACGGGGGGAAACTCAGCCGCAAGGCGCGCGGCACCCTCGAACGCCTCGGCGTGGAGATTCAGCTCGGCGCCATGGTCACCGGCGTCGACGCGGAGGGGCTGACCGTCAAGGACAAGGACGGCGCCGAGCGGCGCCTCGAGTCGCAGTGCAAGGTGTGGTCGGCGGGTGTCGCGGCGAGCCCGCTCGGCAAGCAACTCGCCGAGCAGTCCGGGGCCGGCATCGACCGTGCCGGACGCGTCGAGGTACAGCCCGATCTGTCGTTGCCGGGGCATCCAAACGTGTTCGTGGTCGGCGACATGATGTCGCTGGACAAGCTGCCCGGCCTGGCCCAGGTGGCGATGCAGGGTGGTAAATATGCCGCCCAGCAGATCGTCGCAGGTCTCGACAGGCAGGGCCCCGCCCAGCGCAAACCGTTCAAGTATTTCGACAAGGGCAGCATGGCGACGATCTCGCGATTCAGTGCTGTCGCGAAGGTCGGCAAACTCGAGATCAGCGGGTTCCTCGGCTGGATCGCATGGTTGTTCGTGCACCTGCTGTATCTGGTCGGGTTCTCGTCGAAGCTGTCGACCCTGCTGTCCTGGGCGCAGGCGTTCTTCTCCACCGGCCGCAACGAAATGGCCGCGACCGAGCAGCAGGTGTTCGCGCGGATCGCGATCGAACGTCTCCGGGAGCACACCGAGTCGGCGGAGAGTGGGGGCCCACCGGCCCGCGAAGCCGGTTAGTGGGTCGAACCGACCTCGGGCGGGGCATCGGGCCGATCAGACCCGGTGTCCCGCGCGGAGCGCTCGGTCTAGCGGCCGATGTGGTCGGCGTCGGCGATGTTCGCCAGGCGCACCTGGCCGTGCGCGACGGTGCGGCCGCGCTCGTCGACGATCGCGACCTGCCACAGCTGCTGGGTGCGGCCGCGCTGCAGCGGGGTGGCGGTGGCGGTGAGCACCCCGTCACGGGTGGCGCGCAGGAAGTCGGTGTTGTTGTTCACACCCACGACGTGGCCACGGTCACCGAACCACACCGCCCCTGCGATGCTCGCCACCGACTCGATCACCGCGCAGTACACCCCGCCGTGCACGATGCCGTACGGCTGGTGATGACTCGATGTCACCGTCCAGCGCGCAACCACCCGGTCTGCGCTCGTTTCGATGTATTCGAGGCCGAGGGCACTGCCGAATCCGGCACTGCCGAATTCGGTGGCGGATGCAGGCTCGAGGGTGGGCTGGTCGGTCATGGGGTCTCCATATGTCGTTTCGTGGTCGTCCTGTCGGATGGTAGGCGTTCGCGGCTCACCGTCGGCAGGGTCGACACGGTCCAGAAAAGGATCCGGCGGGCCCCGCGGATTCTGCGGGGCCCGCCGTGGGAAGGACCGGGAGTCTCTGCAGCCCTCAGGACTCCGGCACGGTCCGACAGTAGGTGACGACCACCATCATAGGGAAGGCTGCCCTAATTTGGCAAGTCCTCGCACGGGAAACCCGGCGGCGGCGAACGCATCGAGCAGGTGCTGACCCCGACGTGCGGCGGTGTGGCGGGACGACTCCGCGAGTTGTGGCAGTTGCGCAGCGCCGGTGACAACCGTGCGGCCGACCAACCCCCAGTAGCGCGCGTCGTCGATCGGCGCACAGCCCTGCAGCGTCTCGTGGACGGCGGACAGGGCCGACACGGCCCGGTGCGCGGTCCAGACCGCGAGCGCCCGCTCGCACGGCACCACCACCACGTCGCGGCCCCCCGCGGCGGGATCGCCCGGCAGAACCCTCAGGGTGTCGTCGGCTACACCGGCCCAGTCGATTCCGCCGTCACTGTCCTGATGCACCCACAGGTTCTCCAGGCCGGGATCCCAGGCGCGGCCTTCGATGACGAAGGGCGCCAGGACCCGGCCGATGATGACGTGGATCAGCGCTCCCGCCACCTGCTCGACGGCGATGCGCGGATCCTCGACGTCGTCGAGCACGCGCCGGTAGAGCAGTTCGACGCGCTGCCCCCGACCCTCGCAGGCCAGGCTCCACCAGCGGCGCCGCGGTTCCTCTTCGACGCGGGCGACGGCGTAGACGCGGGGGGCGTCCGGTGCGATCGCCCGCAGTCGGGCGCGTGTGGCTTCGAAGGCGGTCTCCTCGAACAGACAGCTCGGCATGACCTCGGGACGGGTCAGCAGCATTGTCGACACCCACACACCTCCTGATCGGCCCGCAACCCCACCTTGGGATTAGGTTAGCCTAACCATTACATGACGGCGGCGGGTGCGCAACCCGCCACGCGACGGCGTAGATAGGATTCCGTAACCTAACTCTCTGCGGACCTCATCCGCCCGGCAGGCACCCCACCCAGAGGAGCACCCGCACACGTGACCACGATCCGACACCCGGGCGCCGCACCGGCAACACCCGATCCGAGCCCACCGGCGACACCCGCGCGGCGCCTGGCCGCGACCGCCCTCGACCTCGTCCTGGTCGCGGTTCCCCTCGTGATCGGCGCCCTGCTCGTCGACACCCTCGGCGACGCGCACGGCGGCGGACAAACCGACCGTGTCGTCTTCGGTGTCGCCGCTCTCGCCGCCGCCGGCGGCTTCCTGGTGTGGAACAACGGCCGCCGCGAGGGACACACCGGCGCCAGCCTCGGAAAACACTGGACCGGACTGGTCACCCGCGACGCGACGACCGGCAACGCCGTCGGCACCCGGCGTGCCCTGCTGCGCCGCGGCACCGAGGTCGTCACCGACACGACCGCAGCGGCCGACGGATTCACCCCGATCCCCCCGGACACCACCGTCGCCGGACTACGCCGCCGCCGCCTGCTGGGCCTGGCCACACTGATCGTCCTGCTCGGTCTCGTCCTGCTCGCCAGCATCTCCATCGGCGCCCGACCCATGACGTTCGCAGAGGTCTTCCACGCGCTCATCGTCAACGACGGCTCCGAAACCGACCTGATCGTGCACACCCTGCGCATCCCCCGCACCCTGCTCGGCCTGGTCGTCGGAATCGCCCTGGGAATTGCCGGCGCACTCATCCAGGGCCACACCCGCAATCCCCTCGCCGACGCCGGCCTGCTCGGCATCAACGCCGGCGCCGCCTTCCTGGTGGTCCTGTCCATCTACCTGTTCGGGATGAGCACCCCCTCCCAGTACCTGTGGTTCGCGTTCGCCGGCGCCCTGATCGCCGCCGTCACCGTCTTCGGATTCGCGTCCATCGGCAACGGCAACGCGAGCCCGCTCAGCCTGGCCCTGGCCGGCGCCGCGGTCGCATTCTTCCTGCAGGCCATGACCAACACGGTGGTGCTGCTCGACCAGACGACCCTCGACGGATTCCGCTTCTGGGTCGTCGGGTCGGTCGCCGGGCGCGGCACCGACGTGCTCTGGCAGGTCCTGCCGTTCCTCACCGCCGGTGTGGTCATCGCCCTGGCGAGCACCCCCGGCCTCAACGTTCTCGGCCTCGGTGAAGACGTGGCCCGCTCCCTCGGCACCAACGTCGCACTCAGCCGCACGGTGGGCATCGCCGCGATCACCCTGCTGACCGGTGCCGCCACCGCCGCCTGCGGACCGATCGCGTTCATCGGGCTGATCGTTCCGCACATCGCGCGGGCGATCACCGGGCCCGACTATCGCTGGCTCGTGCCCTACGCGGGCCTGCTCGGCGGCATCCTCCTGCTGCTCGCCGATGTCATCGGCCGCATCGTCGTCCGCCCCGGCGAACTGCAGGTCGGTATCGTCCTCGCCCTGATCGGCGCACCGTTCTTCATCGCCTTGGTCCGCCGACGGAAGCTGGTGTCCCTGTGACCGAATCGACGACCCTGACCGCCCCGAAGCGGCGTACCCGCCCCCTGCTGCACACCTCGACCGCCGTCCCGTCCCGCCCGGCCCTGCGCATCGGGCCGGTGTCGTTGGTGTGGCGTGGCCGGCACGTGCTGGTGTGCATCCTGCTCGCGGTCGCCGCGTTCCTGCTGCTGTGTGTGAGTCTCGGCCGCGGCGACTACCCGATGTCGATACCGCAGGTGCTCGAAGTCCTCGTCGGTGGCGGTGAACGCCTCGACCGGTTCATCGTGCTCGACCTGCGCCTCCCCCGCGGTGTCGGCGCACTCGTCGTCGGCGCCGCCCTCGCGGTGGCCGGCGCAATCACCCAATCACTGTCCCGCAACCCCCTGGCCAGCCCCGACATCCTCGGTATCACCGCAGGAGCCAGCGCCGCCGCCGTCGCCCTGATCGTGGTGACGAGCGGCGGATCGATCGTCGGACTCCTCGCCAGCCTCGGCCTGCCCCTGGCCGCGCTCGCCGGCGGACTGCTCACCGCGTTCGTCATCTACCTGCTGGCCTGGCGCAACGGCGTCGACGGATTCCGGTTGATCCTCATCGGCATCGGCGCCAACGCCATGCTCATCGCCCTGACCAACTGGATGCTCGTCTCCGCCGACATCAACGATGTCTCCCGCGCCCAGGTGTGGCTCACCGGTTCCCTGAACGGTGCGTCCTGGAGCCAGGTGGTCCCCGCCGCGATCGCCCTGGCCGTCATCGGAACCTGGACCCTGATCGCAAGTTTCACCGTCGGTGCTCTACGCCTGGGCGACGACACGGCCCGGTCGCTCGGCGTCCGCCTGCAAACCCAGCAGGGGCTTCTGCTCGCCGCGGCGTGCGGCCTGGCCGGTGTCGCCACCGCCGCCGCCGGACCGATCGGGTTCGTGGCGCTGGCCGCACCCCAACTCGCGTTGCGCCTGGTCCGCGCCGACGGCCCACCGATCATCGCGTCCGCGCTGACCGGTGCGGTCCTCGTAGTCGGCTCCGACATCATCGCCCGCACCATCCTCCCGGTCGCGCTGCCCGTCGGGCTGGTCACCTCCGCTCTCGGCGGCCCGTTCCTGCTCTATCTCCTCGTGCGTTCCAACCGGAAGGTGACCGTATGACCGGCATCGAGATGTCCGACAAGATCACCGCCGGTGCGACAGACACCGGCTCGACTGTCACCGAACCGCGACTGGTCGCCGAACACCTGTCGCTCGGCTACGGCGAGCGTCTCGTCGTCGACGACCTCGACCTGCTCGTTCCCACCGGCGTCGTCACCACCGTCATCGGCCCCAATGGCTGCGGCAAGTCGACACTGTTGCGCGCGCTCAGCCGGCTGCTGCGCCCCCGCGCGGGCAGGGTGGTGCTCGACGGCCACACCATCACCACGATGCGCACCCGGGAGGTCGCGCGGATCCTCGGCATGTTGCCGCAGGCTCCGGTCGCCCCCGAAGGCCTGACCGTCGCGGACCTCGTGTCCCGTGGCCGCCATCCGCACCAGTCGTGGCTGCGCCAGTGGTCGTCCGACGACGAGAACGAGGTGGCCGTCGCGCTGTCGCGCACCGGCATCGCCGACCTCGCCGACCGTCCCGTCGACGAGTTGTCGGGCGGTCAGCGCCAGCGCGCGTGGATCTCGATGGCGCTCGCACAGGGCACCGACATTCTGCTGCTGGACGAACCCACCACCTACCTCGACCTCGCCCATTCGGTCGAGGTCCTCGATCTCGTCGACCGGCTGCACAGCGAACTGGGCCGCACCGTGGTCATGGTCCTGCACGACCTGAACCTCGCCGTGCGCTACAGCGATCACCTCGTCGTCATGAAGGCCGGTCGCATCGTCGCGTCCGGCGCCCCGGACACCGTGATCTCCGTCGAGTTGTTGCGTGAGGTGTTCGGCCTCGACGCCGCGGTCATCGACGACCCGGTGTCCGGGCGCCCGCTGATCGTGCCGATCGGCACGCGGCACGTCTACGGCACCGTCGGTGGGGCCGTCAGCACCTCCGTCAGCACCTCCGTCAGCACCTCCGACACGCCGCAGGACCAGGACGAAAGTCCCTACGACCAGGAGTAGTACGCACGAGTGTCGGAGTGTCCGTAGAATCGCCTCATGGCAGCACTCGGCGAACTAGAGCGAGCAGTGATGGAACACCTCTGGGCCTCCACCGAACCCCAGACGGTGCGGCAGGTCCACGAGGCTCTCGCCACCCGGCGGTCCCTCGCGTACACGACGGTCATGACCGTCCTCCAACGTCTCGCGAAGAAGAATCTGGTCATCCAGCAGCGCGACGACCGCGCACACCGCTACCTGCCGGTGCACGGCCGGGACGAACTCGTCGCCGGCCTGATGGTCGACGCACTCGACCAGGCCGACAGTCGTGGTCGCACCGCCGCACTCGTGCACTTCGTCGGGCGGGTCGGCGCCGACGAAGCCGCCGCCCTCCGCGAGGCACTGGCCGCACTCGAAGCCAAGGAGGATGCCGCCGCAGGCACGGCCGACCAACGCACCGGTCGCGCGAGCTGACACACTCGATGCCATGAATGCGACCACCGCGCTGGTCTTCGGCATCCTCGCCCTGCTCCTCGCCGGCCCCGTCCCGGCGCTGCTGAGCAGAGCGACTTGGCCGTACCGCACGCCCCGCGCCGCCCTGGTGCTGTGGCAGGCGATCGCGCTGGCCGCCGTGTTGTCCGCATTCAGTTCCGGCCTCGCCGTCGCCGCCCTGCTCCTGGTCCCCGGCGTGGACGGACGGCCCACCGCCGAACCCCTGCGCGAGATCGACGCCCTCGGGTTGCCGTTGTGGCTGACCTATGTGGCCGTGTTCGCCGCCACCCTGTTCATCGGGGCGCGCCTGATCTTCGCGACCCTGCGCGTGGCCGTGCTCACCCGCCGCCGCCGATCCCGGCATCGCACCCTCGTCGATCTGCTCGACCGGCGCGAGAGCGGCGCCGCGATCCGCCAGCTCCCGCACGTGCGCATTCTCGACAGTGCCGACCCCATCGCCTACTGCCTGCCCGGCCTCCGGCACCGCGTGGTGCTCAGCGAAGGCACCCTCGACCACCTCGACGACACCGAACTGCGTGCGGTGCTCAGCCACGAACACTCCCACCTGCGGGCCCGGCACGATTTGGTCCTCGAAGCCTTCACGGCCGTGTCCGAGGCATTCCCCCGCTGGGTACGTTCCGGTTCGGCACTCGGCTCGGTGCAACTGCTCGTCGAAATGCTCGCCGACGACTCGGCGGTCCGGGCAACCGGGCCGGCACCGCTGGCCCGCGCCCTGGTCACCTGCGCCGGATCGCGCA
>NZ_JBAQXC010000074.1:0-5748 GCF_049299235.1 Rhodococcus sp. (in: high G+C Gram-positive bacteria) | reverse complement strand
GTGCTGTCCGATGTCGGATACGGCGTCGGACAGCACGACGTCGTGGCACCGGACGCGGATGCGGTCGTCTCCGACGGCGACACCGTGGTGTTGCGCCGGGCACGGGAAGTCCAGTTGACCATCGACGGCGCCGAACGCGACGTCTGGACCACCGCGCTCACCGTCGACGACGCGCTCACCCAGTTCGAGTTGGCCTCCGACGTCTACGTGTCGGCATCGCGGTCGCACCGAGTGCCGCTCGAAGGGATCGATCTCGCCGTCGTGAACCCGCGCACCGTGCGGCTTTCCGACGGCGGTGCCCCTGCCGTCCCGGTCCGGCTCGCCGCCCCCACCGTCGCCGAATTCCTCGCCGTACGCGGCGTGCCCCTCGAACAAGCCGACGAGGTGAACCCGCCCGCGGACACTCCGCTCACCGACGGTCTCGACATCGACGTCACCCGCAAACGCGTCCACGACATCGCCGAGACGTTGCCGCTCGATCCGCCGGTTCATCGCATCGAGGACGAGACGATGAACATGAGCCGCAGCATCGTCGAGGATCCGGGCGCCCCCGGCGTCCAGGAGGTGACGTTCGCCGTCAGCACCGTCGACGGGATCGAGACCGGTCGGGAAGCCACCGACACGGTGGTCACCGCCCCGGCGCGACCCGCGATCGTGCGGGTCGGCACCAAGCCGGGCACCGAGGTTCCGCCCGTCGAGGACGGCGACATCTGGGACGCGCTGGCCACGTGTGAGGCCGGCGGCAACTGGGCGATCAACACCGGCAACGGCTATTACGGTGGCATGCAGTTCGATCAGAGCACGTGGGAGCGGCTGGGAGGGCTGCGTTACGCGCCACGCGCGGACCTCGCCACCCGCGAGGAGCAGATCGCGATCGCCGACGTGACACAGCAGAAGCAGGGCTGGGGTGCGTGGCCGTCGTGCTCCGGTGGCCTCGGCGTGCGCTAGGTTCACAAGCGTGTCAGACGATTCTCCCCGCGGACAGGCGGCACTGCTCGGCCCCGCCGAGGTTCGGTCGCTCGCCGAGGAGTTCGGCGTTCGTCCCACCAAACAACTCGGCCAGAATTTCGTGCACGACGCCAACACCGTGCGCCGCATCGTGTCGGTTGCCGGGGTTGGCCGCGACGACGTGGTGCTCGAGGTCGGCCCCGGCCTCGGATCGCTGACGCTCGCCCTGCTCGACGTCGTGGCGCGGGTGATCGCGGTGGAGATCGACCCGAAACTCGCCGCGCGGCTGCCCGAGACCGTCCGGCAGCGGGCACCGGAACTCGCCGGAAACCTCGACGTCGTACTGCAGGACGCGATGAAGGTGTTGCCGGGCGATCTGCCGGTCACCCCGACAGCGGTCGTCGCGAACCTGCCCTACAACGTCGCGGTACCGGTCCTGCTGCACCTGTTCGCCGAGTTCCCGTCGCTGCGTACCGCGCTGGTCATGGTCCAGGCGGAGGTCGCCGACCGGCTCGCCGCGCAGCCCGGCGGCAAGGTGTACGGGGTGCCCAGCGTCAAGGCCTGTTTCTTCGGGGAGGTGCGTCGTGCCGGTGCGGTCGGGCGCGCGGTGTTCTGGCCCGTGCCGCAGGTCGAATCCGGTCTCGTCCGGGTCGATCGCTACGCCGAACCGCCGTGGCCGGTGGACGCGGAACATCGCCGTCGTGTCTTCGCTGTCGTCGATGCCGCGTTCGCGCAACGACGCAAGACGTTGCGCGCGGCGCTGAGCGGGTGGGCGGGGTCGGCAGCCGAGGCGGAACGCCGGTTGGTCGCCGCGGGCATCGAACCGTCGGAGCGCGGCGAGAAGCTCGACGCGGCCGCGTTCGTGCGGCTTGCCGGTACCGAGTGACGGCCCGCTGCTGTTGTTCCCCAAGAAGTTTCGAGTCGTGGTTGCGGGTACGTGGAGTCTGTGATCTACTGTTACCTGGTCGTTAGGTAGTGTGTTTGTGGTTTACCCTCGCACATTTCTGGTTGCGAGCGGATGCGATAGCCACCACGGAAATCGTTTCAGCCGTCGAGTGACAGACCCGGATGGTGTTCCGCCGTCCGACGACGGGGAGGCGACCGCCACCCCACAGCAGTAAGGAAACATCATGGCTGAAGGCACCGTGAAGTGGTTCAACGGCGAAAAGGGCTTCGGCTTCATCGCTCCCGCCGACGGTTCGGCTGACGTCTTCGTGCACTTCTCCGAGATCCAGGGCCGCGGCTTCCGCACCCTCGAGGAGAACCAGCGCGTGAGCTTCGAGGTTGGCCAGGGCCAGAAGGGCCCGCAGGCCACCGGCGTCAACGTCATCGGCTGATACCGATACCTCCCGCGAAACCCCGGAACTCGTCACGAGTTCCGGGGTTTCGTGCGGTTCGGAGCTTCGGCGCTCATGCCTGTGCGTATCTGTCCGCCATCTGCCGGTGCTGCTCGGCGAGCGATCGGCATGCCTGCCGCAACTCGGGTGGTTCCAGCACGGTGAAGTCGACGTCGAAGGCATGCAGCCAATGCGCAATCGACTCGAGCGACCGGCCGCCGAGTGCCACCGCGCAACTGCCGGAATCGACGAGTTCCGCACTGCCCCAGTCATCGTCGATCATCGGGGCGATCTTGTCGAGGGGTGCGTGCAGCAACACCCGGGCATGCACCTGCACCACACCGCGCCGAATGCCGCTGGCCACGAATTCGGCTGCGCCCCCCGGCGGCAGTTGCCGCGGCGTGAACCGCGGACCGGTGGGGATCTTCGGTTCCATCCGGTCGACCCGGAACGTGCGCCAATCGTCCCGGGTCACATCCCATGCCACCAGGTACCAGCGCAACCGGGACCGCACCAGCCGGTACGGTTCGACTTCGCGCCGCATCGACTCGTCGTCGTGCGTGCGGTAGTCGAACCGCAACCGCTCGTGGCGGTGGCACACCGCGGCGAGCGCGCTGAGTACACCCGCATCCACCGCTGATGCCGCGGGCGCCCGGTCGACCACCTCGACCTCGAGGGTCTCGAGTCGGTGCCGCAGCCGCGACGGCATCACCTGCCGCAACTTGGCGAGCGCCCGGGTCGCCGCTTCGCCGATTCCGGTGACCGCGTCGTTCGCGCCGGCCTGTAATGCGAACGCGACGGCGACGACCTCTTCGTCGTCGAGCAACAGTGGCGGCATCTCGGCACCGGCACCCAGTCGGTAGCCGCCACCGACACCGACGGTGGCGTCCACCGGATAACCCAGGTCGCGGAGTTTGTCGACGTCGCGCCGCACCGTCCGGGTGGTGATCGACAGGCGGTCGGCGAGTTCGGTGCCGGACCAGTCCCGGCGCGTCTGCAGCAGCGACAGCAACCGGAGCAGCCGGGCGGAGGTTTCGCGCATGCCTGCACCATCCCACGAATCGCGGACGACTTCGGTCCTGGTTCGGTTCCGGACCCGAGGTTCCGGGCCGAGTAGGGTGACGGCGGTGACCACCGACCCGACCGTCCACGCGCGTGGCCTGGCCCGATCCTTCGGCACCGTCGATGCGGTCCGCGACATCGATTTCGACGCTCATGCCGGCGAGGTCACCGCACTGATCGGGCCGAACGGCTCCGGCAAGACCACGCTTCTGCTCATGCTCGCGTCCCTGCTGCGCCCGGACCGCGGCATCGTGCGGATCTGCGGCCACGACCCGGCGACCGAACCGGCCGCGGTGCGGGCGCGGCTCGGCTGGATGCCCGACACGCTCGGCGTCTGGGAATCGCTGACCGCCCGCGAAATCCTCGTGACGATCGCCCGGCTCTACGGCATCGGCCGTGCCCCGGCGACGGAGCGGGCGGACCACTTGCTGGAGACCGTCCGGCTCGTCGAACTCGCGGACACCCCGGCGCGTGCCCTGTCCCGCGGTCAACAACAACGACTTTCGCTCGCCCGTGCGCTCGTCCACGATCCGGCGGTGTTGCTGCTCGACGAACCCGCCTCGGGCCTCGACCCCGGAGCGCGCGTCGACCTGCGAATCCTGCTGCGGCAACTCGCCGCCGAGGGCCGCACGATCGTCGTCAGCTCGCACGTGCTGGCCGAACTCGACGAGATCGCCGACCGGGCGGTCTTCGTCGCCGGTGGCCGCACCGTTCGGACACAGACCCTGGCCGAGGCCGACGCGCAGGCCCGCCGGTACGTGATCCGGGCGCTGGACCCGTCGACGCTCGACGCGGCGCTGATCCGGGCGGGCCGGCCGGCGCAGTCCGCACCGGACCGGCGGCCCGGCGAGCGGATCGTGCTCGTCGACGACGACACCCGTGCGGCGGCGCTGCTACGTGAGTTGATCGACGCCGGTGTCGCCGTCACCGAATTCGCGCCTGCCACCGGCGCCTGGGAACAGACCTACCTGAGCTTGCAGGAGCAGCCGTGACCGTCACCGAATCCGAATCCGAATCCCGGCTCGGCCTGGGCTATCTCGACGGAGTGCTGACCGTCTTCGGCCTCGAGATCCGGCAACGGGTCCGCTCGCGCGGATGGTATGTGCTGCTCGCCGTGTGGTTCACGCTGGTCTGTGCGGTCACTGCGCTCGCCGACATCGCGTTCGACGAGATGGATTTCGCCGGGCAGGCCATGTACGAACTCGTCCTCGGGTTCGTGTTGTTCTTCGCGCTGCTCGTCGTCCCGGCTCTGTCGGCGAACTCGGTGAGCGGCGACCGCGCGGCGGGAACACTTGCGATTCTGCAGAACACCCTGCTGCGCCCCGGCCAACTGCTGTGGGGGAAGTGGCTGGCGGCATGGGTCGTCGCCCTGGGCTTCCTCGCGGTCGCGGTGCCCGCGCTTGCGTGGGCGGTACTGCGCGGCGACGTCCATGCCCTCAGCCTGCCCGTGCTGGTGCTCATGGTCGCGCTCGAACTCGCTGTGATGTGCGCCGTCGGCGTCGGGATCTCCGCGCGGTCGCACCGGCCATTGTTCGCGGTCACCGCCACCTACCTGATCACCGCGTTCTTCGCGGTGGGCACACTCATCGGGTTCGGGCTGAGCATGCAACTCGTCGCCGAGGACGTGCGGATACCCCGTGCCTACTACGAGGGCCCGTCCGAGGCGTTCCCGAACGGCCGGATCGTGTGCAGCGACACCGACACCCGACTGCACACCGACTACCGCACCGAACGGATCGCGTGGATGCTCGCCGCGAACCCGTTCGTCGTGGTCGCGGATGCGGCGCCGCGGTCGGCGCCCGACACCGACCGTGGGGTGCTCGGCGGGATCAGCGAGGCGGTGCGGACGGCGCAGAGCGGCACGATCAGCGACAACGCCTGTTCGAACGGAAACCCGGACGGGACGCCGACCCGCGACACGGCACCGATCTGGCCGCTCGGGGTCGGGATCCAGTTCGTCGTCGCGGCCGGGTTGCTCACGAGTGGATATCGCCGCACCCGAACGCCCATCGGACGACTCCCGACGGGAATGCGCGTGGCGTGACCGGCGGCCCGGTGCCGAATCGGCAGGTGTGGTGCTCCGGGTAAGCTCTGTACTCGTGCTTTCCGTCGTTCCGACGCCCGTCACGGTGCGGGCCCCGTCCAAGGTCAACCTGCATCTTGCCGTGGGTGACCTGCGCGAGGACGGCTACCACGAGTTGCGCACCGTGTTCCAGGCCCTGTCCCTGGGCGACGAGGTCACGGTGGTGTCTGCCGACGCGTTGAGCGTGACCGTGCGCGGTGCCGACGCCGCGCTCGTGCCCGCCGACTCCACCAACCTGGCGTGGCGGGCCGCCGAACTCGTCGCGGCCCACGTCGGCCGCGACCCCGCGGTCGCGATCACCATCGACAAGGGCATCCC
>NZ_JBAQXC010000073.1:0-11451 GCF_049299235.1 Rhodococcus sp. (in: high G+C Gram-positive bacteria) | reverse complement strand
CCCGGTAGCGCCTGCCAGGCCGCACGCGGCGAGCGGCCGCCTGCGAGCGCGTCGAGGAAGCGCTCGCCGAACCGGTATCGCGACCACGCCTGCCGGTCGATTTCCGGCGGCCCGGGCGGGGCCGTTTCGACTGCCGGTTCGGATTCGACGCGGGCGTGCCGCGGTGGCACCGCCAGGCGCAGCACATCGGCGCGGGTACCGGCACAGCGGGTGGCGACCTCGTCGGCCAGGGCGGCGATCTCACCGGTCAGCACCGGTTCGGAGGACACGACGCGGTCGAGCCAACCGAGTCGTCCCGGATGGTCGCTGGTGGCGGTGCGGGACAACAGGAAACCGTCGATGAGCCGGCCGGAGAACCGGACACGAACGCGGACGCCCGGCCGGGCGTCCGCGTCGAGTTCACGGGGAATCAGGTAGTCGAACTCCCGGTCGAGGTGCGGAAGCGGCAGCAGCGGAAGTATCCGTGCCACCGGATCCGTCTCGGCGGCGAGCTTGTCCGCACCCACCCGTCGGTGATCTGCCGGTCAGAGACCGGCGGCCGCGCGCAGCTTGTCGGCGCGGTCGGTGTTCTCCCACGGCAGGTCGATGTCGGTACGACCGAAGTGGCCGTACGCGGCGGTCTGCGCGTAGATGGGGCGGAGCAGGTTCAGGTCGCGGATGATCGCGCCCGGCCGCAGGTCGAACACCTCGTTGACGGCGGCCTGGATGCGGGCCGGATCAACCTTCTCCGTGCCGAACGTCTCGACGAACAGGCCGACCGGCGCGGCCTTGCCGATGGCGTAGGCGACCTGCACCTCGACGCGGTCCGCGAGACCGGCGGCGACCGCGGTCTTGGCGACCCAGCGCATCGCGTAGGCGGCGGACCGATCGACCTTCGACGGGTCCTTGCCGGAGAATGCGCCGCCACCGTGGCGGGCCATGCCACCGTAGGTATCGACGATGATCTTGCGGCCGGTGAGGCCCGCGTCACCCATCGGTCCGCCGAGCACGAACGACCCGGACGGGTTGACGAGCAACCGGACGTCCGAGGTGTCGAGATCGGCGAGGGTCGGATCGGCGAGCACCGCGTCGACGACGTGGGTGCGCAGGTCCGGGGCGAGCAGATTGTTCAGGTCGATGTCCGCCGCGTGCTGGGTGGAGATGACGATCGTGTCGAGCCGAACGGGGGTGTCACCGTCGTATTCGATGGTGACCTGGGTCTTGCCGTCGGGGCGCAGGTACGGCAGCACGCCGGTCTTGCGGGTCTCGGTGAGTCGACGGGACAGTCGATGGGCGAGCGAGATCGGCAGCGGCATGAGTTCCGGGGTGTCCGAGCAGGCGTATCCGAACATCAGACCCTGGTCGCCGGCACCCTGCTTGGCGACCTCGTCGTCGGTGAGGGTTCCGGAGCGGTGCTCGTGCGAGACGTCGACGCCGCCGGCGATCTCCGGGGACTGTGCACCGATCGCGATGTTCACGCCGCACGAGTTGCCGTCGAAGCCTTTCGACGACGAGTCGTAGCCGATCTCGAGGACACGATCGCGCACGATTTTCGGGATGTCGGCGTAGCCGGAGGTGGTGACCTCGCCGACGACGTGAACCTGACCGGTGGTCACGAGAGTCTCCACCGCGACGCGGGCGCGCGGGTCCTCGGCGAGCAGCGCGTCGAGAACAGAGTCGCTGATCGCGTCACAGATCTTGTCGGGGTGCCCCTCGGTCACAGATTCACTGGTGAAAAGCCGACCGCCGGTCTTGCTCACAGAACTCCCTCTCGACTGAAAGTATCTAGCTCGAATGAACAGCATCTAATCAATGGAACGCGGTGACGGCTCAGGTGCCCCACCCCACTCGACGCTACTGTTCCATGTGTGCGGGCGCGATAGTTCGGATCATCCGCCGTTCCGGCGGTCGGTGGACGCCAGCAGCGGCCGCAACGCATCGAGGACACGGCTGGCCATCAACGATTTCGAGCCGTGCGCGAGCGCCGTTTCGGATCCGTCGGCGGCGAGCAGCCATCCGTCGTTGTGGTCCACCTCGAAGGCTTTCCCGTCGCCGACGGCGTTGACGACGAGCAGATCGCATCCCTTGCGTGTCAATTTGGCGCGGGCGTGAGTGAGCACGTCGCCGTCCTCGTCGCCGGTCTCGGCGGCGAACCCGACGATGACGGTGCTCGCGGCGAGACTGCCGTCTGTGCGGGCATCGACGAGTCCGGCCAGGATGTCGTCGTTCTTCGTCAGGGCGATCGAGTCGGGTTCTCCCGCGCCCTTTTTGATCTTGGTCTGCGCGAATGCCGCCGGCCGGAAATCGGCGACGGCAGCGGACATGATGACCGCGTCCGCGGCGGCGGCGTATTTGACGACCGCATCCTGCATCTGCGCCGCGGTCTGCACCCGCACCACGTCGACGGCGGCGGGGTCGGCGAGGCCTGCGACGGCACCGGCGACCAGCGTCACGTCGGCACCGCGCTGTGCGGCGAGCCGGGCCAGCGCATAGCCCTGCTTCCCGGAACTACGGTTGCCGAGGAACCGGACCGGGTCCAGGGGTTCGCGGGTGCCGCCTGCCGAGACGACCACCTTGCGGCCGGTCAAATCGCGCGGCAACGCGTCGGCACGTTCGAGCAGGAGGGTGGCGAGCGAGTAGATCTCCTCCGGTTCGGGCAGTCGGCCCGCGCCGGTGTCCTGGCCGGTGAGCCGGCCCGATGCCGGTTCGACGACGACCACGCCGCGGCGACGCAACGTCGCGACGTTGTCGACGGTCGCGGGATGTTCCCACATCTCGGTGTGCATCGCGGGAGCGAACATCACCGGGCAGCGCGCGGTGAGCAGCGTGGCGGTGAGCAGGTCGTCGGCGCGGCCCTGCACGGCACGTGCCATGAGGTCGGCGGTCGCGGGGGCGACGACGACAAGGTCCGCTTCCTGGCCGATCCGCACGTGCGGCACCTTCGGGACGTCGGTGAAGACCCCGGTGTGGACGGGATTGCCGGACAGTGCCTCGAAGGTGGCGCGCCCGACGAACTCGAGTGCGGACTCGGTCGGGATCACCCGGACCTGGTGTCCGCTCTCGGTGAACGCGCGGATCAGCGCACACGCCTTGTAGGCAGCGATGCCGCCGCCGACGCCGATGACGACGCGGCGGCGGCGCTGCCCGAATTCCGAGGTCTCGTCGAGGCTGTCCACGGTGAGCGGACTCACTCGCCTTCGGTGTGCTCGAGCAGGTCCGTGTGGATCTCGCGCATGGCGATCGACAGCGGCTTCTCCTGCAGACCCGGCTCGACCAGCGGGCCGACGTATTCCAGGATGCCGTCGCCGAGCTGGTTGTAGTAGTCGTTGATCTGGCGGGCGCGCTTGGCCGCGTAGATCACCAGCGCGTACTTCGACGAGGCGCGGTCGAGCAACTCGTCGATGGGCGGGTTGGTGATGCCCAGCGGGGGGTCGTAGACCGGAAGCTCGTTACCCGCAATGTCGGTCGCGGCTGCCTGGATGCTGCTCACTCGGTGATCTCCTGAGTATTCGCGGGAAGAAAATAGTGGTGGGACCGCCACCGGGGGCGCACTTCCTAGGGGCGCAACCCGGGCCCGGCGTCGGGTCCAGCCAACAAGGATACCAATTCGTCGCAGGCACGGTCGACATCGTCGTTGACGATCACGCAGTCGAACTCGTTCTGCGCGGCCAGTTCGGTGCGGGCCGTCTCGAGTCGACGCGCCACCACGTCCTCCGATTCGGTGCCCCGGCCGGTCAACCGCCCGACCAGAACCTCCCAGCTCGGTGGCGCCAGGAATGCCAACACGGCCTCCGGCATCACGGCCCGGACGGCGCGCGCACCGGCCAGGTCCACCTCGACGAGCACCGGACGTCCGTCTGCGAGCGCGTCGCGGACCGGCGCCCCCGGGGTGCCCGAACGTTGCAGCCCACCGTGGATTTCTGCCCACTCGAGCAGTTCTCCGGCGTCGATCATGCGGTCGAATTCGGCGCGCCCCACGAAATGGTAGTCCACACCGTCGACCTCTCCAGGCCGTGGATCCCGGGTCGTCGCCGACACACTGAAGTGCAGGTCCGGGACACGGGTACGGAGGAGGCGGACAACGGTCGACTTACCGACCGCGGAGGGGCCGGCCAGAACCACCAGCCGGCCCCTCCGTGTCACGGGCACGCTGTCCGACACGATGTGTGCGTCAGCTACCACGATCGTTACTCAGCGTCGAAATCGAACCTGGCGAGCAGCGCCTTGCGCTGACGGTCACCCAGGCCGCGCAGGCGGCGCGTCGGGGCGATCTCCAGCTCGGTCATGATCTCCTGAGCCTTGACCTTGCCAACCTTCGGCAGGGCCTCGAGCAGGGCGGAAACCTTCATCTTGCCGAGGATCTCGTCGTTCTCGGCATCCTTGAGCACCTGCTTGAGGTCGGTGCCGCCGCGCTTGAGGCGCTCCTTGAGCTCTGCCCGGGCACGACGGGCAGCAGCCGCCTTCTCCAGAGCAGCGGCGCGCTGCTCGTCGGTCAGCTGGGGAAGGGCCACGGTTCCTCCGTCTCATCGTTGGAAAACAGTCTTCGACCGCTGACTACCAGCGGCGATAGCGACCGTACTCACGGACAGCGGCGATTGCGAACCCACCCCCCGACGTTCCACTCGAAAATCCGTGCGGTAGTGCAGAGCGAATCCGCCGTGCGAATCCACCGCTCTCAGACCTTGGCGTACCACTTCCGACCTGCGAAAATACCGCAAATCCGCAGGTGAGAACGCCAATGTCCGATTCGGTGGGGAATCCTTCGCCCGGCGCGGAAATGGTCCGGCGGCGGTGGCACCGTGGCCGGCCGGGCAGCCCGGAAAATTTTCTGCAGATTGCGCGTGTCGTGTCCCCCACCAGCACCGAACGGCACGAAACGACCGTCACCGCGGCCCACCGCACGCGAAAACGGGGCCGGACCCGCAAATGGGGTCCGGCCCCGCCGGCACAGGTCTCGTCAGGCCCTCAGGAACTCGAATCCGTCGACCGCGCGAGCGACCGCATCGCGGAGCGCAGGCACCGTCGGGCCGGCCCGCAGCACCTCCCGGGACACCGTCGGCACGACCGCGTCGAGGCGGTCACCGGCCAGCCTGCGCACGTCGTCGGCGGTCCCCCCCTGGGCTCCGACACCGGGCATGAGAATCGGGCCGTGCAGGGCACTCAGGTCGGGCGCTACCGCCAATGTCGCGCCGACCACCACCCCGACCGCCCCCAGCACCGCGGTACCGGCATTGCGGGCGGCGGCCTCGTCGACCATCACCTGGGCGAGGGTGCGCCCGTCCGCGACCGTCGCCTGCTGCACCTGCGCGCCCTCCGGGTTGGAGGTGGCCGCGAGCACGAACACCCCGCGTCCGGTGTCCTGTGCGAGCCGCAGGGCCGGTTCCAGGGCACCGAAGCCCAGATACGGCGACACCGTCACCGCGTCGGAACACAACGGCGAGTCGTCGGACAGCCATGTTCGTGCGTATGCGGCCATGGTGGAGCCGATGTCGCCGCGCTTGGCGTCGGCGAGCACCAGCGTGCCGCTCTCGCGCAGCACCGCGACGGCGCGTTCGAGCACGGCGATGCCGGCCGACCCGAACGCCTCGAAGAACGCCACCTGCGGTTTGACCAGCGCGACCTCACCGGCGAATGCGTCGACGCACCGGTCGGTGAACGTGGCCAGGCCTGCGGCGTCGACGGTCAGCCCCCACGCCCGGAGCAGTTCCGGATGCGGGTCGATGCCCACGCACAGCGGTCCGCGTTCGGCGAGCGCCGCCTGCAGTCGCTCCCCGAACCCGGTCACGACTGGTGCTCGCCGTCGCGCAAGCCCGCCTGCATCCGTTGGATCGAGCGAACCCCGATCTCTCCTCGGATCGCCGCCTCGATTCCCTGAATGGCCGCCGCAGCACCCTGCACGGTCGTCACGCACGGGATGTTCGCGGCGACGGCAGCACTGCGGATCTCGTAGCCGTCGATGCGTGGACCGGCGTTGCCCCACGGTGTGTTGATGACCATGCCGACGTCGCCGGCGCGGATCCGATCGACGATCGTCGGCGCTCCCGCCGGGCGTTGCTCGTCGGACACCTTGTACACCTGTTCGCACGGGACACCGTTGCGCTGCAACACTTCCGCGGTACCGACGGTGGCCATGATCCGGAATCCCAGGTCGGCGAGATGCTTGACCGGGAAGATCATCGACCGCTTGTCCTTGTTCGCGATCGAGACGAACACGGCACCCTCGAGCGGAAGCGACCCGTACGCGGCGGTCTGCGACTTGGCGAATGCCCGACCGAAGTCGCTGTCGATGCCCATGACCTCACCGGTCGACTTCATCTCGGGGCTGAGCAGTGTGTCCACACCGGTGCCGTCGGCACGGCGGAACCGGTTGAAGGGAAGCACCGCCTCCTTGACCGCGATGGGTGCATCGAGCGGGGCGTCGCTGCCGTCACCCTCGGCGAGCAACAGTCCCGTGGTGCGCAACTCGGCGATGGTTTCGCCGAGCATGACGCGCGCACAGGCCTTTGCCAGTTGCACGCCGGTCGCCTTGGAGACGAACGGCACGGTGCGGCTGGCTCGCGGGTTGGCCTCGAGGACGTACAGGATGTCGTCCTTGAGCGCGTACTGGACGTTGAGCAGGCCCTTGACGCCGATCCCCTTCGCGAGCGCCTCGGTGGAGCGCCGCACGTTCTCGATGTCCGAACGGCCGAGCGTGATCGGGGGCAGCGCGCACGCCGAGTCACCGGAGTGGATTCCGGCCTCCTCGATGTGCTCCATGATGCCGCCGATGTAGACGTCGGTGCCGTCACACAGGGCGTCGACGTCGATTTCCACGGCATCGTCGAGGAACCGGTCGACCAGCACCGGGCGGTCGTCGGAGATCTCGGTGGCGTTCGCGATGTAGGTCTCGAGCGCCTTCTCGTCGTAGACGATCTCCATACCGCGGCCACCGAGCACGTAGGAGGGGCGCACCAGCACCGGGTAGCCGATGCCGGACGCGATGTCCCGGGCGCCCTCGAAGGTGGTGGCGGTGCCGTATTTGGCGGCAGGCAGGTCGGCCTGCTCGAGCACCCGGCCGAACTCGCCGCGGTCCTCGGCCAGGTCGATCGCCTCCGGGCTGGTTCCGACGATCGGCACACCCTCGGCCTTCAGCCGCCGGGCCAGGCCCAGCGGGGTCTGGCCGCCGAGTTGCACGATGACACCGGCGACGGTGCCGGACTCGCATTCGGCGCGGTACACCTCGAGCACGTCCTCGAACGTGAGCGGCTCGAAGTACAGGCGATCGGCGGTGTCGTAGTCGGTGGAGACGGTCTCCGGGTTGCAGTTGACCATGACGGTCTCGTACCCGGCCTCGGACAGGGTCAACGCGGCGTGCACACACGAGTAGTCGAACTCGATGCCCTGGCCGATCCGGTTCGGGCCGGACCCGAGGATCAGCACCTTCGGGCGTTCGGTCTGCGGCGCGACTTCGCTCTCCGCATCGGGATCGAGCTCGTAGGTCGAGTAGTGGTACGGCGTGCGGGCCTCGAACTCGGCCGCGCAGGTGTCGACGGTCTTGTACACCGGGTGCACACCCAGTTCGGTGCGCAACGCACGCACGGCATCCTCACCGGTGAACTGTTGCGGGCGCAGTTCGGCGATCTGCCGGTCGGAGAAGCCGTGATGCTTGGCGTAGCGCAATTCCTGCGCACCGAAGGTCTCGGCGGCGCGGACCTGCTCCCCCAACTCGACGATCTGCTGGATCTGGTCGAGGAACCACGGGTCGATCGCGGTGGCGTCGAAGACCTGCTCAACGGTCGCGCCGAGTTCGAGGGCCTTCGCCACGCCGTAGATGCGGCCGTCGGTGGGGGTCGCGATGTCCGCGAGGATTTCCTCGAGGGTGCCTTCCACCTCGGGGCCGGTCCAGAAGCCGGCCCGCTTGGTTTCGAGCGACCGCAGCACCTTGCCGAACGCCTCGGTGAAGTTGCGGCCGATCGCCATGGCCTCACCGACCGACTTCATCGTGGTGGTGAGGGTGCCGTCGGCGCCGGGGAACTTCTCGAACGCGAACCGCGGGGCCTTGACCACCACGTAGTCGAGGGTGGGTTCGAAGCAGGCCGGGGTTTCCTTGGTGATGTCGTTGACGATCTCGTCGAGTGTGTAGCCGATGGCGAGTTTGGCGGCCATCTTCGCGATCGGGTAGCCGGTGGCCTTCGACGCCAGCGCCGAGGACCGCGACACGCGCGGATTCATCTCGATGACGACGAGACGGCCGTCCGTCGGGTCCATCGCGAACTGGATGTTGCAGCCACCGGTATCGACCCCGACCTCGCGCAGAATCGCGATCGACAGGTCGCGCATCTCCTGATATTCGCGGTCGGTCAACGTCATCGCCGGCGCGACCGTGATCGAATCACCGGTGTGCACACCGACCGGGTCGACGTTCTCGATGGAGCAGACGATCACGACGTTGTCGCGGCCGTCGCGCATGAGTTCGAGTTCGTATTCCTTCCAGCCCAGGATCGACTCCTCGATCAGGACGTTCGCGGTCGGTGACGCGGCGAGACCGCCACCGGCGATGCGGGTGAGGTCCTCGTCGTTGTAGGCCATGCCGGAACCCAGGCCGCCCATGGTGAACGACGGGCGCACCACGACGGGGAAGCCGAGTTCGGCGACGGTCGCCCGGACCTCGTCCATCGTGTAGCAGACCGCGGAGCGGGCGGATTCGCCACCGCACTTGGTGACGATGTCCTTGAACTTCTGCCGGTCCTCGCCGCGCTGGATGGCATCGAAGTCCGCGCCGATCAGTTCGACGTCGTACTTGTCGAGGATGCCCTGTTCGGACAACGCGACCGCGGTGTTGAGCGCGGTCTGCCCACCGAGGGTCGCGAGCACCGCGTCGATCGGTGTGCCGTTGGCGGCTTCGGTCGCAATGACCTTCTCGACGAACTCGGCGGTGATCGGCTCGATGTAGGTGGCGTCGGCGAATTCCGGGTCGGTCATGATCGTGGCCGGGTTGGAGTTGACGAGGCTGACCCGCAGGCCTTCCTCACGCAGCACCCGGCACGCCTGCGTTCCGGAATAGTCGAACTCGCAGGCCTGACCGATGACGATCGGACCGGACCCGATGACCAGGATGTGGGAGAGATCGGTACGACGTGGCATCAGGACTTGTCTCCCTCGAGCTTGCTGGCGAACTGGTCGAACAGGTACGCGGCGTCGTGTGGTCCCGCTGCTGCCTCCGGGTGGTATTGCACCGAGAAGGCACTGCCGTCGAGCAACCGGACACCTTCGACGGCACCGTCGTTCGCGCAGGTGTGGCTGATCACGGCGCGACCGAACGCCGTGTCGAATTCCTGGCCGGCTTCACCTTCGAGAGCGAATCCGTGGTTCTGCGCGGTGATCGCGATGCGGCCGGTGGCGTGTTCGACGACCGGGATGTTGATGCCGCGGTGGCCGAACTTCATCTTGTAGGTGTCCAGACCGAGGGCGCGACCGAGAATCTGGTTGCCGAAGCAGATGCCGAACAACGGGAGACCCTGACCGAGCACCTCTTTGGTGAGGTGCACGGCGCTGTCCGCGGTCGCCGGGTCACCGGGTCCGTTGGACAGGAACACCCCGTCCGCCTTCAGGTCGAGAATGTCGTGCAGTGTCGCGGTCGACGGCAGCACATGCACCCGCATGCCCCGCTCGGCGAACATGCGCGGGGTGTTCGTCTTGATGCCGAGGTCGATGGCCGCGACCGTGAACCGGGCTTCGCCACCGGCCGGCTCGACGACATACCCGCTGGTGGTGGTGACCTCGCCGGCCAGGTCCGCGCCGAGCATCGACGGCTGGTCCTTCACCCGGTCGAGCAGTTCCGCGTCGGAGGCAAGGGCGGCGCCGGAGAAGACACCGGCGCGCATCGAACCGCGGGTACGCAGGTGGCGCACCAGGGCTCGGGTGTCGATGCCGGCGATGCCGACGACACCCTGCCGGACCAGTTCGTCCTGCAGGGAGCCGGTGGCACGCCAACTCGACGTGCGGCGCGACGGGTCGCGCACGACGTAGCCGGCGACCCAGATCTTCGCGCCGGCGGCATCGCCGGTGGGGCCGACGGACTCGTTGTCTTCCTCGTTCCAGCCGGTGTTGCCGATCTGCGGTGCCGTCGACACCACGATCTGCCGGTGGTAGCTCGGGTCGGTGAGCGTCTCCTGGTAGCCGGTCATGCCGGTGCTGAACACGGCCTCACCGAGAGTCTGGCCGACCGCCCCGAAGGTGGTGCCGCGGAAAATGCGTCCGTCCTCGAGCACCAACACCGCGGTGTCACCGCCGAAAGTACCGCCGCTCATGCGTTCTCTCCTGAATCTTCGTTCGTCGCGTCCACCCACGCGGGGTAGACAGTCTTGTCGTCGCCGCGGAATCCGGTGTCGACCTCGGTTCCGGAGGGCAGTTGCCAGCGGATGACCAGGATCCCGTCCTTGGTCATCACCTTCCCGGCGAGGCCCCGTTCGGTGCGGATCGCGCGGATCGAGTCCTGCGGAATCCAGATCGGCGTTGCGCCATCGCGTTCGAGCAGCACCCCACTGCGGTAGCGGCTGAGCTCGCCCGCGGCCCGGAACCCCAGGTCACCGACGGCGATACGGTCCTGCCAGCTCGGGGCGAGTGTGCTGCCCACGTACAGGCCGGTGCTCGGTGCCACCACCTGCTCGCCCAGGTCCGCGGGGATGGGGGGAAGCTCGCCGACACTCTCCGTCTGTCGGCGGACCCGTCCCCGCCAGCCCTTCCACATGAGCAGCACCAGCACGACCCACAGCAGCAGGAAGCCGAGAGTGATCAAGACCCGGTCCATGTCCCTACCTCCCGCCGGTCAGGGGCCGAGCCACGCCGTCGCGGGCGGTGATCCTGCCGCGCAGCACGGTCGCGGTGATCGTCGCCGGCAGCGTCATCTCCTCGTACGGGGTGTTGCCGGCGATGCTCGCCAATTCCGGTCCGCGCACCGTCCAGTCGCTGTCCGGGTCGACGAGCACGAGGTTGGCGGGCTCCCCGACCGCGACGGGGCGACCCTGATCGT
The DNA here is from genome assembly GCF_049299235.1 of Rhodococcus sp. (in: high G+C Gram-positive bacteria). Taxonomy (GTDB): domain Bacteria; phylum Actinomycetota; class Actinomycetes; order Mycobacteriales; family Mycobacteriaceae; genus Rhodococcus. The sequence continues at coordinate 461 of NZ_JBAQXC010000073.1, read as the reverse complement.
CAAGGCCGACGATCTCCGCGGGCCGCTCACTCATCACCTTCGCGACGCCGCGCCAGTCGAGCAGTCCCGGCCGGACCATCGTCTCGACGACGACCGACAGCGCGGTCTCCAGACCGAGCATGCCGGGGCGGGCCTGCGAGAATTCGCAGCACTTGTCCTGATCGGCGTGCGGGGCATGATCGGTGGCCACGCAGTCGAGCACACCCTCGGCGAGGCCGCGGCGCAGCGCCTCGACGTCGGAGCGTTCCCGCAGCGGCGGGTTGACGCGGTTGATGCCGTCGTAGGTTTCGAGCCGCGAATCGTCGAGCAGCAGATGATGCGGAGTCACCTCGGCGGTAATCGAAATCCCCTGTCCGCGTGCCCATTTGACGAGCTCGACGGTTCCAGCCGTGGAAGCGTGGCAGATGTGGACGCGGGCGCCCGCGTCGCGGGCCAGCAGGGCGTCGCGCGCGACGATCGAC
>NZ_JBAQXC010000072.1:0-28107 GCF_049299235.1 Rhodococcus sp. (in: high G+C Gram-positive bacteria) | reverse complement strand
GGGCGGCAACGGCTCGCCGGGCCGCGACCGTGCGCGCCCAGCCCGGCCGCAGCAGCGTGCTCACACGATCGGCGAGCGTCGGCCGGAGCGAAGACGCCGGGGGAGCACCGCGGGCAGATCGGAATCGTGAGCTGGGCGGGAGTGGACTGGGCGGGAACGGAAACGGGCCGGCAGGCATGGGCCGAACCTTACGAGTTCGGCCGTGCCGTTCGGCCTCGTGAAGCGGGCATTACGGGCGGTCTGTGGATGAACGGGCCGCCTGTGGACAACTCGCGATCAGCTCGCGGCAGCCGCCGGGGCTGGCGTGCTGGTCGACGAACTCGATGCGGAGCTGCCGGTCGACGTGCTGCTGGTCGAGCTGCTGCTCGACGAGTCGGACTTCGCCGGCTCACTTGCCGTGCTGCTGCCGCTCCGCGAATCGGTGCGGTAGAAGCCGCTGCCCTTGAAGACGACGCCGACGGAGTTGAACAGTTTGCGCAGCTTGCCGGTGCACTGGGGGCACTCGGTCAGCGAGTCGTCGCTGAACGACTGCACGATGTCGAAACGGTTGTCGCACGCCGTGCAGGCATATGAATAGGTGGGCACCGGTGAATCCTCCGCGCGTGTGGAAAGTGAAGTCGCAGCTTTAGCACTCTACAGTCGACAGTGCCAACAACGCCAGTGTGGGATCTATTTCCGCCGGTCACCCAGCGGAACAGTCGCCCAGCACGGTCAGTCCGCCGCTTGGTGTGAGGGCGTGCGTCATCCGGATGTCGTGCGGGTCCTCCGGCAGTTCGTCCACCAGCTCGTCGTCGTGCACCACCGCGACCAGCCGGGCCGACGGATCGGCCAGGTGCAATGTCCGGTCGTAGAACCCGGCCCCCCGCCCCAGCCGCACCCCGCGACGGTCGACGGCCAACGCCGGAACCAGCACCAGTGTCGCCTGCGCCACGGCATCGGGGGCCAGTGCCCGGCCACTCGGTTCGCGGAGCCCGAAATCCGCCGCGACCAGGTCGGCCTCGCCCGTGTACTCGGCCCATCCGAGCGGGCCGTCCGGGTTCGTCACCGGCACCAGCACCCGGTTGCCGCGACCGCGAAGGGCGTCGAGCAACGGCAGCGACCCCGGCTCCGAACCCACCGGAACGTACGCGCAGACCGTCGATGCGGATACGGTCAGAACGCGGGCGGCGGCGGTCAGCGACTCGTTGTCGGCACGGCGCTGCGCGTCGGTGCGGGCGCGCCGGGCGGCGAGAACCGAGTTCCGCCACAGTGCCTTGGGTCGTGCCTGCACACCGGCCACCTTAAGATCGGAGGGCTACCGCGCGGTAGCGAACGTTAGGGTGGGAGTCTATGACGAACAAATCGACCGACGGTGTCCGGCATTTTCGGACGGCCGTCGTCCCTGCCGCGGGCATGGGCACGCGGTTCCTTCCGGCGACCAAGACCGTGCCCAAGGAACTGCTTCCGGTCGTGGACACTCCGGGCATCGAACTGGTGGCGGGTGAGGCCGCCGAGTCCGGCGCCGAACGCCTGCTGATCGTCACGTCCCCCGGCAAGGACGGCGTGGTCGCGCACTTCGTCGAAGACCTGGTGCTCGAGTCGAAGCTCGAGGAGAAAGGCAAGTACGAACTGCTTGCCAAGGTCCGCAAGGCGCAGGGCCTGCTCGAAGTGCAATCCGTCATCCAGGAACAGCCCCTCGGGCTCGGCCACGCCGTCGCATGCGCGGAGCAGGCACTGGACCCGGACGAGGACGCGATCGCGGTGCTGCTACCCGACGATCTGGTGCTCCCCGTCGGGGTCCTCGAAACCATGCACCGGGTGCGCGCCAAGCGCGGCGGCTCCGTGCTGTGCGCGATCGACGTACCCAAAGAGCAGGTCAGCGCGTACGGCGTGTTCGACGTCGAGATCGTGCCGGACGCCACCAACCCCGATGTGCTCAAGGTGCTCGGCATGGTCGAGAAGCCGGCCGTCGAGGACGCGCCGTCGACGTTCGCCGCCGCAGGCCGCTACCTGCTCGATCGCGCGATCTTCGACGCCCTGCGTCGCATCACCCCCGGCGCGGGCGGCGAACTCCAACTGACCGACGCCATCGCGCTGCTCATCGCCGAAGGCCACCCCGTGCACGTCGTCGTGCACCGCGGCACTCGACACGACCTCGGAAATCCCGGGGGCTACCTCCGCGCTGCGGTTGACTCTGCATTGAACACCGAGGAGTACGGTCCGTCCTTGCGTGCGTGGCTCATCGAACGCCTCGAACGCTGAGGGACGTCGGGTCGCGGGCTGGAGGACGAGAAGCGGTATGCGGTCGGTTGAGGAACAGCAGGCGCGGGTGACGGCAGCTGCCGTCGCACCCCGGCCGGTTCGGGTGGCGATCTCCGAGGCGCAGGGTTTGCTCTGCGCGGAAGAGGTGGTCACCGAACGGCCCCTGCCGGGATTCGACCAGGCAGCCATCGACGGATACGCGGTGCGCAGCGTCGACGTGCAGGACGTCGGTGCAGGCGGGGACGGTGAAGCCGGCGCACCCGCCGAAGTGAGCCTGCCCGTCGTCGGGGAGGTTCGCGCAGGCTCGCGTCAGCCCATCCGGCTGCAACCGCGGCAGGCGGTGCGGGTCGACACCGGTGCACCCCTGCCCACCCTCGCCGACGCCGTGCTTCCCCTGGACGCCACCGACGGCGGCAGCGCCCGCATCACGGTGCACAAAGCCGTCCGCAGCGGCGACTACGTCCGCCGCGCCGGCGACGACGTGCAACCCGGCGACGTCGCGGTCCGCGCCGGAACCATCATCGGCGCGGCGCAGGTCGGGCTGCTCGCCGCGGTGGGTCGCGACAAGGTGCTGGTGCATCCGCGACCGCGACTGTCGGTGATCTCCGCCGGCGGCGAACTCGTCGACGTCGACCGCACCCCCGGACCGGGGCAGGTGTACGACGTGAACTCGTATTCGCTGGCCGCGGCCGCACGCGACGCGGGCGCCGACGTCAACCGCGTCGGCATCGCCGGTACCGACCCGAAGACGCTGCGCGAGGTCGTCGAAGGTCAGCTCATCCGCTCCGAGATCGTGGTGATCGCCGGGGCGGTCGGCGGTGGCGCACTCGAGGACGTACGGGAAGCACTGTCGGATCTCGGAACGCTCGAAGTGGACCGGATCGCGATGCACCCCGGGTCCGTGCAAGGCTTCGGTCAGCTCGGCCGCGACGAGGTGCCCACCTTCCTGCTGCCCGCCAATCCGGTCGGGGCGCTCGTCGTGTTCGAGGTGATGGTCCGGCCACTGATCCGCATCGCACTCGGGCGACGGCAACCGATGCGGCGGGTCGTCACCGCCCGGACGGTCGCGCCGATCACCTCGATCCCCGGCCGCAAGGGATATCTGCGCGGCCAGCTCATGCGCGACGAGGCGTCCGGCGACTATCTGGTCCAGGCGCTCGGCGGGGCGGCGGGCGCGTCGTCGCATCTGCTGGCGACACTCGCCGAAGCGAACTGCCTGGTGCTGGTCGACCCCGAGGTCGCCGAGGTCCGCACCGGCGACCCCGTCGACGTGGCCTTCCTCGGGCAGCGCGGTTGATCGGCGCTCATCCGGGTTGGCCGGTGGATCTGGGTCCGTTGCGGGTGCGCGGCGGTGTCGTGACGGTGCGGTCCGTGCGGTTGCGCGACGCGGCGGCGTGGAGCCGGCTGCGGATCGCGGGCCGCAAACACCTCGAGCCGTGGGAGCCGACGGGCGACCTCCCGTGGGATGCGCGACATCACCTGTCGGTGTGGCCGAGCCTGTATCGGAATCTGCGCGCCGAGGCGCGCAAGGGGCACATGCTGCCGATGGCCATCGAACTCGACGGACGGTATTGCGGGCAGCTCACCGTCGGCAACATCGTCCGGGGTGCGCTGCGGTCCGCGTGGATCGGCTATTGGGTGTCCGAGGACGTCAACGGGATGGGTGTCGCAACCGCGGCGGTCGCGCTCGGCCTCGATCACTGCTTCGGTCCGGCCGGCCTGCATCGGGTGGAAGCGACGGTGCGGCCGGAGAACGCGGCGAGCCGAGCGGTGCTGGACAAGGTCGGTTTCCGTGAGGAGGGCCTGTTGCGCCGCTACCTCGACGTGCACGGCGCGTTCCGTGATCACCTGCTGGTCGCGATGACCGTCGAGGAGGTTCCCGGTTCGGTGTCGGACCGGCTCGTGCGCAGCGGCCGCGCCAGTTGGCTGTGAATTCGCGCCAGTTGGCTGTGAATTTTCGGATCGTATTATCTATCTGTAACGCACATTACGGTCATTCCGCGTAGTTATACGCATGCGAACACATTTTCGTGTGACTAAAGTGAAGAGAGTGTCACATGATTCGTAGTGACTCGTGTTGCAGTTGTTGTCACATGAGTCCGGCGTTTCTGTCGGGGTGACCGAGCAGATGCAACTAACCTGACAGGGTCAGTGGCGTCGACAGGCTGGTAGGCGACAACTGGGAGGAGGGCCGCCGGTATGCCGAACTCGCTCCTGTGGATCGGGCTCGTTGCCGTCTGGCTGTTCGTCCTGGTGCCGATGCTGGTCACCAAGCGCCCCCGTATCCGCCAGACAACCGACGCCGCGCTCGCAACGCGTGTTCTGCACCGCGGTGACGACGACCCGATCACCCCGCGTGGTCCGGCCGCAGGTCACCGCAGTGATCCGAACTGGCGTCCCAGTCGCGATCGTCGCCGCGCACCCGTAGCGGCCGATCGAGTGGACCGCCCCGCGGAGGACAACATGGACACCCAGGAATTCGTCGATCTCGACGAACGGCCACCCGAAGCAGATCCGCGCCGAGCGCCCGCTCGCGAGTTCGTGCCCGAACGGCGCGGTCGCGGCGGGTTCGACCCGCACGCCGACGCGGTCGCGCGGGCCGCGCGCTACGAGTACCGGCAGCGCACCGTGATCGGACTGCTGTTCGCGGCGATCCTGACCGCCGCGCTCGCGCTCATCCTGTCGCCCGCCCTGTGGTGGCTGTGCGCGCTGGTAGCGGGCGCCCTGGTCGGCTATCTGTTCTATCTGCGCAGACAGGTGCAACTCGAGCAGGAGATCCGGCGCCGGCGGATGGCCCGGCTCGCCCGGTCGCGGCTCGGCGTCGAATCACGCAGCGACGAGGAACTACGCCTGATCCCCGCGCGGCTGCGGCGTCCCGGTGCGGTCGTCCTCGAGGTCGACGACGAGGATCCGGTGTTCGACCACCTCGACCATCTGGACAACCGCGACGACGAATTCGAGGTCGACGAACCCCGCGAGTCGCGGGAAATGCCCGACTACGAGGTGCGGCGCGCGTACGGGGCGTAAACCTCCACGACCCGCCCCGAGCTGCTGATTTCGTGCACGGGCAATCGGTTTGCTACAGTTTGCGAGCGGTTCCGCGAGGAGCCGATTGGGGCTGTGGCGCAGTTGGTAGCGCGCTTCGTTCGCATCGAAGAGGTCAGGGGTTCGATTCCCCTCAGCTCCACCAGAAGAAGGGCACCTTCCATTCCGGAAGGTGCCCTTCGTCGTACCCGTGCTCGCTTGCTGTTCGGCTCGTTGCTGGCCGCGGCGTTATCGCAACGGCACCCGAACCGGTGGCAAGCCGGTGAGAAACCGGGAAGACTGTGTGGCATGGAACACAGGATGAGTGACGACGAACTGCGGCGCGCGATTCGGGTGCTCCGCGAGCGAGCCGACACAGCCCGGCACGAGAACCGGACCGGCGACGCCGATCAGATCGAAGAGACGATCCACCAGTATCAGGAGGAGATGGCCCAGCGACTGTGACACGTCGGGAGCCCGGTCCCTGACAGCGTGCACCGCGGCCGATAGGGTACGCGGCAGCACTGTGCAGCGGACGGGGGACGGATGACGATCAAGGACCTGCGTGGCACCACGTTCCTGGTGACAGGTGCCGCAAGCGGAATCGGCCGCGCGCTGGCACTCGCCGCCGCAGCCGAGGGCGCCGAACTCGTCCTCACCGACATCTCCACGGACGGCCTCGACGACACCGCCCACGCTGTTCGTGAACGCGGCGGAGTGGTTTTGCACGCCGACGCCTTCGACATCTCCGACTACGACGCGGTCACCGCATGGGCGAAGAAAGTTCACGGACAGTCCGGCAGCGTCGACGTCGTCGCGAACGTCGCCGGGGTATCGGTGTGGGGCACCGTCGACAAACTGGAGCACCGACACTGGAAACAGATGGTCGACGTCAACCTCATGGGGCCGATCCACGTCATCGAGAACTTCGTTCCCCCGATGATCGAGGCGCGCCGCGGCGGACACCTCATCAACGTCTCGTCCGCGGCCGGCCTGCTGGCCCTACCGTGGCATTCGGCGTACAGCGCCTCCAAATTCGGGCTGCGCGGCGTCTCCGAGGTCCTACGGTTCGATCTCAAACGGCACCGCATCGGGGTGTCCCTCGTCGTACCGGGTGCGGTCCGCACACCACTCGTGGACACCGTGCAGATCGTCGGTGTGGATCGCGACGCACCCGAAGTTCGCGCCCTCACCGGACGATTCGAGAAGCACGCAGCCTCACCGGAGAAGGTCGCCGACTGCATCCTGGCCGGGATGAAAAAGAACCGATACCTCGTCTACACGTCCTTCGACGTGCGGTTCGGATACTGGTGGGCCCGCAAGTTCGCGTTGCCGTACAACGTGACCATGCAATTCGCCAACGACTACTTCTCCCGCACTGTGCGGCGCGTCGGCAAATAGCATTCACGTTTCCCGCGCGAACTCCGCATGCAGATGGTGGGTCAGCGGTGTGTCGCCGTGCGCCATCCACAGGTCGTAGCTGAGGGCGTCGCCGTCGAGGACGAACCGGCGACGCAGTTCGTGCACCGGTTTCGCGTCCGGTGAGCGTTCAAGGTGCACAGTCGTGAAATCGAGGACGCCGTGCGTGAGCCGCGACCGCTGGATCTCCACGAATCCGGTCGGCTGCGCTATCAGGAACTCCACCTCGTGACCGCTGGTACGCAGATAGCCGTTCTCGGTGTGCAGGGGACGCCCGTCGTCGCGGGCACGGGTGCGGCTCACATACATCAGGAACGGTTTCCCGGGAATCGCCGTGAACTCGATCGTCTCGTCGTAACCGAAGTCGTCGATGGTGGGGTAGTGGCCGTCGCCGCCACCGATCCAGCGTCCGGCGAACGGGGCCAGCTCACCGAGCGGGTCTCGATCCGTCATAGGGTGCTCCTCGCTAGTGTGGGCACGTCGATCCTCCCACCGGGGCGATGTCGGCACTACCGTTGACGCATGAACGCGCAGTTGTGTGTGGATTCCGAAGTCGGAGTGCTCCGGACGGTCATGCTGCACCGGCCCGGCGGCGAACTCGAGCGACTCACACCCCGCAACAACGACCAGTTGCTGTTCGACGCGCTGCCGTGGGTGGCACGCGCCCAGGACGAACACGACGCGTTCGCCGACGTGTTGCGCGGTCGCGGTGTCGAGGTGCTGTTGCTGTCCGAACTACTCACCGAAACCCTCGAAGTCAGCGGCGCCGCCCGCATCCAGGGCATCTCGTCGGCGGTCGATCCGCGCCGGCTCGGGCACACTCTGGCGCAGGACCTCGCCACGCATCTGCGTACGCTCCCGGCGCCGGATCTGATGCGGATCCTCGTCGCGGGCATGACGTTCGACGAACTGCCCGAGACCGGGGTGGCGGGGCCGCCGTCGCTGGTGCGGCTCATGCACCACGGCGCCGACTTCGTGATCGACCCGCTGCCGAACCTGCTGTTCACCCGCGACTCGTCGTTCTGGATCGGGCCGCGTGTCGCGATCCCGGCCCTCGCGTTGCCCGCCCGCCGGCGTGAGGCCACACTCACCGATCTCATCTACGCGTTCCATCCGCGATTCCTGGGGGTGCGCCGCGCCTACGAATCGCACACCGCGCCGGTGGAAGGTGGCGACGTGCTGCTGCTCGCACCGGGAGTCGTCGCCGTCGGGGTCGGGGAGCGCACATCCCCGTCAGGTGCGGAAGCGTTGGCGCGCAGCGTATTCGAGGATGGTCTCGCGCACACGGTGCTGGCGGTGCCGATCGCGCAGCAGCGCGCCTCGATGCACCTGGACACCGTGTGCACGATGGTCGACACCGATGCCGTCGTCATGTACCCGGCGATCCGGGACAAGCTCGACGCATTCACGATCCGCCGGGAGAACGGTGACGTCGGCATCGGTGGGCCGCGGCCGTTTCTCGAAGCGGCCGCCGACGCCATGGGCATCGACCGGCTCCGCGTCATCGACACGGGTCTGGATTCGGTGGTCGCCGAGCGGGAACAGTGGGACGACGGCAACAACACCCTCGCGGTCGCGCCGGGAGTGGTTGTCGCGTACGAGCGCAACGTCGAAACGAACGCGCGGCTCGAGGACGCCGGCATCGAAGTACTACGGATCGCCGGGTCGGAACTGGGTTCCGGTCGCGGCGGCCCACGCTGCATGTCGTGCCCGCTGGCGCGGGCGGCCGTCTGAACCGCCCGCCGGTGCGCCGGCCCGGCGGGTCCGAGCGAATGTATCGCTCGCTTCATTGGATCGACTGAGGGATACATTCGCTCGGAGGAGGCGGGCGGGCGGGCCGCCACGAAAAGTGGCGGACGGAATCAGAGAATCTCGCGGACCTTGTCGACGGGACGGGCCAGCACGGTGCCCTTGTCGGTGACGACGATCGGCCGCTCGATGAGGATCGGGTTCGCGACCATCGCATCGACCAGTTCGTCCTCGGACGCGTCGGCGAGGTTCAGTTCCGTGAACAGCGATTCCTTCCGCCGGATCGCCTCGCTGGGCTTCAATCCCGCGTCGTCGAGCAGCTTGCGCAGCCCGTCCCGCGACGGTGGCGTCTCGAGGTACTTCACGACGGTCGGTTCGAGACCGGCCTCCTGAAGAACCTTCAACGTGTTGCGGGAGGTGCTGCAGCGCGGGTTGTGGTAGATCGTCGCGGTCGTGGCCATGCCGCCATTGTGCCGTGCGCCGCAGCCACCGGAGTTGAACCTCGCTCGTGTCGTGCATACGGTATCGCCGATCAATACACACGTACTGCCGACCGGGAGGCGACGCGGACATGCTCAAGGGTTTCAGGGATTTTCTGCTGCGGGGGAACGTGGTGGAACTGGCGGTCGCGGTCGTCGTAGGCGCCGCGTTCACCGCCATCGTCACCGCCTTCACCAACAACATCGTCAACCCGCTCGTCGCCGCGGTCGGCGGTGCCAACGAGTACGGCTGGGGAATCCAGATCACGTCCAGCCCTGAAACGTTCATCAACGTCGGCGCGGTGGTCACCGCCTTGATCAACTTCGTGATCATCGCCGCGGTCGTGTACTTCGTGCTCATCGTCCCGGTCAACGCCGCCAAGAACCGCTTTGCCCCGCCGAAGGAATCCGGCGACAAGCCGCTCAGCGAAACAGATCTGCTCATCCAGATCCGCGATCTGCTCGAGCAGGGTGCCTACACCAAACGCCCGGACGGCGATGTCGACGAAGAGCGCGTCTGAGACGGTCCGCTGGTAGCATGCTCGGGTGCTCGACATCGCTATCGACCAGAGCTCCCAAACCCCGACCTTCGAACAAGTGCGCCGCCGCATCGTGGAGTTGGTGCGCCGCGACGAATTGATCGCGGGCACCAAACTGCCGACCGTCCGCGGCCTCGCCGAACACCTCGGCATCGCACCCAACACCGTCGCCAAGACGTACCGTGAACTCGAACACGCGGGGGTCATCGAAACGCGCGGTCGCGCGGGCACGTTCGTCGCGAGCGCCGCATCGGGTGATCCCACGCTCACCCTCGCGCAACGCGCGACCACCACGTATGTCGCCGAATTGCGCGCTCTCGGCATGTCCGACGACGAAATCCTCGAATTCGTCGTCGCAGCGGTGCGCGGCGCCTGACGCCACGCGCGTGTCCGATTCGTAACCAGAGTCGGAAGTGTCCTGCTCAGGGCATGTTTCGGGTGTGGTGTGCAGCGGTAGGTGCTTGCGCCGATCGAAAATATGGACGACGTTGGTTCCATGACGGTGCCCGCGGATCGCACTAGTTCGACCTCGACGCCCGGATCGACGAGCAGCGACGACACCGCCGCAGACGACGACGACACCGCCGCCACAGGCAGTGCCGACACCGCCGCGCCGGCCGATCCCGTCGCGGGCAGCACCGGTGGACAGAGTCCGCGCGCGTCGACGGACCGCGTCGTGTTCGGTGTCGCCGCAGCTCTCGTCGTCGGTGTCGTGGTGTGGGGTCTGGCTGCCCCCGACAATCTGAACACCGTGACCGGGGGAGTCCTGGACTGGATCGTCGAGGATCTGGGCTGGCTGTTCGTCCTCACCGCCAGCGGATTCGTGATCTTCGCGTTGTGGCTCGCGGTGAGCAAATTCGGGACGATTCCGCTCGGCAAGGACGGTGAGAAACCCGAATTCCGCACGGTGAGTTGGATCGCGATGATGTTCAGCGCCGGCATGGGCATCGGCCTGATGTTCTACGGTGTGGCGGAACCGCTCACCCACTACGTGTCGCCGCCGCCCCGCAGTGCGGGCGGTGCCGGGCCTGCGATGGCCACCACCATGTTCCATTGGAGCCTGCACCCGTGGTCGATCTACGCGGTGGTGGGTTTGTCCATCGCGTACGGCACGTACCGGAAAGGCCGCAAACAGCTCATCAGCGCGGCGTTCATACCGCTGCTCGGCCGGCGCGCCGAAGGTCCGATCGGCAAGGTCATCGACATCCTCGCGCTGTATGCGACGCTGTTCGGTACCGCCGCGTCGCTCGGGCTCGGGGCTCTGCAGATCGGTTCCGGATTCGAGGTCACCGGCTGGCTGGAGCAGGCGGGCGTTCTGCTGCTCGTCGCGATCGTCGCGGTCCTGACGCTCGCGTTCATCGCGTCTGCGGTGTCCGGTGTCTCCAAGGGCATTCAGTGGCTGTCGAACATCAACATGGTGCTCGCGCTCGGCCTGGCGCTGTTCGTGTTCGTGCTGGGGCCGACCGTACTGATCCTCAACCTGATCCCGACGACCCTCGGCGCGTACGTCGCAGACCTGGCCCGTATGTCCGCCCGTACCGCCGCGTCGAGTCCCGAAGCCGGCGAATGGCTTTCGAGCTGGACCATCTTCTACTGGGCGTGGTGGATCTCGTGGACACCGTTCGTCGGGATGTTCCTGGCGCGGATCAGCCGGGGTCGCACCATCCGGCAGTTCGTCATCGGCGTCATCATCGTGCCCAGCATCGTGAGCCTGCTGTGGTTCGCGGTGTTCGGCGGCGCGGCCATCGGCCAGCAGCAGGACGGCCACGACGTCGCCGGTGCCGACAGCCTCGAAGCGCAACTGTTCGGCATGCTCGGCAATCTGCCGCTCGTCGGAATCTCCACCGTCATCGTGATGCTGCTCGTCGCGATCTTCTTCGTCTCCGGAGCCGATGCGGCGTCGATGGTGATGGGCACCCTCACCCAGCACGGCACACTGTCGCCGAGTCGCTGGGTGGTCGTGTTCTGGGGTGCGCTCACCGGTGGCGTCGCGGCACTGCTGCTGTGGACCGGCGGTTCGGAAGCACTCGGGGCGCTGCAAACCATGACGATCATCGCCGCAGCACCGTTCGTCGTCGTCATGGTCGGATTGTGCGTCTCCCTGTACCGTGACCTGTCCCGCGATCCGCTGGTCCGTCGCCCACGACACCCGACTCTGCGACGCACCGGATGACCGCGGTCCCGGACCGCATCGAGTTCGCGGTCGCGGCGATGGCTCCACAGCCGGGCAGCCGAATCCTCGAGATCGGATGCGGCAACGGGACGGCCGTGACGCTGGTGCGCGAGCGCATCGGCCCCCACGGAGCGATCCTCGGGGTGGACCGCTCGGCGACGCAGATCGACCGTGCGCGCCGCCGCACTCTCGGCGACGGCGTCGAGTTGCGGGTGTGCGAATTTCCGGACTGCGAATTTCCGGGCACCGCCTGCGGTGGTTCGTTCGATCTGATCTTCGCGATCGGTGTTCCGGCCTTCCGCGCCGCCGATCCGTCGGTTCCCGAGTCGGCGGCGACGTTGCTCGCTCCGGGCGGCGAACTGTGGGTGTTCGACGAACCGCCTCCCGGTGTCGCGACCGGGCCGACGTCGATGCGGATCAGCACCCTGCTGTCGTCTGCGGGATTCGCGATCGTCGACATCGTCGAGCGGGGCCGGACCGTGGGAGTTCTCGCGGCGCCGATCGTCGCCTGCGGCACAAGTTGATCGTTCCCCGCGTGTCGGCGTCGGGGGTGCGCGACAGTAATGATCGTGACATCGTCGGCATCCCGGCTCCTGGACGCGTTCGACGCCCTGCTCGGTGTCGAACTACCCGTCCGTGTGCGCTGCTGGGACGGATCCGAAGCGGGACCTCCCGGCGCGGTCACACGCATAGTCTTGAACCGTCGCCGCGCGTTGCGTCGCATGGTGTGGGCACCCAACGAACTGGGTTTGACCCGTGCTTACATCTCCGGCGATCTCGACGTCGACGACCTTCCCGCGCTGCTGGGGCTCCCCGTGCTCCTGGACCGGATCGGCAACCACACGCTCGACGGCCTGCGCGCCCGTGCACTCGCGCGGACCGCCGCTACCCTCGTGCGGCTCGCCGGCGTCGGGCTGCCGCCGCGACCGCCCGCCGTCGAAATCCGTCGTCGGCGCGGTATCCGGCACAGTCGGGATCGTGATTCGGTGGCGGTGTCACACCACTACGACGTCGGCAACGACTTCTACCGGTTGTTCCTCGGCCCGAGCATGGTCTATTCGTGCGGCTACTGGGCCGAAGACGATGCCGAACTGGATACCGCGCAACGCGACAAATGCGACCTGGTGTGCCGCAAACTCGGACTCGAACCGGGAATGCGGCTACTCGACGTCGGCTGCGGGTGGGGTTCGCTGGCCGTGCACGCAGCCCGCGAATACGGCGTCGACGTCGTCGGGGTGACGCTCAGCCGTGAACAACATGCCCTGGCAACCACACGGATCGCCGAGGCCGGATTGTCCGACCGGATCGACATCCGGGTGCAGGACTACCGTGACATCGACGGCGGGCCGTACGACGCGATCTCGAGCGTCGGCATGTCCGAGCATGTCGGTCTCGGCAACCTGCCGCTGTACGCCGCCGATATGCACGCGCTGCTGCGGCCCGGCGGCCGATTGCTCAACCACGCCATCGCGCGGGTGCGGTCGTTGCCGGACAAGCCCGGCCGGGCACCGTCGTTCATCGACCACTACATCTTTCCGGACGGTGAAGTGCTGCCGCTCAGCAAGACCGTCGACGCCTTCGAACGGGCCGGACTCGAAGTGCGTGACGGTGAATCGCTGCGCGAACACTACTCGCTGACGTTGCGCGCGTGGGTGTCGAACCTGCTCGGATCGTGGGACGACGCGGTGCGGTCGGTCGGCGCGGAGCGGGCACGCACCTGGTTGCTGTATCTGACGGCCAGTGCTCTCGGGTTCGACGCACCGAACCGGCTCACCATTTACCAGGTCCTTGCCGTGCGCCCCACCGCGGACGGTGGCAGCGGCCTGCCCCGCACCCGGGACCGGTGGCTCGGCGCCCCGCGCGCCGCGAACTGACGTGTCGGTCTCGCGCAGTACCGTGACGCTGCCCGCGGTTTCGCTGCGAGAGGAGATGTTCGTGAACGACATCGACCACTTCGACGAATCGGTCGAGTTCGCCTGGGGCCGCTTCCGGTCGCAGATGGCCCGGAGTATCGGTGAGTTGCGTGACGGCGACGTCGTCGAGTTGCGTGCGGACACCGCATTGGTGCCGGTCGCCGGGATCCGGATCGAACGGCGACCCGGCGGCAGATGGCATGCGAGTGTTCGCACCCCGCCTGCAGCATGCGCGCCGCGACCGTGCCTGCCGGGCGCCCCGCCCGAGACCGAGACGACGACCCCCGATGCCGTCGCCTCCTGGGCAGTGGGTGTGCTGCGCGAGCGGTGGGACGTCGTCGAACCTGCGTTCGTGCAGGTCGGCCCGGATCCCGGTGCCGCGGGCACACCGTGGTACGACGAACTGCGTGCCCGCGTCGGCGATGCGCTCAGGCAGGTTCTCGGCCGGCCCGCCAGCATCGACGCCGACGGCGACTTCGTGGTGGTCCAAGGCTCGCAAGTGATGTTCGTGATCGTCGACCGCACGGTGCCCGCGGTGCGGATATGGGTGCCGTTGCTGCACCGGATCACCGACCGGGTCGGGGCCGCGCACTGGGCCGACAGGCTGCATCGCGTTCCGGGCGTGCGCGCGCTGATCGTCGAGGATCGAATGGTCGTGCTCGACGAAATCTCGGCGGCGCCGTTCGACCCGGTCCGATTCGAGGAGCGGATCGCGATGATGCGCCGGCTCATGCCAGGACTGGCCAGGCATGTTGCCACACATTTCGGTGGTCGCCACTACCTCGACGACGATCGGCTGTCCGACGCGCCGGACACACCGCTGTTCGACGACTGGTACTGAGCGCGGTCAGCGCCAACTCGGCAGCCACAGTTGATCGTGCCAGTGCTCGACCGTGATCGGCACGCCCGTCAAGATCGGCCACAACCACACGAAATTCGCGACGACCAAACCCACATACAGGCACACGACGAGCAGACCCGTCGACCGTCGTTCCCGCGATGCCCGCGCCGATCCCAGGACATCGCCGAGTACGAGCGCCACACCCATCACCAGGAACGGGGCCATCGGCACCGCATAGAAGAAGTACATCTGACGGTCGAGGCTCGCGAACCACGGCAGAATCCCCGCGCCGTACCCGGTGAGCACCGCCGCCCACCGCCAGTCGCGGCGCACCACGATCTGCCACAGGCCCCACGCGACCATCACCAGCGACACCCACCACAGCGCGGGGGTGCCGATCAGCATCACGGCTTTGACGCATTCGTCGTCGCCGCATCCGCGGATGCGGTCGCCGTCGGCGAAGTAGTACAGCATCGGACGCAGCCCCATCGGCCACGTCCACGGCTTCGATTCCCACGGATGGTGGTTGCCCGCCGAATTGGTCAGCCCGGAGTGGAATTCGAGGACGTTCGCGCTGTAGTACCACAGTGACCGCAGCGCATCCGGCACGAACGAAAACGGCCCGCCGGTCCCGATCTTCGTGCCCACCACGTGCCGGTCCACGCCGGTCTCGCTGGCGAACCAGGCCCAATAGGTGGACAAATACACGCCGAGTGGGATCAGCACCAGTGCGTACAGGGCAGGCCCGATATCGCGTAGTGCGGTGCCCACCCACGGTCGGCGTACCCCGTATCCGCGGCGTGCGGCCACGTCGAACGCCACCGACATCAACCCGAAGAACGCGATGAAGTACATCCCGGACCATTTGGTGCCGACCGCCAGACCCAGCAGCACACCGGCACCGAACCGCCACCAGCGGACGCCGAGCCGTGGCCCCCACGTACTCGCGTCGATCCGGCCTTCGGTCGCCACCCGAGCCATCCGCGCGCGCACATCGTCGCGGTCGACGATCAGGCAGCCGAACGCGCCGACGACGAACACCGTCATGAAGATGTCGAGCATCCCCATCCGCGACGACACGAACGTGACACCGTCGACGACGAGGAGCACCCCGGCGAGACCGCCGAGCAGCGTCGATCGGGTCATGCGCCGCACGATGCGCACCACCAGCAGCACCAGCAGCGTCCCCGCGACCGCCGACGAGAACCGCCAGCCCCACCCGTTGTATCCGAACAGGGCCTCGCCGACGGCGATGAGTTGCTTGCCGACCGGCGGATGCACCACCAACCCGTAGCCGGGATTGTCCTCGATCCAGCCGCCGGTGAGCACCTGCCAGCCCTGCGGCACATAGTGCTTTTCGTCGAACACCGGCGTCTTCGCGTCGGTGGGGTAATGGAGCATCGCGAACCGGGTGATCGCGGCGAGCGCCGTGACGAACGCGGTCACGATCCAGCCGCGGGCACGGTCGGTCGGGCCGGGATCGGGCGGCGGACTCAGCGGTCCCGGACTCAGCAGTCGCCGGGCGGGGGCCTCGGCGGGGCGCTCGTCCGTCACGGTCACCGTCCGATCGTAGGCTGATGACCATGAGGGCAGAGAATCCGGGACAGGGACGGCTCGTGCTGGCCGCCACTCCGATGGGCGACATCGGCGACGCGTCGAGCAGACTCCGCGACGCCCTCGCGACCGCCGACGTCGTCGCCGCCGAAGACACCCGACGCACGCGGTCGCTCGCGGCTGCCCTCGGGGTGACCATCACCGGTCGCATCGTCAGCTTCTACGACCAGGTGGAAGTGACCCGGGCTCCGGCGCTGATCGCGGACATCGAGTCCGGTTCGACGGTGCTGCTCGTCACCGATGCGGGCATGCCGTCGGTCAGCGACCCCGGATACCGGCTGGTGTCCGCGTGTGTCGCCGCCGACCTGCCCGTGACGTGTCTGCCCGGCCCGTCCGCGGTGACCACGGCGCTCGCGCTGTCGGGGCTGCCCGTCGAACGGTTCTGTTTCGACGGGTTCCCGCCCCGCAAGTCCGGTCCGCGCCGGGCGTGGCTGCAGACGCTCGCGACGGAACCGCGTGCGGTCGTGTTCTTCGAGGCCCCGCACCGGCTGGCGGCGTGCCTGACCGACGCGGTCGCGGTGCTGGGCACAGGCCGGCGTGCCGCCGTGTGTCGAGAGCTGACCAAGACGTACGAGGAGGTGCGTCGCGGCACGCTCGCCGAGCTCGCCGAGTGGGCCGTCGACGGTGCGCGCGGCGAGATCACCGTGGTACTCGAGGGGGCATCGCCGCAGGTCGTCGCGCCGGAGGAACTCGTCGACGAGGTGGAACGGCTCGTCGCGGCCGGCATGCGGCTGAAGGACGCGTGCGGACAGGTCGCGACGGCGGGCGCGTCGAAGCGCGAACTCTACGACGCGGTACTGGCGGCGCGGGGACAAAACGGACAGCCGTAATGTCGTTGCGGTGAGTGAAGGAGTTCAGCAGGAGTCCGTCACCGACGAGCCCCACCTGTCGCGGCAACTGTCGAACCGGCACATCCAGCTCATCGCGATCGGCGGCGCCATCGGAACCGGCCTGTTCATGGGGTCGGGTAAAACCATCTCCCTGGCCGGCCCGTCGGTGATCTTCGTGTACATGATCATCG
Source organism: Rhodococcus sp. (in: high G+C Gram-positive bacteria) (assembly GCF_049299235.1). Lineage (GTDB taxonomy): Bacteria > Actinomycetota > Actinomycetes > Mycobacteriales > Mycobacteriaceae > Rhodococcus. The sequence continues at coordinate 11,094 of NZ_JBAQXC010000072.1, read as the reverse complement.
GCTTCATGCTGTTCTTCGTCATGCGGGCAATGGGCGAACTGCTGCTGTCGAATCTGCACTACAAGTCGTTCGCGGATTTCGCGGCGGACCTGCTGGGGCCGTGGGCCGGTTTCTTCACCGGCTGGACGTACTGGTTCTGCTGGATCGTCACCGGAATCGCCGACATCATCGCGATCTCCGGTTATGTGCGCTATTGGTGGGCGGATGTGCCGTTGTGGATTCCGGCGCTGGCGGCGATCCTGGCGTTGCTGCTGCTTAATCTGCCGACGGTCCGGGCATTCGGTGAGACCGAGTTCTGGTTCGCGCTGATCAAGATCGTCGCGATCGTCAGTCTCATCGTGGTCGGCCTGGTGATGATCATCGGCGGGTTCACCGCACCCAACGGCGCGACCGCCGGGTTCGACAACCTGTGGAACGACGGCGGGTTCTTCCCGACCGGCCCGATGGGGTTCGTCGCGGGCTTCCAGATCGCGGTGTTCGCGTTCGTCGGTATCGAACTGGTCGGTACCACCGCCGCCGAGGCCAAGGACCCGGAGAAGAATCTGCCGAAGGCGATCAACTCGATCCCTGTCCGCGTGCTCTTGTTCTACGTCGTGGCGCTGATCGTGATCATCTCGGTGACGCCGTGGCGGGAGATCGAGGCCGGACACAGCCCGTTCGTGGCGATGTTCACCCTCGCCGGTCTCGGGATCGCCGCGTCGGTCATCAATTTCGTGGTGCTCACGTCGGCGGCGTCGTCCGCGAACTCGGGCATCTACTCGACGTCACGGATGGTGTACGGACTCGCCCAGGAAGGGGACGCACCGGCGGCGCTGGGGCGGCTCAACCGGCGCAAGGTGCCGGCGAACGCGTTGATGTTCTCGTGTGTGTTCCTGCTGTCCTCGATCGTGCTGCTGTTCGCGGGCGATTCGGTGATCGAGGCGTTCACGCTCGTCACGACGATCTCGGCGTTGCTGTTCATGTTCGTGTGGTCGATCATCCTGGCGAGCTACCTGAGCTACCGGAAGCGTCGCCCGCACCTGCACGCGGCGTCGAAGTTCCCGATGCCCGGTGGTGTGCCGATGGTGTGGGTCGTCTATGCGTTCTTCGCGTTCATCGTCTGGGCGCTCACCCAGGAACCGGACACGCTGAAGGCGCTGCTGGTGACGCCGCTCTGGTTCGTGGCGCTCGCGGTCGCGTGGGCGATTCTGCGTCGCCGCCCGCAGCACCGCGCGCGCTACGAGGTTTTCCGGCGCGCGCTCTAGCGCCCCGTGTGCCTTTGTGGCCGCCGGAGGGGCCACAAAGGCACACGGGTGCGAAGCGCCTAGCCGAGCGCCAGAATCAACAGGACCGACGCGGCCACGGCGCCTGCGGCGACGAACGACGGAGAAATCAGGCCGGACATTCGATCGACGATTCTGATCAACGGTCACCTCCGTGCCGAATGCGCTCCCCACGCCGACAGGAACGTACCCCTCGAGCTTCTACGTTCCCGGCGGCATGGGGCCACGCGGGTAGCGAGAGCGACTCTCGCTTCTGGTGTCACTGTGCTGCCGAAAACCGACCCGACCAACTGATAAACCCCGAGATTCGGATATCATCCCAGGTCAGGGGAGGTGAGGATTTTTTCCGCAGCGGAGCTTTCGTCGGATTCGAGGGCGGATCTGCGGGATCGGACGGGCGGAGGCGGCGATGGCGGAGGACGACGCCCGCGCCGAACCGGACCCCCGCCGGTTCTTCGCGGATCAACTGCGCATGTTGTTCGCCGCCGCCGGCCGACCGGCCCTGAAGAAGGTCGAATCCGAGTCGGCGGAAGTCGCCCGCGCCATGGGCAGCACCCGCCCGGTGTCCGTGCAACGGCTCAGCGATTGGCGTTCCGGCAAGCGACTGCCCGCCAGCTTCGAGACGGTCCGGCCGGTGCTCGTCGCCCTGATCCGGGCGGCCCGCGCACTGAACGCCGAACCGCCCACCCCCGGCCTGTACTCCGTCAAACACTGGCAGGCCTGGTGGGATCGGGCCCGCGGAACATCACCCGGACCGGGCCGGAGTACCGGACCACCCGAACCGGCGCTCGCGTCCGGTCTGCGTCCGTACCGCGGTTTGGCGGCGTACCGGGAAAACGACGCGCGGTTGTTCTTCGGACGCTCCGAGAGTGTGCGCGAACTCGTCGACGTCACGGTCGCGGCGCACGGGCACGGGCCGGTGATCGTGACCGGAGCATCCGGCGTCGGCAAGTCGTCGCTCGTGCAGGCGGGGCTGATCCCGGAACTTTGCGCGGACGGCGACTACGTGGCGGTCGTGCTCACGCCGGGGCGGCATCCACTCGGTCGGCTCGGCGAGGCGATTCCCGAACTCGCCGACCCCGCCGCCGACCGGGCCGACGCCGTCGCCGTCCAGAACGCCATCCGTGCCGCGACCGCCCGAATGGGCTGTTCGTCGGTGCTGATCGTCGTCGATCAAATCGAAGAACTGTTCACCCAGTGCGACGACGGCACCGAACGCGCCCAGTTCCTCGGCGTGCTCGAGCGAGCCTCGACAACGGTCGACCACGACGATGCCCCGGCGACCGTCGTCGCGACGATGCGCTCGGACTTCTACGAGCAGGCCGTGGCCTACCCGGTACTGGCCCGCGCCCTCGAACGTCGCACCAAGACCGTGCGGCCGTTGCACCGCACGGACCTCGCGGCGGTGATCACCGAACCGGCGAAACTCGTCGGCGTCAGAGTCGAGTCCGGTCTCGTCGATGTGATCCTCAACGACCTCGGTGTGCTGACCAGCGGCGAGATCAGTGGCACGGAACTGCCGTTGCTGTCGCATCTGCTCGACACCATGTGGGATCGCCGCCGCGGCGGGAACCTCACCGTCGCAGGATACCGCGGCACCGGGGGTGTGCGCGGCTCGATCGCGGCAAGCGCCGAACGCGCCTGGAAGGAACTCGACGAACGCGGCCGGACACTCGCCCGTTCGATGCTGGTGCACCTCGTGTATGTCACCACCACCGGTACCGATGTGAAGATCGCGCGCCCTTTGAGCCAACTGACGGCGCTCGGCGACGACCGGGACGTCGCGAGCCGCGTCCTCGACCATTTCGTGTCCGCTCGCGTGATCGTCGTCGACGCCGAGCACGCCGAACTGATCCACGACGCGGTGATCGTGGCGTGGCCACGCCTGAAGTCCTGGATCCAGGAAGATCGCTCGTCGGCGGCGCTGCGTCAGCAGCTCGAAGACGACGCCACGACGTGGGTGGAGAGTGGGCGCAACGACAGTTTGCTCTACCAGCGTGGACGCATGGACCTGGTGGCCGAACAGGACGAGCGACTGGCCCGGACAGGAAAGGAACGGCGGGAGGTGGGTGGGGCGGTGAGCCCGACGGCTGTCGCCTTCCTCGCCGCGTCCCGGCGTGAAATCGACCGGGCGACGCGACGGCGGAGGACGATCATCGCGGGCCTCGCCCTCTCGCTGATCGTCTCGCTGGTGACGGGCACATTGGCGTGGACCGCGAAGAACCGCGCCGAGGACGAACGCAGTGCCGCCGAGTTCCAGCAGATCATCGCGCTCGCCGACGCCACCCGCGACGATGAGCCGACCACCTCCGCGGGTCTCGCGCTTGCCGCGGCGCACCTGCGGCCCGACAGCGACATCGCCTACTCGCGGCTCGTCGCCGCCCAGGGAATTCCGGTCGCGCGGATCCTCGACGGGCACACCGGGCCGGTGTACGGGGTCGCGGTGTCACCCGACGGCACCACCCTCGCGTCGGCCAGCGACGACGGCACCGTCCGGTTGTGGGATATGTCCGATCGCTCCGATCCGCACCGGATCGGGCGACCGCTGACCACGCGGCTCGACTACACGGCGTCGGTGTCGTTCAGTCCCGACGGTGCGCACCTCGCCGCAGGCGGGGGCGACGGCAGCGTATGGATCTGGGACGTCACCGACCGCGACCGTCCCGTGGTGCTGCTCGAACATCGGGACATCGATGGGTTCGCCGTGCACAATGTGCGGTACTCCCCGGACGGCCGGATGCTCGCGGTGCCGTACGACGACGGCACCGTCGCGCTCGTCGACACGACCGCACCCGGCTTCCCGATCACCCGGTTCCACGCCCACGCCGGCGCAGTCCGCACGGCGGTGTTCCGCCCCGACAGTTCGGTCCTCGCCACGACCAGCGACGATCGCACCGTCCGGCTGTGGAATGTCACCGAGCCGGCCGGGCCGATCCCGATCGGGGCGCCGCTCACCGGATTCGGTGATGTCGCGCACTCCGCAGACTTCGATGCCACCGGCGCGCGCCTCGTGGTGAGCAGCGACGACGGCATTCTGCACCTGTTCGACACCACCGACATCACCGCCCCCCGACGGGTCGGTGTGCCGCTCCGTGCCCACACCGGCGGCGTGTGGAAGGTGCAGTTTCTGCCCGACGGGCGCACGATCGCGTCCGCGTCGTGGGACGGCACCGCGAAGCTGTGGTCCGTCGACCCGGTCGCCGGGATCGTCGACGAGCTGAAACCGGGACTCACCGGCAACGGTGGCGGGCTGGCCGTCCTGACGGTGACGCCGGACGGCGGGACCGTCGTCACCGGGGGACAGGACGCCAACATCCGGATCTGGACGTTGCCGCGCGGACGAATCGGCATCTCCGATTCCGCGCTGACCATGCCGTCCATCGACGGGTCCGGCAGGCTCGCCGCGACCGGCGGCTACGACTCGGTCGTCAACCTCTGGAGCATCGACGACCGTGGTCGCTGGGGCCCGGCATCGGCGATGGACCTGCCACGCCCACTCGGCGGCGCCGTCGTCGTCGCGTTGTCCCCGCCGGGGACGCTCCTCGCGACGGCCCCCACGTCCGGTGGCAGTGTCCGGCTGTGGGATGTGGCCGACCCACGGCGGCCGCGTCCGCTCGGCGCTCCGCTCCGTGTGGATACCCGCTTCACCTCGGCGCTGGCGTTCACACCCGACGGCGCGACGTTGGTGACCGGCGCGAACGACCGGTCGGTGACCCTGTGGGATGTCACCGATCCGGCCGATCCGGTGCCGCGCGGCGAACCACTGACCGGTCCGACGAATCTGGTGCGCAGCGCGGCGGTGAGCCCGGACGGTCGCAGTTTTGTCGTCGCCAGTGCGGACGGCGGAATCTACGCGTGGGACATTTCGGATCCGGACCGGCCGGTGCCGGTGCCGGTGTCGGGTCGGCACGATGCCGGTGTGCACGGTGTGTCGTTCGGAGCAGGTGGTGCGGTCCTGGCGACCGGGGGCGACGACCACACGGTGATCATCTGGGATCGCGGCGCAGACGGTGGGTTCACGGCACGGGACGCACCGTTGCACGGGCACACCGGCACGGTCTATTCGGTGTCCGTGTCGCCGAATGCCGGGATTGTGGCCAGCGGCAGCGACGACGGCACGATCCGGTTGTGGGACGTCGCGTCGCCGGACGCGATGCGCGCGCTGGGCGGTCCGATCACCGACACCGGGGTCGGCCGCTGGCAGGTGCTGTTCCTGCCGGACGGGCGGGTCGCCGCGGCGGGCGGTGACGGGATGATTCGGACGTGGGATCTCGACCCGGACGGGATCGCCGAGGACATCTGCGCGTCCACGACGGGGGAGATCAGCGCGGTGCTCCCGCAGTTCGAGTTGCCGGACGAGGTGCTGGACGTGTGCGTGGACTGAGCCGCAGGATGCTCGACGCCTTGTCCAGGCATTCCTGCCATTCGGCGTCCGGGTCGGAATCGATGGTGATGCCTCCGCCGACGCCGAGCGCGCACTCGGCGGCACCCGATGCTGCGGCACCGAATTCGACGGTGCGGATTGCGACGTTCAGTTCGAGACCTGCGATCGGGCTGGCCATGCCCACGGTGCCGCAGTAGACACCGCGTGGACGGGTTTCCCAATCCTGCAGCAACCGGCGGGCCCGAAGTTTGGGGCATCCGGTGACCGATGCGGGTGGGAACGCGGCGTCGAGCAGGTCGTCGGCGGTGACATCGGGGCCGAGGGAGGCGGCGACCGTCGACACCAGATGCCACACGCCGGGTGCGCCGCGCACGCCGAGCAGGTCGGGGACGGTGACGGTGCCGGTTTCGGCGACGCGACCGAGGTCGTTGCGCACCAGGTCGACGATCATCACGTTCTCGGCGACGTCCTTGGCCGAGGCACGTAGCTCGGCCGGGTCGCGGTGCAGCGGCAGGGTGCCCTTGATCGGTCGGGATTCGACGCGGTCGCCGTGGTTGGCCAGGAACAGTTCGGGCGACAGCGACGCGACCGCACCCCACGGTCCCTGCAGATAGGCGGCGCGGTCCGGGCGGGTGGCGTCGACGGCGTCGGCGAAGAACGACAGGGGGTCGCCGGACCAGGTTCCGGTGAACCGCGTGCACACGCACGCCTGGTACACCTCGCCGGCTCGAATCGCGTCGAGGCATTGTTCGACGCCGTGCCGATGGGTTTTCCGATCCGGTGGGGTCCAGTCGATGTGCCAGCCGGCGTCGGCGGCGGGCGGTTCGTGCACGGCGGCGGCGAGGTCCGGTGGGCACGGTTCGTCCGTCAGCGTTTCGTACCACCAGCAGCCCGCCGGGTCGCATCGCAGCACCACGTCGCTCCAGCCGCCCGCCGCCACGGGCAGTGCAGGCGTCGTGGGCCGGCGATCCGGGTAGGCGAGATAACCCATCCACCCGCCGCCGATCAGCGGCCCGCCCTCCCCGGTGATGGGAACCATCATTCGGTCTGGCCGGGTGAAGGTTCCCCTCACCGGGGCGGGGGATGCGGCGAGTGTGGGGGCGATCACGGCGGCGGCACCGAACCAAACCCCGGTCAGCGCGGCGGGTGGCGCGATCCCCAGTGCGCGGGCACGCGCACCGAGCGCGCGAAGCACCTGCGCCGGGCTTCCTCCGTCGCCCAGTCGCTCCATCCGCATGGGTCCAGCTTTCCACGCTCGCGCACCGCCGACGAAACCGCAGGCGGCGAAGTCGGTAGGGTCTTGATCCGTGTCTGCTGAATCGGGGGTGGCCGAACTGGTGGCCGGTGCCGGCAAAGTGTTGCGGGCCTACGGCCGCGCCACGGTCGCCGACCGCGCCGATCGCAAGTTGTCCGGCGAAGGACGTACGCGATCGGTCGTCGTCGTCGGCGAGATCAAGCGTGGCAAGAGCATGCTCGTCAACGCGTTGATCGGCCGGGACGGTGTCACGGTCGACGACGTCGAGAACGCCACCGCCGTGTCGATCCGCTTCGTCCCCGCCGACGCGGAGAACCCGGAAGGGACCGCGGAACTGGTGTTTCCCGACGGCACCCGGCGCATCCCGCACGCCGAACTCGCCGACTGGACGACCACCGGCGGACGACATGTCTCCGATCCGACGATCGACGCCTTGCCCGTCGCCGCGGTGGTACCGGTCGCCTCGCCGCGACTCGACACCGCGACGATCGTCGACACCCCCGGAGTGGGCGGCCTCGACCCCCGGCACGTCGGCCTGGCCCGGCAGTCCGCCGATCAGGCCGCCGTGCTGGTGATGGTGTGTGATGCGTCGACGCCCATCACCGAACCGGAAATGCGGTTTCTACGGGAGAGCGCCGCCGGCGTCGAGAACGTCGTCGTCGCCGTCACCAAGACGGACAAGGCCACCACCCGATGGGCGGACATCGTCGCCGAGAACCGCCGGTCGATCGCCGAGCACGTCGGCCGGAACATTCCCGTCCTACCCGTGTCGAGTGTGCGTGCGCTCGCCGCGGACGACGCCGGCCTGCCCGACGAACTCCGGCATCGCGCGGTGACCTTCTCTGGGGTGCCGAGCCTGTGGACGGTCATCGACAAGAGCCTCACCGCGGCGGAGCGCTCCCCGGCGACCGATGCGCTCCGCACCTGCCTCGAGGGCCTGCGTGACGTCGAACGCGCCATCGAAGAGGAACTCGCCGTCGTCAAGGCCGGCGAGGCCGCGATCCCCGACCTCAGCGCCGAACTCGAACGGCTGCGCAGCCTGAAGGACGAAGCGCAACACTGGGAACAGCATCTGCAGCGAGACTTGACCCTGGCACGCCAGCAGGCCGCGACCCGACTCGACGAGCACCTCACGAAGGTCCGCGAGGACTGGACCGCCCGCGTCAACAAGTCGTCGATGGATGTGCTGCGGAAGTCTCCGCAGGTGTTCACCGCCCGCATCCAGACCGATCTGCTCGAGGCGATGGCCGCGACGGCCGAAGGGTTCCTCGCCGACCTCGAACGGATCACCACCGACCTGTTCGACGATGCCGACGAATGGGAGCGGATCCGGGAGGTCGCGGTGACCTCGATGCGCTCCGACCCGCTCGTCACCAATGAGGTCACCTCGAAACGGCAGGGCCTGCTCGATCCCAGTGTCCTGACGATGGGCATGATCGGCACCACCATGCTCGGTGCGGTGATCGGTGTCGGTGCGGTCGCCGGTGTCGTGTGGGTGGCCGTCAACCTCGGATTCCGGGCGATGCGGGCCGGCAAGACCAACCTGTTGACCTGGCTACGCGAAACCGTCTCGACCGCCCGGACCGCGACGACCCGGATGCTCGACGCGACGCTCGCCACGACCCGCCCGGAGATCGTGCTGGGCCGTCGCCGCAACCTCCAGGAGCGGATCGCGGTGTTGCAGAAGCAGATCGAGGAGGCGAAACGGTCTGCGCAGGCCGATGCGGCGGCGCGCGAGGCAAACGTCACCCGGCTGGAGAAGAACCTGCGCATCACCCGCGCGAAGATCACCCCCATCGAGGCGGCGCTCGGCGCCCCCGCCGGAGCGGCGGTGCCGGCATGAACGCGCCCCAGGGTTCCGCGGTCGCCGACAGCACCGACCCGATCCATCACCGCATCGACGCGGCGTTGCGCCGGCTGGCATCGTACGGCGGTGATCTCGTCGGGCACGCCAATCGGATCGGTGCGATCCTGTGGTCGCCGCCGCGCATCGTGGTGGTCGGACGGCTCAAAGCAGGTAAGTCCACGCTGGTCAATGCGCTGATCGGGGCTCCGGTTGCGGAAACCGCGGCGCTGGAGGCCACCAGCGTCGTCACCGTGTACGAGAACGGCGCGCCGTCCCGCGCCGAGGTCGTCGGAACCGACGGTTCGCGTCGTGCGGTGCCGTTGACGTTCGGCGCGACCGCCGACCTCGGGGTACCCGAGACCGAGGTCGCGTACGTGCACCGACACCTGCCGTCGCAGGCTCTGACCCGGATCACGCTCGTCGACACGCCGGGTCTCGCGACGTTGACCGTGGCGAACGCCGCGGCGACCGAACGCGCCCTCATCGACGGGTTCGAGCAGACCCGGTCGGCGTCCGTCGACGCGGATGCGGCGGTGTTCCTGTTCGATTCGATGCCCCGCGCCGACGAGGTCTCGTTCCTGCAGCGCCTCGGCTTCACGCCGTTGAATACCCTCGGGGTGCTGTCCCGGGCCGACGGCTTCGGGCGCGGTGTGCTCGGCAGACGCGATCCGATCGGGCATGCCGCCGAGCACGCCGGGGTGCTTGCTCGACGCCTCGCCGACGTGGTCGGCGCGGTGATCCCGGTGGCGGGCCTGCTCGCCCAGACTTCACACACCGGCGCATTCACGGAGAACGACGCCAGGGACCTGGCTGCGCTGGCACCGTTCGCACCACTGGAACTGTTCGACCTGCTCGACGTCGGTGACGGTGCGCTGCCGGTTCCCCGCGACCGGGTGTTCCGCCTCATCGACATGGTGGGGGAGTACGGGCTCGTACACGGCCGGGGTCCGGCACGTGGCGGCGCACATCAGGTCAACCAGTGGCTGACCGCGGCATCGGGTATCGGGCCGCTCCGCTCGGTGCTCGACCGGTCGCTGCGGCGTTTCGCGGTCCTGCACCGTGCCGGCCGGATCGTGTCGGAACTCGACGCGTTGGCCTACACGCATCCTGCCCGGGACGGCATCCGGCAGATCGTGTCGGAACTCAAGACGGACCCGGCGCTCGTGCAGGTGGGTCTGCTGCGATCGTTGCGGTCACTGCTCGAGACCGATCCGTCCGCCCCCGCTGTGGCGGAGTTGACGCAGTTGTTGCGCGGCGGCACCCTCGCGGAGTCGCTCGGTGCGGACCCGTCGGCGCCGCCGGACCGGTTGCGGGCGATCGCGCAGGATCGCCTCGTATCGGTGCAGCGGCAGACGCTCAGCACCCGCTCTGCGGCCGAGGACGCGGCGCTCGTGTCGCTCACCCACGCCTACACGTCGATCGTGCGGTCCTGGTACTGACCATGCACGGGGATCAGGGTTCGAGGGTGTCCGAGTCGAGCATCGCCGGCGACAACATCTCGACCAGTTGTGCCCGTGCGCGGTTGATTCGGCTCTTGACGGTCTGCACCCCGATGCCCTGGTGCTCGGCGATCTCCGCGTAGCTCATGTCGGCGTACTCGCGCAGCACGATCGCGACCCGGAACTGCTCGGGCAGGGCAGCAAGGGCCTGTCGCACCGCGTCCGTATCGGCGATCCGGTCCGCGACGGACCGGTTCGTGCTCTCGCCGTGGTCGATCTCGTCCTCGGGGGTTTCGCGTCGTTTCCGCACGATCGCCAGCGATGCGTTGGTCGCGATGCGGTACAGCCATGTTCCGAACCGTGCGGTGCCGCGGAACGACCCGAGGTTCTGCCACGCGGCGGTCAGGGTGTCCTGCAGCGCGTCCTCGGCGTCGTACCGGTGCCCGGTGATCTGCAGACACACGGCCCACGTCTGGTCGCGTGACAGTGCCACGAGTTCAGCGAAGGCGGCCTGGTCCCCTGCCCGGCTCCGATCGATCAATTCCGCTTCGCTCATGACGGCCCCCTCCGCAACTTTCCGGGTGTAACTTACTGGACCCTTCGTGGTTTGTGCGGCGGGAGGTTCGACCTTCGCGTCGGACGGGCACTCGGGTCGGACGGGCACTCGGGTCGGTCGAATTGTGTGAGTTGCGGCACACAAATTCGGCCTTCGGTCGCTGCGAACTGGGTCTTTGTTCCCCTCGGTTCCGGTGCGGAAATTTTCGGGGAACCGTCCGGAACTTTCCGGGTTCTCGGCCGCTCCTATCCCCGACACACCCGATGAGCGAAAGGCAGCACCGACATGGCGAACCGCGGATCCTTCTCCGACAGCTCCAGCTCCAGCGACGCGAACCGTTCGGACTCGGCGT
>NZ_JBAQXC010000071.1:0-31848 GCF_049299235.1 Rhodococcus sp. (in: high G+C Gram-positive bacteria) | reverse complement strand
CCCTGCGCGTAGTGGGCAGGCGAATACGCGAACGTGCGGTGCGCCGCGCGCAGGCGCTTGTCGAGGTCGAGCGCGCGATAGTCGAGCACCAGACGCGCCGCGCCGGGCCGCAGGTCTGCACTGCGTGCCGCGACGCGCCGGTGTTCGTCGGTGAGTCTGCGCAGGTCGCCGAACCCACCGAGGGTGGGCAGGGGACGGCAGGCACGGCGTCGCGCGGCGAGGATGTCGCGGGTCTGCTCGTCGAGATGGCCGGCGGCGAGGCACAGGGCGGCGGTGTCGCTCAGTGGCGCGTGCCTGCCGTCGATCCGGTTGTGCTCGCACCAGTGGCGCACCTGGTGGTCGATGCGGCTTCGTCGCAGGGCGGACGCATCGGGCGCGTGTTCGTCGGACATCTAGGGCCTCCTCGCGGTGTCCGGACTCTTCCACTGTCCCAGAACCTCGGCGTGGCGGCACGAACCGAGCGGGTACCTCGGCCCGCGCGACGATTCGGTGAGATGAATCACATCGAAATCGCAATTTGTCCGTTTTGCCGCAAATTTCCCCGCAAATACGGGGAAATCGCCCTCGTCGAACGCCTACCCGGTGCCGATACCGGCGAGTAACAGTGACAAACCGTCGGATCCGGACATTACCGACGGATGTTACTGGCAAGTATGCACGTGACGGGCGTCACCTGCGCGCCGTGAAGCCTCCACAGGAAACGGCAATCCCGTTCCTGCCCAGCCCTTTTCGACTACACCACCACTGGCGCACCCGACAGAATCCGCACCGGTACCGAAAACGTGACAAACCCTCATGTTTCCTTCATGCTGTTAACCGGAAGGATCACCCGCGCGGGGTTCGGTCATCGACGACGATGACCGAGAGTGGCGGGGAGACCTGCCGCAGAGCCGTCCGCCGGACCGGGTCCAGCCCGGTCGCCGGACTCACGACCTGCCCGTACCCACTGTGAGGAGTCGGCCGATACATGCACATGTCCGCGTTATCAAGCCGTGACGTTGGCGTTTCAATCGGTTAACTTGTTTTTCTCATTGGGGCGGAGTTTCGACGAGCGTCGCTTCGAGCACGCACAACCATGGAGAACGGTGGCATCGAGTATGTTCAAACGGATCGCAGTGGTCAACAGGGGTGAGGCGGCCGTCCGCCTCATCCGCGCAGTCCGGGAGCTCAACTCCGAGCACGACTACGGCATCAAGACCATCGCGCTGCACACCGACGCGGAGCGGCGTGCCATGTTCGTCCGCCAGGCCGACGAAGGCGTGACCCTCCGGCCGTCCACCACGGCCGCGACCTCCTACCTCGACCACGCCGAACTCGAGCGCGCCCTCATCGAAGCGAAGGCCGACGCCGTATGGGTCGGCTGGGGCTTCGTCGCCGAGGACCCCGCCTTCGCGGAACTGTGCGCCAAGCTGGGAATCACCTTCATCGGCCCGTCCGCCGACGCCATGCGGTTGCTCGGCGACAAGGTCGAAGCCAAACTCCTCGCCGAGAAGGTCGGTGTCCCCGTCGCCCCGTGGTCCGGCGGTCCGGTCGAGAATCGCGCCGACGCCCGACGCCACGCCCAGGCCATCGGCTACCCGCTGATCATCAAGGCCCGCTCCGGTGGCGGCGGACGCGGCATCCGCAAGGTCTACGCGGAGGACGAACTCGAACTCGCCCTCGAACGCACCCAGGGTGAGGCCGAGCGTTCCTTCGGCGACCCCGTCGTCTTCATCGAACGCCTGGTGACCGACGCCCGCCACGTCGAGGTCCAGGTCATCGCGGACAATCACGGCAACGTGTGGGCGCCCGGTGTGCGCGACTGCTCCATCCAGCGCAAGAACCAGAAGGTCATCGAGGAATCTGCGTCGCCGCTGCTCACCCGCGAGCAGTCCGATCACCTGCGTGCCGTCTCCGCCGACCTGGTCCGCGCCGCCGGATACAGCGGTGCGGGCACCGTCGAATACCTGTACCAGCCGGACCTGAAGATCTTCACGTTCCTCGAGGTCAACACCCGCCTGCAGGTCGAGCATCCCATCACCGAAGCCACCACCGGCATCGACCTGGTCAAACTGCAGATCCTCGTCGCTTCCGGCGACGCCCTTCCCGGCGACTGCCCCACCGAGTTCGGTCACGCCGTCGAGGCCCGCCTCAACGCCGAAGACGCCGACAACGGCTTCGCTCCGGCCCCCGGCACCGTCCAGTTGCTGAAGTTCCCGCTCGGCTCCGGTCTGCGCGTCGACACCGGCATCGCCCAGGGCGACGTCATCCCGCCCGACTACGACTCGATGGTCGCCAAGATCATCGCGTGGGGCCGCGACCGCGACGAAGCCCTCGCCCGTCTGCGCACCGCGCTGCGCGAGACCACCGTCGTGCTCGACGGCGGCACCACCACCAAGTCGTTCCTGCTCGAACTGCTCGACCGTGACGAGGTCGTCTCCGCCTCCGCGGACACCGGCTGGCTCGACCGCACCGGTGCGGGCACCGCCACCGGCCCCACCCGCGTCGCGGACGTCGCGCTGATCGCCACCGCCGTCGACGTGTACGACGCCGACGAGGCCCGTGAACGCGCCGCCTTCCTCACCTCCGCGCGCGGTGGCCGCCCCCGCGCCGGCCACACCGTCGGCCGCAAGATCGAACTGAGCTACCAGGGCCAGGCGTACGAACTGTTCGTCGGCCAGGTCGGCCCGCATCGCTATCGCGTCGAAACCGGCAGCGGCGAACAGGATGTCGACGTCGATCGGCTCGGCGACTACGAATCCCGCGTCACCGTCGCCGGGCAGCGCCACCACATCGTCTCGATCGCCGGACCCGCGCACTTCCTCGTCGAGGTCGACGGTGTCAGCCACCAGATCAGCCAGGACGAAGCCGGCGTCGTGCGCACACCCGCGCCCGCCGTCGTGGTCGCGGTGCCCGTCGCCGTCGGCGACGACGTCGAAGCCGGCCAGACCCTCGTCGTGCTCGAGTCCATGAAGATGGAAACCGCCGTCCGCGCGCCCTTCGCCGGCACGGTCCGTGAAGTCCTCGCCGTGGTGAACTCGCAGGTCGACGCCGGCGCCCCCCTGCTGCGGGTCGACCAGGTCGCGGAGGAAACCGTCACCGCGGTCGTCGAGCGGGTCGAGTTTCCGGCACCCGCTCCGGCCGTCACCGGGGACGCCGACTGCGACGCCCTCGCCCGCATCGACGCCCTCGAGGCCCTGATCACCGGCTACGACGTGTCCGCCCAGCGCACCGCGACGCTGCTCAGCGAATACGACCGGCTGCGCACCGAAGCCGGCAAGACCTGCGATCTGGTCCGTGCCGAACTGTCGCTGCTCACCACCTTCGCGGACGTGTGCGAACTGTCCCGCAACCGGCCCAGGCAGGACGAGGAGTCCGGCGACGACCGCGTCCACAGCCCCCGCGAGTCCTTCCACGGCTACCTGCAGTCCCTCGACGTGGAGGTCGGTGGCCTGCCGGACAGCTTCCGCACCCGGCTCTCTCGCGCACTGCGCCACTACGATGTCGACTCGCTCGACCGCACCGGCGACCTCGAAGAGGCCGTCTACCGGTTGTTCCTGGCACAGCAGCGCATCGAGACGGCGGTACCGGTGGTGTCGGCGCTGCTCGAACGGTGGCTCGCGAACGTCGAATCCCCGCGCCTGTCACACGAACTCAACGAGGTTCTGGACCGGCTAGTCGTCGCCACCCAGGTGCGCTACCCGGTGATCGGGGATGCCGCCCGCAACCTGCGGTTCCGTTTCTTCGAGGAACCGGTGATCCGCAAGGCCCGCGAGCAGGTGTACGACGGTGTCCGGGGGAGCCTCGCCTACCTGGCCGACAATCCGCAGGCCGGCGACTACGCGCAGCGCATCGACACCCTCATCGCGACCCCCGAGCCGCTGATCGATCTGCTCGCGCAGCAGATCACCCGCCCCGAATCGGTTCCGGGGCCGCTGCTCGAGGTGATCACCCGGCGCGCCTACAAGATTCGCACCCTCGAGGACGTGCAGTCCTACACGGTCGACGGCCGCCAGTTCGTCACCGGCAATTTCGATCTGCGCGGCACTCGCCTGTACCTCATCTCCGCCGAATCCCGGCATGCCGAACTGTCGGCGGTCCTCGATTCCGTCGATGCCGCTGCCCGGCCGCTGCCGAGCACCGAGAACCTGGTGATCGACCTGTATGTGGCGTGGGACGACGCCCCGGACGACGCCGACGCGCAGGCCGACGCGCTGCGCACCGCGCTGCTCGCCCGCCCGGTGACCGCGACCGCTCGCCGCGTCACCGTCACGGTGTGCCACACCGACACCGCCGAGGAACACGTCTTCACGTTCCGGCCCTTCCCCACCGGCTACGCCGAGGAAAACAACATCCGCGACATCCACCCGCTCACCGGGCAGCGACTGGACCTGTGGCGGCTGAAGAACTTCGTCGGCACCCGGATCCCGGCGAACCCCGACACGTACCTGTATCACCTTGTCGCCAACGATAATCCGTCCGACGAGCGGTTCATCGCGCTCGCCGAGGTTCGCGACGTCGCACCGCAACGCGACGAGACCGGTGCGATCGCGGCACTGCCGGCGTTCGAACGGGCGCTGGCGAGCTGCCTCGACGGGATGCGCCGGGCGCAGGCCGCCCGCGGCAGCCGCCGCCTCGACTCGAATCGGGTGGTGCTGTTCGTGTGGCCGGTCGTCGAGCTGACCCTCGACGAACTCAACCGGGTCGGGCAGGCCGCAGCGCCGCTCACCGTCGGTGCGGGCCTCGAAGAGATCACCGTCATCGGCTGGCTCCGCGACCATCCGGAATCGCCGGCACGCGAGGTCGCACTGCGGTTCTCGTACCGGTCCGGCGCCGGCGTCGTCGCGCGGGTGACCGATCCGCCGAAGGAACCGCTGCAGCCGCTCGACGAATACACCCAGAAGGTCCAGCGTTCCCGGGCACGCGGCACCGTGTACCCGTACGAGCTGATTCCGCTGCTCACCACGACCGACGGCAGCTTCGTCGAGTACGACTTCGACGTCTCCGGCGCGCTGGTGCCCGTCGACCGCCCGTACGGCCGCAACACGGCGGGCCTGATCGTCGGCGTCATCACCACCACGACCGCGCGGTACCCCGAGGGCATGACCCGCGTCGCCCTGTTCGGTGACCCCACCAAGGCGTTGGGCACCGTCGCCGAGGCCGAATGCTCACGCATGGTCGCCGCGATCGACCTGGCCGAGCAGCTCGGCGCGCCCGTCGAATGGTTCGCGCTCTCCTCCGGCGCCACCATCTCGATGGATTCCGGCACCGAGAACATGGACTGGGTGTCGCGTGGACTGCGCCGCATCATCACGTTCACGCAGAACGGCGGCGAGATCAACGTGATCGTCACCGGCATCAACGTCGGCGCCCAGCCGTACTGGAACGCCGAGGCGACGATGCTCATGCACACCAAGGGCATCCTGGTGATGACCCCGGACAGCGCGATGGTGCTCACCGGCAAGCAGTCCCTCGACTACTCCGGTGGTGTCTCGGCCGAGGACAACTTCGGCATCGGCGGCTACGACCGTGTCATGGGCCCGAACGGCCAGGCACAGTACTGGGCACCGAACCTGTCCGCGGCCGTCGACATCCTGTTCGGTCACTACGACCACGCGTATCTCGCACCGGGCGAACGGTTCCCACGCAAGGCACCGTCGCACGATCCCGTCGACCGTGACGTGCGCGTCTACCCGCACGTGCATCCGTCGAGCGACTTCACCACCGTCGGCGACATCTTCTCGTCGACGACCAACCCGGATCGCAAGAAGCCGTTCGACATCCGCACGGTGATGCGTTCGGTCGTCGACCAGGATCATGCGGTGCTCGAGCGGTGGGCGGACATGGCCGACGCCGACACGTCCGTCGTCTTCGACGCGCACCTCGGTGGGCATGCCGTCACCGTCGTCGGTATCGAATCCCGGGCGATCGCCCGCAAGGGCTGGTTCCCCACCGACGGACCGGACCAGTGGACGTCCGGCACGTTGTTCCCGCGGTCGTCGAAGAAGACGGCCCGTGCGATCAACGCGGCGAGCGGCAACCGGCCCGTCGTGGTGCTGGCGAACCTGTCCGGCTTCGACGGCTCCCCCGAATCGCTGCGCAACCTGCAGCTCGAGAACGGCGCCGAGATCGGCCGTGCCATCGTCAACTTCGACGGACCCATCGTGTTCGTGGTGGTCTCGCGCTACCACGGCGGCGCGTTTGTCGTGTTCTCCGGAGCGCTCAACGAGAACATGGAGGTGCTCGCCGTCGAAGGGTCGTTCGCCTCCGTGCTCGGCGGTGCCCCCGCCGCCGCGGTCGTGTTCACCCGCGACGTGAACAAGCGCACCGCGAACGACCCGCGGATCGTCGAGCTCGAAGCCCAGGTCGCCGCCGCCGAAGACGGCGAAAAGGCACGCCTCGGTGTCGAACTCGCGACGCTCCGCACCACCGTTCGGTCCGAGAAGCTGGGCGAGGTCGCCGCCGAGTTCGAGGCGATCCACAACATCCAGCGTGCCCAGCAGGTCGGCTCGGTACACCGGATCGTGCCGGCCGCCGAACTGCGCCCGCAGATCATCGCCGCCGTCGAACGAGGGGTCGCGAAGACGCTCGCGTAAGCCCGCACGATACAGAAGCCCGCACGATACAGAAGGGCCCCGCACCTGTTCGGAGGTGCGGGGCCCTTCCGTGTCGGCGCCTCGGCCGTCGGAGCGAATGTATCGCCTGCTTCATCAGATCGACCGAGAGTGCCACTCGCTCGGAGGGGGCGCGGTGCGGGCGTGGCACTGCGGGTCATATCGACCGAATGACCCCGAGCGGATGTGGCACCGAAGGCCAGACCGCTCGTTTTTGATCGGATTCACTTCGGCCGACGAAGCGCCGGCGGATATCGACCCCACCGAACGTGCGCTACGCCGAACGAATTTCGGGGAGGCGTACGACATCGCCCGAAACCCCAATAGCCACTCTATTGTAAGTTGTTATGTAACAACAGTTTTCAAACACTACTTTTCAGTAAGTCCGGGTCACTGGACAATTCGACACACATGACACCCACGCAGAATGCGTCTACCGCGGCACTCGTTTCACGAATGAGGGCCGAATTCTCGGGCGTACTTACCGGGCAGTACATGCTGGACGCATGACCTGATCGATACCGGAGGATTTCCTGACATCGGGCCAAAAAACACCATCTACCAGTAGGTTTCGAACAGTCCCGGATGAGAAGGGACCAAAGTACCTAGGGCAGTGTGGACATGACAAACACCGGACGATGTTGCAGGATCATCTGCATCAGTATTCGATCCCTCGATATACAACCCCTCGAACAGGTTCCCGATCCTTTTCGGCTCCAGCGGAATTCTTCGCAGCGACGAAAACGTCGAGAACACATCGGAAAACACAATCCGAGCAGGAGAACTCACATGACCAGCACACTCGAGCCGTCATCCATCACTGTCATCCCCGGCGCCAAACTCCGCGGGCGCGTCGCATTCGTGACCGGCGGAACCCGTGGCATCGGCGCGGCCATCAGTCGCAGCCTCGCCGCCCAGGGTGCCACCGTCGCGGCCGGCTTCGGACGCAACACCGACCAGGCAGCACAGTTCCTCGACGTTCTCGAGCGCGACGCTCAGCACGGCGCCCGCATGAGCGTGCACCAGGGCGACATCTCCGACCCAGCCGCGTGCCGTCGCACCATCGACGAGGTGATCGAGCGCCACGGTCGCCTCGACATCCTGATCAACAACGCCGGCATCACGATCGACCGCACCGTCCCGAAGATGACCGACGACGACTGGAACGACGTCATCTCCGTGAACCTGTCGGGAACGTTCTTCATGGCGCAGGCCGCCATGAAGCACATGCTCCCCCGCGGAACCGGCCGCATTGTGAACGTTTCGTCCGTGATCGGCGAGACCGGCAATATCGGCCAGGCGAACTACGCCGCATCGAAGGCCGGCCTGTTCGGCCTCACCAAAACGCTCGCCCGTGAGGCGGCGTTCCATTTGGAGCGGGCAGGCAAACTCGACGACGGCAGTATCGGCCTGACCATCAACACCGTGACACCCGGTTTCGTTGCCACCGAGATGGTCGAGACCATCCCCGACAAGGTTCTCGACCGCATCAAGGAAACGATCCCGGTCAAGCGGCTCGCCCATCCCGACGAGATCGCACGGGTCGTGCACTTCCTCGCCGCCGACGCCTCGTCGTACATCACCGGCCAGGTGTGGGGCGTCAACGGCGGCCTCGACATGTGACCCTCCCCCGCCCGACACCTCTCCCGAACGGCAGATCGTCCCCATGCAGCAATTCGAAGTCAATCGACACGGTCGAATCGTGTTTCCGTGCAACTTCTTTCCTGAACTCGACTTTTCGTCGATCTCCAGCCTCGAACAACTCGATTCGATCATCCGCCGCGACTTCGACACGAAGGCACCGACGGTCTCGGAGATGATCTCCCGCAGCACGCAGGGTGCGTATCGGTCGAAGGCCGATCTCATGCGCGACATGGCGTTGAATGTCTACTGGGCGAACCGGTTCGCCATCACGATGTTCGACAAGCGTCCCACCAGGTGGGCAGACGTGCCGCGGACACGAGACGACCTGTACATGCCGATATTGACCCCGTGGCCCGGGAGCGAGGATCGAACCGCGGAAGTCGAGTCCGCATTCCGCGCATTGCCGTCCGGCCTGGACGCCGCCGCAGAAGATCGCATCTTCGACGTGCTGTTCGACGTGTTCGCCGCGCGCAAGAACATCGCAGCGGATCTGCCGACCGTCAAACCTACTGTTGCGCAGCTGCTATCGGATTCGAGCAACATGACGTTGCGGCTCGGCGACTACGATCCGGATTTCCGTCGCTACGGCTACGACGAGATCCTCGACGTTTCCGAGGACGTCGCCGAACTCGAGGCGCTGCACCGCTGGGCGATGGTGCTGCACAACCAGCAGCCCTGGAATCGCGGCCAGGCCGAACTCGTCGCGGTGGGTGACCTGCAGGACGACGACTACGTGGTGGTCCTGCATCCGCGTGACCGGCACGTTCAACGCTTCATTTCCCGAACCCCGGCAGCGACCGCGCCCGCCATGGCGTCCGCGCCGGTCGCGCCGGCACGCCCGTACCCTCCGATCGATGTCCGCCGCGACTTCGCCGTCCGGCCGCGGATCGAGGCCGTGTCGGCCGTGCACGGCGACACGGTGTGCACGAACAACGATCTGATCCGCAATTCGGCGTACAGCTGGTCACCGATGACTGCGGACGAAATCACCGCGAAGACAGGAATCGAGCAGCGGCGCTACACCTCCGGCAGCCTGGAGGAACTCGCGTTGGCGGCGGCGAAGTCGGCACTCGTGCACGCCGGCCGCGGGCCCGAGGACATCGGCGCCGTGATCGTGTGTACGTGCACCAGCTCCCGGCCCATTCCCTCGCTCGCGACCTGGATCTGCGGTGAGCTGGGAATTGCCCAGGTGCACACGGCATTCGATCTGGTAGCGGCGTGTGCTGGTCTGCCGTATGGTCTCGCCGAGGCGACCCGGATCCTGCAGCAGGTCGAGCGGCCGGTCCTCGTGGTGTGTGCCGAGAAGTTCTCCGACAAGGTCGGCAATGTCCGACCGTCGCGGATGATCTTCGGTGACGGTGCGGCCGCGATCGTCGTCGGTGTTGCGCCGGACGACACCGAATCCGATATCGAATACCTGCAGACCTATGCCGGCGGTCCGGTGAGTGAGATCAACTCGATCATCTGGCCGAATCCGGACTTCGACAACTCCATCACGGTGTACGGACCGGAAGTGAAATCGCTGGCCGGCCGTTACCTCGAACAGATGCTCGACGAAGTCACGGCATTGCCCGCACCTACCGGAAGGCGGGGCACCCTCCTCGACAACATCGACGTGGTTGTGCCGCATCAGGCCAACAAGACGATGGTGCTCGAGCTTGCCGCCGCGGCCGGTCTGGCGGCCGACCGGCTGTACTTCAACATCGACAGGGTCGGCAATGCGTCGTCGGCGAGCATCCCCCTGGCCATCGTCGATGCCGTCCGGGACGGTGCGATCACCGAACCGGTACGGGTGTTCGCGCCGGGCTTCGGCGCCGGAGCGGTCGCGGGGTTCGCGGTGTTGCGGATCGATCCTGCGGTGGTCGCGCCGATCGCCTGACCACGACCGAACCTCGTAACGAACGGGCCGGACGCCGCGATCTCAGCTCCGGTCGGCCTGTCGGCCGAACTCGTCCCGAAAGGAACACCGAATGAAGTTCCGACGTTTCGCGCTCATGGCGCTCGGATGCGTATCGCTCACTGTGGTTGCGCCTACCACGGCGTCCGCGTTCAGCCTCACCGATCTGCTGCCGACAGGCGTCGCCGACATCGTCCCCAGCGGGTCGGCGGGCTTGTTCGCACCGCCCGCGCCTCCGCCGCCGCCCGCACCTCCGGCACCGGCACCGGCACCACAGGCACCAGCACCGCCACCGGCGCCTCGGCCCGCACCGAGCATCGGGTACAAGAACTGCACCGAGGCATGGGAAGCCGGTGTGGCGCCGCTCTACCGCGGGGAGTCCGGCTACGCGCCGAAACTCGACCGCGACGATGACGGCGTCGCCTGCGAGCGCGACCCCCGATAGCGACGGGGAGAGGACCATCCACCCGGACTGACCAGGTGAATGGTCCCTTCACCCGAATCGCGGGCGGCCCGCCTCACTCGATTTCGGTGAGTGCAGCGAGTCGACGCTCGGCGCTCGTCAGCGCCTCGCGGGCGGTGGCCAGGTCTTCGCGCAGGGCAGCGAGTTGCCGGTGCATGCCGAGGGTCATGTCTCCCGGTTCCGGGATCGCCAGTACGTAGGACCCACTTCCGCGGCGGGTCTCGATCAGCCCCTCGATCCTCAGCACCTCCTGCGCATCCTGCACGACGGACGGAGAGACCTCGTAATGTGCGGCGAGGTCGTGCACGCCGGGAAGTTGCTCCCCGACCCCCCATTCCTTCCACGTCAGCCGATGCTTGAGATCGACGGCGACGGCTTCGTACTTGTAGCCCATATCCGAACAATAACACTTATACGTACAACTGATATTCTATTCTCAGGGTGGACACCTACCATTGCGCGCATGAGTGCACTACGGGTCGCGGTCGTCGGCGGCGGAATCATCGGTGCCGCAACAGCACGCCGACTCACCGAATGCGGTGCCACCGTGACCCTCTTCGAGAAGGAACGCGCCCTCGCCGCACACCAGACCGGACACAACAGCGGCGTCGTCCACGCCGGGCTGTACTACACACCCGGCAGCCTCAAAGCCCGATTGTGCCGACGCGGCGTCGAACTACTACGCGACTACACGACCGAGCGGAACCTACCGTACGAGGAGTGCGGCAAACTCGTCGTCGCTCTCGACGAATCCGAACTCGACCGCCTCGACGCCATCGGCATACGGGCCGCCGCGAACGGAGTGCCCGGCATCCGACGAGTCGGGCCCGACGAGATCGAGACGATAGAACCGCACGCACGCGGCATCGCTGCGCTGCACTCCCCGCACACCGCGATCGTCGACTACGTCGCGATCACCGCCGCATTCGCGGGCGACGTCGCCGCGGCCGGGGGCACGATCCGCACCGGCACGACGGTCACGAGGCTGCACACCCGTGGCGACGAAGTCGTCGTCGGAACCCACACCGGAACAGACGCATTCGATCTCGTAATCACGTGCGCGGGGCTGCAATCCGACCGGATCGCGCGCGACGCCGGTGACGCAGCGATGCCACGCATCGTACCGTTCCTCGGCGACTACTTCCTGCTGCGCCCGGAACTCTCGACGACGGTGCGTGGCCTGATCTACCCGGTGCCGGACCCACGCTACCCGTTCCTCGGAGTGCACCTCACCAAGCGCATCGACGGTTCGATCATGCTCGGCCCCAACGCATTCCTTTCCCCCGGACGCGAAGCGTACGACCGGCGCTCCGGTTCCGCGCGGGACCTCTGGGACGCAGTCGCCTTCCCCGGCTTCGTACGCTTCGCGGTACACAACGTGCCCGCGGCGCTGCGAGAACTGCGGACCGCGGCAAGCACCCGCGAATTCGTCACCGAGGCAGGGAAATATGTTCCCGGGCTCAGCGTCGGCGATGTGCTGCGCGGACCGCGTGGAATCCGCGCTCAGGCGATGAACACCGACGGCAGCCTCGAGGACGACTTCGTCGTCACCGGACACGGACGGCTCGTGCACCTGCGCAACGCGCCCTCCCCCGGCGCGACATCGTCGATGGCCATCGCCGAATATCTCGTCGACGCCGCGCTCGAACGGGTCGGTCGCTGACCGCTCAGCCGATCGTCTCCAACCATCTCGACATGACCGCATCCGCCTGAGCGGCCGTCTGTGAGTGCACCGACGCGAGTTCCATGAGCACGGAATCCGCCGCCCCCGCTCCGAGGACGTCCTCGAGTGCGCGACGGTACTCGTCGATCGCGAGCCACTCCGCGGCCACATCGGGACCGGCCTCGAGGTGGAACTGCACGCCGTAGCTGCGGCCGTGCCGAAACAACTGGTTCGGATAGGCCGGCGACGACGCGAGCAGCGTCGCCCCCGCCGGCAGATCGAACGTGTCGCCGTGCCACTGCAGGGTCGGGAAACTCGACGGCACATCACCCCACACCGGGTCCGCCGCGGCGGCGTCGGTCAGTTCCACATCGCACACCCCGACCTCGGGAGTCACGCCGGGATACACCTTCGCGTCCAGTGCCGCAGCGAGCAACTGCGCGCCGAGACACACTCCCCACACCGGGACATTCGATGCGAGAGCCGAACGCAGATAGTCGATCTCGTCGCCGATCCACGGCACGACCGCGCCGTCGTTCACGCCCATCGGACCACCCATGACCACGATGCCCCGGTAGTCGACGGTCTCGGGGAGCGACTCCTGCCACAACCGGACCGTATGCACCGGACCGTACTTCTCCAGCGCCGGCAGATACTCGGCGGGACCTTCGCACTCGACGTGCCGCAGTTCGAGGAAGCCAGAAGTCATCGGCACATCATGCCAGCCGAACATTGCGTGCGGTAGTCCACATCAGAGCCGGGAAACGTCGAATATGCGACGAGTCGGTGCGGCCATCACCTTGCGTCGCAGCACGTAGCGGCGCAACGCCCGCCGATCACCTGCGGTGACCTCGACCGACCACATCCGCTGCGCAACGGGATGCATCAGTGCGCGGACCGCTCGCGTCGGCACCCGACGCTGCACCCAGTCCCGCGGACGCAGCACCTGATCCCGATAGCTGTCGCCCCGCGGGGTCCGGTGCAGTTCGGTACGGCACGTTTCGTCGAACCAGTCGGTGAACTCCGCCCACGTGCCCGGCAAGCCCCGGTCGCTGACCCCGTACCGGCGGTACCACGCGCCGCAGTCGCGGTACAGGTCCTCTCGCTCGGTTCCGGTCAACGGCCGCACGAACACCTCGATCATGGTGACGAGCGTGTCCACATAGGTGGCGTGCTGGAACTGGA
The DNA here is from genome assembly GCF_049299235.1 of Rhodococcus sp. (in: high G+C Gram-positive bacteria). GTDB lineage: Bacteria > Actinomycetota > Actinomycetes > Mycobacteriales > Mycobacteriaceae > Rhodococcus. Next base: position 18,403 of record NZ_JBAQXC010000071.1, on the reverse strand, counting down.
ACACATCCGGATTCAGACTGTGATAACGACGGCCGAGATCGTCGACGCCCGAGATCCGCTCGTGTCCACGCCGGATGATCGACGACAGATCGGTATCGTCGTACGCCATCCGTATCAGCAGTGGAACGGTGTGCTGCTTGTGCAGCCACAACCGGCGCGGAGTGCGTGAATGTTCCATGCCCGCAGCAATTGCCGGATGCAGCATCTGTAGAGCCGCCGCGCGGGGCAACGTCAGCAGGAACCGTCGGTCGCCGAGGTATCGCCGCAGCAGACCGCCCGGGTCGATGTCGGTTTCACGCGTGACCACGGTGTCAGATGATGTTCTTGCCGGATTTGATTCGGTGACGAAGATCGGCCATCAAGGCCAGGCTGCCGCCGTGCCGGATGAACTTCGGGATGAAGCGGTTGACGAACGAGACGAACACGAACAGGTGCTCGAATCGGCGCCGATCGTCTTCGCTCCAGCTCGAGCCGAGCTGTTCCCGGAAGTACGGCGGCAGTGTCCCGATCGTCAGGAATTGCAGCAGATTCCGGAACATCATCCGCATCGGCCAGTTGATCATCTTCAGCCCCACCAGATCCAGTAGGAACCGAGTGGTGGCCTCGTCGAACACCACGCGTTCGCACCCGAGGTTCCAGTACCGCTCGAAATCCGCTCGCGTGGCGGGCCACATCTCCTCGGTGACCTGCAGGGTCGTGCCGAGCTTCGATGCGGTCGAGTAGAAGTCCTCGAGTTGCTCGTCGTCGAGCGTGCCGTGCAGCAGTTGGTAGCTGTCCTCGATGCCGACATAGAGGCACGCGGCAACCCACATCTGCAGTTCGCGGTTGAACGCGTTGTATTTCACTGGGCTGTTCGCGTCGGAACGTACCTGCCGGTGCGCGCCGTCGACGGCCTTCCGGAACGCGATGCGCTCCTCGTCGGTTCCGAGGATCGCGACCGCCAGGTACTGCGTGGTGGTGCAGGCACGCTTCCACGGATGGTGGACGATCGACCCGGACGGCACCTTGCTTTCCATCACGCCGTACGCGACCTCCGGCCAGCCGAGCTGCATGATGACGTTCGAGGCGGCACCGGCGAACGACCAGAAGTCGATCGCATCGGACAGGGCGTGCTTCTTGCGGCTCCACCGGTTCGGCCCACTCGTGATCCTGATCCGCGTGCGGGCAGATGTCAGCACAGGCTCTGTTTCCGCGGCTTCGTCCAGGTAGTGCGTTGGCATCTGGTCCTCCTGATGTCGTTCGGATGATGACTACTCGGCACTGCCGGCTCTCGGTACTGTCAGTTCGTGCCACTCCCGATGCCCTGAAGCAGCATCCGCCAGAACGCCGCGAGTTCTGCGCCCGCCGGGATGAGGATCGGGTCGGCGACGACAGGCGGGCCGATGAGGGTGCCGGGCGTCGTCCTGTTCGTCACACCCAGATCGTTCGGCCGCGGCGCATTCTGCGCGCCGCGCTGGCCGTGGTCTTGTCCGGGCGGGCAGTAGTTCGTGAGGTCGACTGCCACCGGCGACTCGTCGCCGATCCGACGGCGAGGTGTGTCATAGGCACAGACCGGACCCTGCGTCGCGACGAGCGCGAAGTCCGCGCGGTCGCCGTGCACGATGGATTCGAGAGCGGCCAGGCCCCGCGGAATCGCAACCAGGCCGGTGTGCAGGGCAGCCGACCGATCCGAGATGATCGGCGTCACCTCGGCGAGGTTACCGAGAACAGCCGCGAACGATTCTTCGTTGGCGGCGAGCACACCGTCTGCGCGGCGCATGGCGTCCGGTGTTGTCGTCAACATGTCGCCGATCCGATTTTCGTTGGTGTACAACGTGTCAGCGATGGTACGAGCAGCGGCCATTCCGTCGACGAACTGCGTCGAATTGTCGGCCATGGTGGAGGTCAGACCGGCGGTACGACCGAGGAGTTCGGTCAGATCCGTCGCGTGGACTTCCATGCGTCCCGAGAGCGCATCTGCGTCGGTGACGAGCCGCGCCAGATCGGGTCCGAGCGCTTCGAAGGCGGCGCCGAGTTCGGTGCCGATGGTCGCGATGGTTCCGGGTTCGACGGTGCCCAGCAACGCGGATGTACTCGCGAGAGTCTCGGCGATCTGGACCGGCTGATCCTCGGCGGGCATCTCGATCGCGTCGCCGTCCGCGAGATACGGCCCGTGATCGACGCGGGGAAAGATGTCGACGTTGAGCATGCCGGCGAGCGTGCCCTGGGTGATCTTCGCGATCGAGTCGACCGGAATCTCGGTACCGCCTTCGAGTTCCAGTTCGAGACGGGCTCCGCCGCGTTGCGGTTCGACCGCCACTGCCGAAACGGTCCCGACCGGAACGCCGCGATAGGTGACCACGGTGCCCTCCGAGACACCGAGCGCGTCGTCGACGTAGGCGGACAGCCGCATCTCGTCACCGAGACCGCGCGGGCCGACGATGTAGTAGATGCCGTAGGGCACCACGATCAGTGCGGTCAACGCGAACAGCACGAGTTGCACGAGAACGATCTTCTTCATCGGGCGCCTCCCCCGAGCAGGCCCTGCAGCGACGTGGGTGACGGTTCGGGCGGAGCGCCGGTGAAGTAGCCACCGGTCAGGACCGTGTCGATGCTCTCGGGGATCTCGAGCGCACCGTCGAAGACGAGGTAGTCGCCACGCACGGATCTACCGAAAGCATCCATGAATGCGTTCATCGCGGTGAGGGTGCTGCCCATCCGGTCGTTGAACGCACGGAGGGTGGATGCGACCGTCTCGGCGTCCGCCAGGAACCCGGCCGGGCCCTGTGGCGCGGCGGCGGTCACCGCCTGCACGTTCCCGGCGAGACGGGTCGTCGAGTCGAGTAACGTCGAAATCGAATCACGTTGTGAGACAAGAACTTCCACCGCACGTGCAGTGTTGTCGAGATAGGCACCCATCGCCTGTTCCTCGTCCGCCATGCGGCGGGTGACATCGGCGGCCAGCGTCATCGCCTCGTCGAACGCGGTCTGCTGGTCTATCGCCCGGGACATTACCTCGGTCGCGGTGTCGGCGAGTGACTGCACCCGATCGGACCGTCCGGTGAACGCCACGTTCAGTTCGTCGACGACCGTCGCGAGCTGATCCATACCGCTACCGCTGACGACGTTGCCGAGCGCGGCGAGCATGGTTTCGACGCGAGGGCCCATATCGGAGTCGTCGACGGTGATCACGGCGCCGTCGGACAAGCGCTCGGGTGCGGCAGCCGCAGGCATGACGAGCCGCAGGTACGGACTGCCCAACGCAGATGGAATCTCCACGGACACCGAAACATTGCTCGGAACATCCAGACCGGGTTGCAGCGATATCTGCACGCGCGCACCGGTGGTCGCGGTGTTCAACGACGCGACCCGCCCCACGGTTTGCTGGCCGTAGCGAACGTCGGCGCCGAGGACGATCCCGTCGGCGCTCGGCACGTGCACGTCGACGTCGAATGCTCCGGCACCGGCAGACCGCCCGACCGGAAGATCCTGGATGCCGTAGCCGCACCCGGACACGAGGACCGTGCCGGTTGCCGCGACAGCAAGCACGACGACACGGACTCGGTGACGGGCGGAACGCGGTGGTGTCGTGGTCACGGGTTCCCCCCGGTGATGGCGGTGACGATACCCAGCGGATCGGATGCGCTGATCGGGAACGAGATGGGGTTGGTGAATCCGGCGCCGGTACACAGCGGCAGTGGGTACTGCGCGCACAGCGGGCCCGCGACCGGGAACTGGGTCAGGTTCGTCGAGACGTTCAGCCTGATCCGGCTACGGCCATCGGGGCCGACGGTGTTGTCCAGATTCTGCATCATGAGCGGTACGAGGTCGAGGAATTCCGCGAGGCCCGCCTGATTGCCGGCCAGGACGTAGCCGAGCCCCTCCAGGTTCGTCGAGATCGCACCGAAGCTGTCCTGATGCTGGGTGACGAAACTGTCGAGTTCGGTGAAGACCGTCTGCAAATCCTCGAGGGGCACAGTGATGTCGAGGTCGGCGTCCTGCCAGACCGTCGACAGCGTGGACATGTCGGCGACCATGCCGTCGAGAGATACCTGGCGTGCGTCCATCGCCTCGATGAGCGTCGACAGATTCTCGACGAGCACCGCGAAGTCCTCGGAGGTCGCGCCGACGACACCGGTGGCGGCACCGAGGTCGCGGATCGCATTGTTGAACGCGTCGCCCTGACCGCCCCACGTCTGCGCGCCGCTCGCGAGCAACGAACCGATGTCTCCGCCGTCCGGTCCCATTACGTCGACGAGCGTCGACAGGCTGCCGAGCATGCCGTCGATGTCGATCGGCGAATGGGTGCGCTCGATCGGGATGGTCGATTCGTCGGGCAATTGTGGCCCGCCGGTGTACGCCGGACCCAGTTCGATGTAGCGCTCGCTGATGATCGCGGGGCTCATCACGTACGCCGACACGCCGGCGGGCAGTGTCACGGACTCCGGGACGGTCATCGTCACCCGCACCGAAGTGCCTTGCGGTTCGATCACGGTGACGGTCCCGACCCCGACGCCGAGGACCGCGACCTTGCTGCCCACGTAGATGCCGTTGACGTACTCGAAATCGGCGTGCACGGTGGTGACCCGATCGGTGCGGCCGAAAATGTACCAGGCCGGCAGTGCAATCAGGAGAAGCGCGACCACGACGAGCGAGGCGACCTTCTTCCGGTTCGACGGCCGCGCCGCGGTGGACTGTTCATTCACCGGCATTCCTGCATCACTCCGATCGCACACAGAAGGTTGTCCGGCAGGACCGCGGCGGGTGTCGTGACGTCGGCCCAGGTGCCGTTTCCGGTGGCGTCGGTGACGGTGCGCAGCGCCGGAGGAAGTTGTGTCATGAGCGTGGCGATGTTGTCCGAGTTCTGCTGCAAGGTGGCGGTCACGGCGGTCAGGTCGGCCACCAACCGGTCGGCCTCCTCCCGGTTTTCGACGAACGTGGTCGACAGCGTCGAGACGACGACGCGGAGATTGCGTGCGAGCCCGGTCAGCGCTTCCTTGCGAACCGCCATCGTCTGCACGAGAGTGCGTGCATCCACAGCGGTTTCGACAAGCGCGTCCTGCTGGTCGACCGCCATCATCGACAACCGGCGCGACATCTCGAGTAGCCGGTCGAACTGCTCGCTGTGGCGGCCGAACGCGGTCGATGCCGCGCTGATGCCGGTGAGGGCGCGTTCGACCTGCCCACTGTCGGACGGCATCACCTGCGACAAGGTGGTCATCATCTGTTCCATCGCGTCGAGGTCGAGTTCCTGAGCGACCCGCTCCGCACCGGCACCGACGTCGTCGAGCGAGTACGGCACGGTGGTGCGTTCGAGGGGGATGGTGTCGGCGCCGTCCGCGATACCGCCGGGACGCACGTCGAGATAACGCTTGCCGAGGACGGTTTCGAGACGGACCGATGCGGTGGATGTGTTTCCGACGGTGCGGTCGCGGTCGAGGCGGAACTCGACGTCGACGTGGTCGCCCGCGAGCACGATGTTCTCGACCCGGCCGGCCGGGATACCGGCGACGTACACGGGGTCGCCGGTCGCCAGCCCGGCGGCGTTCGCGAATTCCGCTGTGTACGGTTCGGTTCGGGCCTGATACCAGATTGCGGGAATACTCATCGCGGCGCCGAGACCTACGACGAGGGCAACGATGCCGATCGTGCCGAGTACCAGCGGCATGTGCGCGGTGTTCTGCCTGCGGCCGAATCCGAACAGGAACTCGAGTGCACCGACGAATACGTCGATGAGTTTGACCAGGAACATCATGGTCGTGAACCCTCCCCCGGTGTGGACGCCGCGGTGTTCTCCAGGACGTTCACGAGATCGTCGATGTGGGCGATCCCGATCGCGACGAGTGCGAACCCGGCACCGAGGACGACGGCGACGATCATCCAGGCGACGCTCTGCGGTATCCGTCCGTTGCGGCCTCCGAGCGATCGGACACCGCGAACGATGAGATCGATGAGCCGTGTCGACAGGATCATCGGCACACCGACGAGTGGGTCGGGCCGAAGATGTTCACTTCCGCGTCCCCTGCTTTCAAGGTGAAGTTGCACAGATAGAGGCTCACGAAGCTGCCGTACTGCCCGGTGCGGTTGATCTGGTTCGCGAAGTTCGGGAGACCCGCCACCAGACGTTCGAACTCCGGGGTGTTCGCTGTCCAGGTGTCGGTGACGGACGTCATGCTCGTGAGCGAGCGCGTGAACGCACCGTCGGATTGCGCCATGATGTCCGCGAGCTCGCCGACCGTCGCACTGCCTGCATCGAGGAAATCGGCGATACGCGCACCGTCACCGACAACGGAATCACCCAGCACTGCAAGCCCGTTCACGAGCGAGGTGAGCTCGCCCCTGCGATTGTCGAGGGTGCCGAGCAGCCGAGTCGTGTTGTCGACGACCTCACCGAGGATATCGTCACGGTCACCGAGACTGCCGGTGAGCGTCGCGACTCGATCCAGAAACTGCGCGACGGCGTCGCCGCGGCCGTTGAACGTGTCGGTGATATTGCGGGCAAGAACATTGACTTCTTCCGGCGGCAACGCATCGAACAATGGTCGGAACCCGTTCATCAGGGCCGTCAGGTCGACCGGCGGGGTCGTCTGCGAGATCGGCACCACCGATCCGGGTGCGAGTATGTCGGTCGAACCGGGGGCGTCGACGTACGGTTCCGGGAGGGTGATCGCGACGTACCTGGCACCGAGCATGTCGCCGTATCGCACCGCCGCCTGAACATCACCGGTGAGCACCTGGTCGCCCTCGATTTCGACGGTCACCCGTGCGAGCGCGGCCCCGCCGTCCGTGTCGGCGACGTCGACCGAATCGACCCGCCCGACCCGCACCCCGGAGATCGTGACCGGATTTCCGACGTTGAGTCCTTCCACATCGGTGAATTCGAGCACGTACCGGTCGGTGGACCCACGGACCGGCACAGCCAGTGTATTGAAGACCAAAGTTCCGCAGACCACGCCGACGGCACAGTAGCCGATAAGCGAGAAGACTTGGGGTCGATCGAGTTTCACGGGATCTGCACCTCACTTCCGCGGACGAGTGGGCCGAGAATGAACGTGGACGCCGGGTTCGGCACGCCGAGCGAAGCGGGAGCGGTCGCGCCTGCCGCGCCGAGCGCGTCCTCGAGCAGTCGTAGTGGTTCGACCTCTTCCGGTCCACCGACGATCCGCGTCGGCGCACCGTAGGTGCCGTTGCCCGGGCTGTTGCATTCGCGGCCGGTGAGCGAACCGTAGGTCGGGCAGTCCACCGACGTGTACGGCAGTGGGTCGGCGAAGGACGGCACCGCGGTGATGTTGAAGCGGCCGGTCGAAAAGACTCTCGCGCCGGCGTTGCCGAACGATTCCGCGTTGGCGAGAGTGCTGTACAGTCCGCTCGGGTTCGCGGCGGTCGTGGCGAGGATCGTTCCGATCGAATCGGTGACGGTGATCATCGCGTCCCTGCGTTCACCGGTGAAGCCGTCGACCGAGGCCGCGAGCAGGGTCGCCGCGGAGAAGGTGTCGGCCAACCCGTCGCGGTGCTCGACAATCGCTCCGGAGACCTCGGCCGCGGATGCGACCATGCCGACGATATCCGGGGTGGCCGTCGACAGCGAGCGCATCACCTCGACGAACTGCGGCGTAGCATCCAGGAATTCGGCTGCAGCGGGTGCTATCTCGTCACTGATCGCGGCGAAGCGGTCGATCGTGCGGCCGATGGTCTCACCGTTGCCGTCGAGCGCGGCGCTCAGCGCACTGAGGGCGACGGATAGCTGATCCGGACGCATCTCGTCGAGTACGTCCGCCATCCTCGCGAATACGTCGTACATCGCGACGGCGTCCGGTCCCGAGTCGACGGTGATCGTGTCGACCTGCCCGAGCGTGCCGCCGGCGGGCATCACCGTGGCTTCGCCACCGGTAGGCACGGTGGTGGCTTCGCCACCGGTAGGCACGGTGGTGGCGTCGCCACCGGTAGGCACGGTGGTCGGGGCGAGAGGCGGGTCGACGAGTTCGACGAAGATGTCGCCGAAGAACGTGCGGGGCACGACACGGGCGAGCACCGTCGACGGGACGAGTTCCGCTGCGGCGGAGTCGATCGCCAAGCGAACCCGGGATTCGACTGTGCCTGCGTCGACAGAGGCGATCCGTCCGACCTCGACCCCGTGATACCGCACGGGTGCGCCGCCGGTGACGAGACCGACCGCCGCGGGCACCTCGACGAAGACATCGTTCGTGCTGTCGAAGGTTCCCGTGCCGCGCAGCACCATCCCGGCGGCGACGCCCAGTGCGACGCAGACGCTCAGTGCACCACAGGCAATGTACTTCGTTCGCTCGCGTGGTGTCGGTCGATCCACGTCACACCCCCATTCCGGGAACTTCGGGAACCAGGCCCCACAGCGCGAAGGTGAGCAGCACGTCGAGGACACCGATGGACAGAATGGCGGTGCGCAGGGCTCGACCTGCCGCGGCGCCCACGCCCGCGGGACCACCCGACGCGTAGTATCCGTACGCGCAGTGCACGAGGCTGACCACGATCGCGAAGACCATCGCCTTGATTCCGGAGTACAGCAGGTCCTGAGGCGTGAGGACCAAATGGAAGAAGTAGTCGTACGTGCCCGCCGATGCGCCGTTGAAAACCACGACGACCAGCCGCGTGGACAGGTAACTGGCGAGCAGTCCGATCATGTAGATCGGAATGACGCAGACCATCGCGGCGAGCACGCGCGTCGCCGCGAGGAACGGGATGGATCGGATGGCCATCGAGTCGAGCGCATCGATCTCGTCGGAGATCCGCATGGCACCGATTTGTGCGGTGAAGCCGACGCCGACCTTCGCCGACAACGCGATCGCGACCACTACCGGCGCGAGCTCGCGGGTGTTCGCAACAGCCGACAGCATGCCCGACATCGTGGTCATACCGACGAGTTCGAGACCGCGTTGGGTCTCGACGCCGAGCATCATGGCCGCCGCGAGCGACATCGCGAATACGATGCCGATCGTGCCGCCACCCGACAGCAGGGACTGGGTGCCGAAGCTGACCTCACTGATCTGCGCTATCACGTGTTTGCGGAATTTGCTGAGCGCATAGGGGATAGATGCGAGCGTACGGAAGTAGAACGACACGTGCATGCCGAGTGTCGCGAGATTGTCGCCGGTGTGGCGGGCCGCGCGGGTCGCGGTACGAACCGGCGCTCGGGTGGCCAGGGTCATCGGAATTCACCCACCGCGGGGACGATGACCGTGTAGAGCGCCGAGAGTGCGGTGTTGACGATGAACACCAGCGCGAATGCGATGACGACCGCTTCGTTGACGGCGTCGGCGACGCCCCGCGGACCGCCCTTGGTGTGCAATCCTTTGAACGTCGCGACGAGTGCGGACAGCAAGCCGAACACAACCGACTTGATCAGTGCCATAACGAAGTCCGCTGGTCGTCCGTATTCCGCGAAGGTCGCCATGAAGGTTCCGGCAGGCAGATGCTGCACGTAGATGTGGTAGAGCCAGCACGCGCCGACCCCTCCGAGGGTGACCATCGAGCACAACGCGAGCGAGACGATGACGACGCCGACGAGGCGAGGCGCGACGAGCCGTTCGAGCACGTCGAGGCCCATCACTTCCATCGCGTCGATCTCCTCGCGGATCTTGCGTGAACCGAGGTCGGTGCAGATCGCCGAGCCCGCAACACCCGCGAGCATGAGCGCGCATACGAGGGCGGAGGCCTGGCCGACGATGATGAAGGCGACAACGGCACCGGAGTAGCCGCCTGCACCGATCCGGCCGGCGAGCTCGCCGACCGACACCGCGATGAACACACCGACCGGGATCATCAGCAACAGCGACGGACCGGTGCACACGCGCCCGATGAACAGTGTCTGAGTCACCGTCTCGTACAGCGACAGCCGGCGGCGCAGCACCGCAACGAGGGTGACGACCAGCGCCTGAACCGCGAATCCGATGAGGAAGCCACCCTCGGTCGCGACATCGCGGACCGGCCCGCGAGGAGCCGGCAATTCGTAGGTCATCTACTGCATCCCTTCGGGTTTCGCACAGAGGTGGCTCCGACGATCGGATACGGAGGCAGACGCGGATTCCGAGTGAAGTGTGACACACCCGATATCGCAGAGCAAGACATAAGTGAACCGGGATTCTCTCCGGAAGGCGCGGCTGCCATCGGGCCTGAAATTCGCCGGATCATACACGATCCATGCAAACACATTCTGCGGCACACCTTTTCACAGAACACCTCCGAACCCAGGCCGAATTCAGCTCAGTCGAGAGAGAACTTCGATACCTCCGCTAGGTCATGCAGACATCGGAGAACGTGAGGACCGGCCAGCAGACAACGGAGCCGAGGAACGAGATCACCAGATCGACACCGTCCATATCGGCAAGATGCGAAGTGTGGGTGAGCGTCCAGACCACACCGATCGCACCGTAGGGAATGGCAACGAGGACGACGAGACCGACGAACTCGGCGACGGACATCTCGTAGGACAGAACTCTGCGTGCGGTAGCGAGCATCGGACGGCCTCCTGGGCGACGGACGGACAGCAGGTCGCGCGCGTCGCACAGCTCGGACCGTGCGATGCCGAGCGCGACGAACGGGGTGGGCCGCGACGAGCACGGCGGCGCGCACCATGCCTCCGGCCAGCGAACCCGGCCCCGCGACAGCCACCCCCGCAGCGCATCTACGACCACCCCTCGGATGTGCGCCCGGGGACGATTCTGCATCCGCCGAGCGTGGGTGGACGCTATCACCGACGCACCACGGGACGACCAGTTTTGTGAACAATCATTCTGGAGTTGTCACCTGTTCGACAATCGTCCAACATCCGAGGAAATCCCCGCTTGCAGCTGTGCAGTAAAGGCGAAAACCTACTGAAGGCCCGTCTGCGTCGGGTATATGTTGACACCGATTCGCGCCATCGGACGATACGGGCCAACACCGAGCGAATGGAGGTAGATGCGCGTGGTCGGCACAGCGTCGCACACCCCAGCGCCCCCGACTGCGGCGTCCACCATCCCCGTCGAACGACGGTCACGACCGAAGGACCGTCGCGACCGCATCGCCACCGCCGCCGCAATCGCCTTCAGCGAGCGCGGCTATCACGGGGTGAGCGTCGAGGACATCGCCGCCGAAGTCGGAATCACCAAGTCCGCGCTCTACCGTCATTTCCCCGGAAAGTACGCGCTCTTCCTCAACTCGGCACTGATCCTGCTCGACGCACTCGAAGCCGCACTCGAACAATCGTCGAACGCCGGCACCGAAAGTTCATGCGACCAACTCCGAGCGCACCTGTCCTCGATCATCGGCACGACCATCACGCACCGCCGCACCGCAGGCATCTACCGATGGGAACGCCGGTACCTGCGCGCGGAGGACCGAGCACCCATCCGCGCACGGTCGTGGGAGGTCAACCATGTCATCCGAGACTGCGTCGTGCGCATCCGCCCCGACCTACCCGACCAGGACGCCTTCGTCACCGTCGCCGCGATGCTCAGCGTGATCGGCAGCATCACCGCCCACAACCTCACGCTGTCGCCGCGACGCACCGAGCAACTCCTGCTCGACGCGTGCACCGCCATCGCGGAATTCGATGCCCCGGCCGGCGAAGCCGCGTCGGCCCCCGAGCACATACGGGAATCGGAACTTGCGGTCGGTAACATGCGCGAAGATCTGCTGCGTGCCTCGATCCGACTGTTCCACCACCGGGGATACGCGGAGATCGGTGTCGAGGAGATCGCCGCGGCGGTCGGCCTCCCCGCCTCCGGGGTGTACCGCTACTACCCGTCGAAAGCGGACATTCTCGCGGCCGCGTTCTACCGGGCCGTCGACGGACTCGAATCCGCCACCGCCGAACGGTTTCGCTCCACATCCGGCCCGGTCGACGCGGTGCGCGCACTGACGTCGGTGTATGTGGACCTGTCGTTCTCCCAACGCGAACTGATGTCGGTGTACTTCGCGGAACTGATCAACCTCGCGCCGGGGCCACGCGCGGATCTGCGACTGCGGCAGCGATCGAACATCGAGCAATGGTCGGCACTCGTTCGCGAGGTACGCCCGGAACTGCCCGTCGTGGATTCGCGCATTCTCGTGTACGGGGCCCTGAACCTGGTGTCCGACCTCGGCGTATTCCTCGGTCCCGCCGCCCAGCGGGAAGCACCGCGCATTCAGAATCTGATGATGACCACCCTGCTCGGATCGAACGTCCCGGAAGGACAGACATGACACGCATCGCTCTCATAGGCGGTCACGGGAAGATCGCACTACAACTCGAACGGTTGCTGGCCGATTCCGGCCAGGAAACCAGCGCGTTCATCCGGAACCCGGACCACGCCGACGACGTGCGCGCCGCCGGTGCCATTCCGGTGATCGCCGACGTGGAACACCTCGACGTCGGCGCGTTCGCCGAACTGTTGAGCGGCCACGACGTGGTGGTGTGGTCGGCGGGCGCGGGCGGCGGCAACCCGGACCGCACCTATGCGGTGGACCGCGATGCCGCGATCACGTCGATGGACGCCGCACGGCGGGCGGGAGTGCGCCGGTATGTGATGGTGTCCTATTTCGGGGCCGGGCCCGGCCACGGTGTACCCGCCGACAACGGCTTCTTCGCGTATGCGCAGGCGAAGGCAGCCGCCGACGCCCACCTGCGCGCCACCGATCTGGATTGGACGATCCTGGGGCCGGGACCACTGACGAACGATCCGGCGACCGGATCGATCGACGTAGGCGCGGCCGCTGCCGGGGGCTCGGTGAGCCGGGCCGACGTCGCCGCGGTCCTCGCCGCGGTTCTCGACAATCCGGCGAGCGTGCACCGCACCATCGAATTCAACAACGGACGCACCCCGATCGCGGAGGCCGTGTCGGATCTGGGGAATCCCTGAAGTCGCGGTCGAGGCAGCGGCGTCACGGTAGATTCCACGGATGGCCGAGGCATCGGTATCGGACGGTCTGTGGGCGCCCGGCATGGCCTATCTGCGTCTGGGTTCCGGCACACCATTGGTCAGCATCCCGGGCCTGACACCGCATCACCGTCCACTGACCGGAGAATCGCGCAAGAGCCACATCGCGTCGATGGCACGGTATTCACGGAATCATGAGGTGTGGTCGGTCAACCGGCCGATGGGGTTGGCGCCCGGCACCACGATCGGCGACCTGGCCCGCACCTACAGCACCGCGATCCGGGCACACTTCGACGCGCCCGTCGACCTGATGGGCACTTCGACCGGGGGCAGCATCGCGCTGCAACTCGCCGCCGACCACCCGAACGTCGTCCGTCGACTGGTCGTCGTTGCCTCCGCGTGCCGGCTCGGAGCGGGCCGGCACGTGCAACGTGAGGCCGCGACCGCGGTGCGTGCAGGTCGTCCCCGCCGCGCATTCGCCGAACTGGCAGCGACCTCGGCTGCCCACCGATGGTCCCGAAACCTGTTGTGGATGGCCGGGTGGCTGCTCGAACCCGCCGCCGGGCGGCACGGATATACCGACATGCTGACCGTCATCGACGCCGAAGACCACTTCGACCTGTCGGACCGACTCGCCGATATCACCTGCCCGGTGCTGGTCGCCGGCGGCGACCACGACGGGTTCTACAGCCCCGACCTGTTCGAGCGCACCGCCCGGCGTTCCCGACGGACACCTGCGGCTGTATCCCGGGATGGGACATCTGGGCGTGGTGACCAGCACGCAACTGACCCGCGACGTACTGGTCTTCCTCGATCACTGAGCACACTGCTGTCGTTTCGGCGATCAGGCCGCAATCATGTTCCCATGGGAGAAGATTCAAACTTTCCCGCGATCTCGGTTCGCACCGACGACGGGATCGAACCGGCGAACTTCTTGAGGTACGCAAGGACCCAGTCACGGTGGTCGGCGAGGAACGGGAAGTCCGAGCCCACCATGTGCCGGACCGCGAGCATGGGCAGCGGTGCATCCAGTGCGCGAAACTCGTTGTTGCGCAGCCCAGACACGGTGCAACCGGGATAGAACTGACCGAGCATCAGGCCCTGGAGGACGAAGTCGGACTTGCGTTCGTTCTGCACCCGCTCGATCGCGTCGAAGGCCGTGAGGTCGGGAAAGACCACGACAACGGCCTTGAGAGCAGCATCGGCGCCGGAATCGGGCGGCAATTCGGGGAACAACTCGGCCAGGTCGTCGGCGACGGCCCGCATCCGGTCGTCGCCGATGTCGGTGCCCGGGACGAACGCCGCCCAGAACAATCGCCGGGTGATCGACGGGCCGGCGAACGGGCACACCGGGCCGGTCCGGCCGAGGTCCTCGTGCGGCCGGCACAGGAAGTCGACCGCCCATCGCCGGAGTTCACCGGCACACGGATGCCGATCGGTGCCGAAACCGTCGAACAGGCTGCCGAGTTCGATGCCCGACCGGGGGCCGCGCACGCGGAAGTCCGGATGCGCGCCGGGCGCCGTGTCGGATCCGAGCTGACGGGTGGTGATCGACATGTTTTCTCCCAGAGTCTGTGCGGCCGAACCTGTGTGGTCGAGACCAGCGGATGTCGTGAGACCAGAATGCTGCGGATGCGCAGGCCGGGCCAGGCACCCCAGGGGTGCGTCCGCTCACCCCCGCGACACCGCGGTGTCCCTATCCCGCAGATACCGCGCGAGGACAGGGCCGATGGCGTCGACGGCGTGCGGGCCGGTCAACTGCTGGTGGGTTGCCGACACCGGATGTTCGTCGATCCACCCGCCGACGAACGGTGCCCAGGCCGCCGCGGCGGTCGGGTCGCCGGCAGACTCTGCGGCGGCGAAGTACAGTATGTCGGCGTCGAGAGCAGATTCCGGTCGGTGTGCGAGCGCACGTTCCACCGTTTCCGCGAAAACGCGATGTAGTGCCTCGACGCGTTCAGGAGTCACCGTGTCGAACAAGCCACCGGTACGGCGCAGAATGTCCGCGGCGTGCTCCGCGGTGAGCGTGTCGTCGGTGGGCAGGTCCCCGAACTCGGCGAGCAGCTCCCCGAGGGTCGGTGGCTCGATGCGGATATCGTTGTCGCCCAGCAGATGCGAATCGAGCATGGTGAGGGATGCGACCGATTCGGCGCCCAGTCGCACCGCCATCTCGTGGGCGATCTGGCCGCCCACCGAATACCCGACCAAGTGGTACGGGCCGCGCGGGTGTACCGACCGGATCTGCTCGATGTACCGGTCGGCAAGGTCGGTGAGCGAACCGAACCGCGTGTGGGGGTCGGTGAGCGACGGGGATTGCAGCCCGTACACCGGTCGATCGCCCAGATACGGCACCAGACCGGTGAAGCACCAGGCGAGGCCGATCGCCGGGTGGACACAGAACACCGGGGTACCGGTTCCGTTCGGGCGCAGTGGAAGCAGCGGCGCGAGAGCATCGTCGACGTCGGTTGCCGGTGTGGTGGCGATCCTGCGGGCCAGGGCTTCCGGTGTCGGGTCGGTGAAGATCCACTGCACCGGTATCCGCCGCTCGACCCGGTCCGAGATCGTCTCGATCACGGCAGTCGCGCTGAGTGACGTGCCGCCGAGGGCGAAGTAGTTGTCGTCCGATCCGACCCGGTCGAGCCGGAGGTCACCGGCGAATGCGTCGGCGACGATCGCCTCGGCGGGGTCGCGCGGTGCCCGGTAGACGACCCGGGTGGCCTCGGGATGCGGCAGGGACGCGCGGTCGAGTTTGCCGTTGGCGGTGACCGGGATTCGGTCGAGGACGGTGACGGTCGCGGGGACCATGTGCGGGGCGAGCCTGGTGCGGGCATGGCCGAGCACGGCGTCGGTGTCGATGACGACGCCCGGCGTTGCGACAACGTAGCCGGCGAGCCGATCGCCGTGGGGATGTGCGACGGCGTGCGCGATCCCGGGGTAGCCGAGCAAGGCGGATTCGATCTCGCCGAGTTCGATGCGGAATCCGCGTACCTTCACCTGCTGATCGGAGCGGCCGGCGTAGTCGAGTTCGAGTGTTCCGTCCGCGCGGCGACGCCAACGCGCCAGGTCGCCGGTGCGGTACATCCGGTTCCCGCCCGGGGCTGCGACGAACCGCGCCGCGGACAAGCCCGGGCGATTTCGGTATCCACGGGCCAGGGCCGGACCGGACAGATACAGCTCCCCCACCACACCGACCGGCACCGGGCGCATCCGTTCGTCGAGCACACGTTCGTCGAATCCGCGAATCGGACCGCCGATCGTGACGGGTTCGCCGACCGCGAGCGGCCGACCCGCGTTCGACTGGATCGTCGCCTCCGCCGGACCGTACGTGTTCACCATCGTCCGACCCGGCGCCCATCGCGCGACCAACTCCGGAGGGCAGTTCTCACCACCGACGATCACGGTGCCCAGCTCGTCGAGCCCGGCCGGATCCACCGTCCCCAACGCCGCCGGCGTCAGCGCGGCGTGGGTGACCCGTTCGCGGGCCAGCAGGTCGGCGAGGTCGCGGCCACCGAACACTCCGGGAGGGGAAATCACCAGCCGGCCACCGGCTCCGAAGGCCCACAGCATCTCCAGGACGGCCGCGTCGAAACTCGGCGAGGCGGCGTGCAGTACCCGCGCGTGCGGTCCGAGCCCGAATCGGGTGCTCTGCTCGGCCACCAGATTCGCGAGTCCCGCGTGGGTGACCTCCACCCCCTTCGGCACCCCCGTCGACCCGGACGTGTAGATCACGTACGCCGGGTGCTCGGCCCGCAGCGGGCGCACCCGATCCGTGGCGGTCACCCGATCGATCGATGCCTGTTCACACGGTTCGTCCACGTTCAGCCACGGGACCGTCCCCGGCAATGCATCGCGCACACCGGAGGTCGTCATTCCGATCGTCACAGTCGAATCGGCGATCATATGGTTGATGCGTGCCGCCGGATAATTCGGATCGACGGGAAGGAAGGCGGCCCCGGCCTTCGCGACCGCCCACACCGCGAGCACGGATTCGGCCGACCGTGGCATCGCGATCGCCACCGTCGACTCTGGACCGACACCGGCGCGGACCAGTATCCGCGCCAGCCGGTTCGACTGCCGGTCGAGCTCGCGGTAGGTCAGCCGCTGCGCCCCCGCGACCACCGCGACCGCGTCGGGATCGGCCGCAACCGCGGCGGCGAACAACTCGGGCAGGGTCGCGGCGGGGGCCGGTGCTCCCCCCGACACCGGGACCAGTTCAGCGCGTTCGAGGGCGTCGAGAAGGTCGATGTCGCCGACGGGCCGCGTCGGCTCGGCGACCACCGCGTCGAGCAGTCGGACGAACCGGCACGCGAATCCGTCGACGGTTGATTTGTCGAAAATATCTGTAGTGAAACCGAATTCGGCATTCAGACCGGACAGGGCACCGGAGCCGTCCCTCGTCTCGTCGACGCTCAGGTACAGGTCGCATTTGGCGACCGCGAGGTCGACGTCGACGGTGTCGACGGCGAGGCCCGGCAGATCGAGTCGAGTCTCGGCGAGGTTGCGGAATTCGAGGAGCACCTGGAACAGGGGTGCGTGCGCGGCGGATCGCAACGGATCGAGTGCGCGGACCACGTGGTCGAACGGGACATCGGCGTGATCGAACGCGGCGAGATCGTCGGCGCGCACCTGCGCCACCAGGTCCCCGAATGTGGATTGCGGGGTGATGCGGGCACGGAGCGCCACCGTGTTGACGAACATGCCGACCATGTCGTCGAGTGCGGCGTCACCACGTCCGGCTACCGGTGTTCCGATCGCGAGGTCTGCTGTGCCCGAGAGTTTCCCGAGAAGCACCGCCAATACGGCGTGCACGACCATGAACATGGTGGCCTCGTGTGCCCGCGCCAGCTCGGACAGTGCGCGGTGCAGGGGCGCGCCGATCGCGAAGGGTACCGTGGCGCCGTGCGCGCTGCGCGGCACCGTCCGGTCCCGATCGGTCGGCAGGGCGAGCAGGCCCGGCAGCCCGTCGAGGTTGCGCCGCCAGAAGTCGATCTGGGCGTTCGCGAGCGAGTCCGGATCACTGTCGTCGCCGAGCACCGTGCGCTGCCACAGAGCGTAGTCGGCATAGTGCGCGGACAGCGGCGCCCACCGCGGCACGAGTCCCTGTGCTCGGGTGGTGTACGCGAGCATCACGTCCCGCGCGAGGGCCGACGTCGAGAACCCGTCGGCCGCGATGTGGTGCAGCACGATCGCGACGACATGCTCGTCCGGGGCCGTCCGGAACAGGGCGGTGCGCATCGGGACATCGACGCGCACGTCGAACCCGGCGCCTGCGACGCCGCGCACCCGTTCCCGCATCTCGGTGTCACCCGTGACGGATATCGGCGCGAGGTCGATGTCGACAGCGCCGACGGGAAGCACCACCTGCTGCGGGCCCTGCGGCGACGACGGATGGACGGTGCGCAGCGACTCGTGCCGGTCCAGCACGTCGGCCAGGGCGGCGCGTAATGCGTCGACGTCCAGGTCGCCGGTCAGGCGCAGCGCGATCGGGATGTTGTAGGCCGGGGAGGTCGGATCGAGCTGGTTGATCACCCACATGCGTTGCTGGGCGAGCG
>NZ_JBAQXC010000070.1:0-4743 GCF_049299235.1 Rhodococcus sp. (in: high G+C Gram-positive bacteria) | reverse complement strand
GGACCGCACACCGCCTTCCACGTCGCCGCCGGCGGAGCGGTCTGCGTGCACTGCCGTCCCCCCGGCGCGGCGACCCCCGCGCCGGGTGTCCTCGACCTGATGGACGCGCTGAACCACGGCAGGTGGGACGGCACCGAGTCGATCGAGCCGGCGGTGCGTAGCCAGGCCAGCGGCTTGATCGCCGCGCATCTGCAATGGCATCTCGAACGGCGGCTGCGCACGCTCGCATTCGTCGAACGTTCCACCGACCGTGCGGCGACCGACACCGCCGGTGCCGTGGGGCACGGTACCGATGCTGTCAGGCAGGATGAGGACCGTGATTCGACGACGCGCCCCGCAAGCATCGCCTGACCGCGCGATCCGGCCCCCGGACCCACATCCGTCCGGGGCTCGCCCTCCGATCCTGCAGTCGGAGCTGATTCCCCGGCACGTCGCACTCGTCATGGACGGCAACGGCCGCTGGGCTCAGGAACGTGGCCTGCCGCGCACCGCCGGACACGAACGTGGCGAAGCCGTGCTCATGGACACCGTCGAAGGCTGCATCGAGATCGGCGTCAAGTGGCTCTCCGCGTACGCGTTCTCCACCGAGAACTGGAAACGCAGCCCCGACGAGGTGCGTTTCCTGATGGGTTTCAACCGCGACGTGATCCGCCGGCGCCGCGACGAAATGCACGAGATGGGTGTGCGAGTGCGATGGGCGGGGCGTCGGCCGCGACTGTGGCGCAGCGTCATCAAGGAACTCGAAATCGCGGAAGAACTCACCAAGGACAACGACGTGATGACCCTGGTCATGTGCGTCAACTACGGTGGTCGCGCCGAGATCGCCGACGCGACACGGGAGATCGCACGTCGCGTCGCGGCAGGAGAGATCGACCCCGAGAAGGTGACGGAGGCGACGATCGAGCGGTACCTCGACGAACCCGACATGCCCGACGTAGACCTCTTCCTGCGCCCGTCCGGTGAGCAGCGCACGTCGAACTTCCTGCTGTGGCAGGCCGCGTACGCCGAACTCGTCTTCCAGGACAAGAACTTCCCCGACTTCGATCGCCGCGACCTGTGGGCCGCGTGCGTCGAGTACGCCTCCCGCGATCGCAGGTTCGGTGGCGTCAAATGAACGAACTGCGGGAACGGATCGGTGCGGCACTCGTGTCGTTCGTCGACATGCACGCTCCGTCGGTCAACGGCGACGACTCGTTCGGATTCGACTATGCGGGTGTGCCCTGCGCGCTGCGGGTGGTCACGCTCAGCGAGGGCCTCGACGTCGTGTCGCTGACGAGCGTGCTCGGCTGGGACCTCGCCCTCGACGACGGACTGCGCCGCCGCGTCGAGTCCGCCGCGGACGCGGTCCAGTTCGGGTCGGTGCACGCCGTCGAACGTGGCACCGACGCCGATGTGGTGTTGCGCTACTCGTTCCCGGCGACCGGCCTGGGCGATACGGCGCTGACGACGATGTTGTTGCTGGTTCTCGGTGGCGCGGCCGATGCCCGTACCGCGATTGTCGATCCGGCAACACGAACCGACGAGGGGGAGCAGTGAACAAGAAGACAAGCAAGAAGAACGCGAACAGGAAGAATTCCGCCGAGAAGCCGGGCGTCGACACGGTGAGTGACGCGCAGGTGCCGGTCGAGGAACAGGTGCCGGTCGAGACACAGTGGTCGGTGCCGGTGGACACCGTCAGCGACGACGTACTTCGTGACGCTGTCCGACAGACCCTGGCGGATGTCCTCGATGAAGCGCCCGAACCCGACGAAGACGGCGATCTGCCGATCTGGCTCGGTGATGTGCTGACCTACGCGTCCGTCGATGCGGAGGACGCCGTCGTGGAACTCCGTACGTTCCTGGTCGAGCAGATCACCGGCCGCACCCGCGCCGCCGAGGTCCTCGGCGATCTGCAGTCGGAATGGCCGGATTTCAAGTTCGTGCTGCACAAGGACCGGGTGACGGCCGAACAGCGGGTCCCGGCGTCGCCGCTGGTGCCGCTGCACCTGATCCGGGCGGTCGGCGCGATCGTGCCGCTCATCGACGAGGTGCGCCTGCTGGCGTCCCGCCTCGGGGGCGAGGCGTGCGTGTTCGACGGGGACGATGCCGACAGTGCGGGCAGTCCTGGCGCCCTCGGTGAGTCGCTGCTTGCGGACGAGAACTGCGGCTGCGGGAATTGCGACTGCGGCTGAACTACCGACTACCGGAGCCGCTGGTCGTCGAAGCGGCGGACCCAGTCGAGAGTGGCCTGCCGGAGGTCGTATGTGCGGGGTGCGTCGATGAGGTGGATGTTCGGCCCGTCGGGATAGTTCTCGAATCGTGCCGGTCGTAGCGCGGCGTTCACGGCCCGGTAGGCGGCGGGAATGTCGCCGCGAGCGCGATCCCCGAGCATCGGGAGGGCACTCGCTCGGATCAGAGCTCCGGTGTCGTAGGCCGTGACGGTCGGCGGCGTGGCGCCGAGTTCGGTCGCCGCGTCGTGCAGTCTGCGTCGGACGGTGTCGCGGCCCCCGAGTGTCGCGAGGACCGCCTCGCCGAGGACCGTGAGCCAATTCACGGACTGGAAGCAGCCGGGCTTCGGCTGGACGTTGAACACGTCGCAGTCGAGGCCCGGGTACCGATGCAACCACGGCCAAGCCGCCCCGCGGCGGTGGTGGGCCATGCCGATCTCGTCGACGAGCGCGAACCCGGCGGTGCCGTGCTGGGGACGTAGGAGCGCCACCCACGAGAGCACTCGCTCGACGTATGCGTCAGCATCGCGGAGCGCGGACGACGGTGGCACGGAGACGGTCGCGTACGACAGCCACATGTGGCGTGGATTTTCCGCAGGCAGCATCGCCCAGGCCTGCCAGTGCGGCGGATTCTCGCACTCCAGCAACGCCAGGCTCAGCAGCCGGTCGGGCCGGTCGATGAGCGGCGCGATCGCGTCGTGGATGTTGCCGGGACACGCGTCGTGGACGTGGCGTGGCCGGTCGTCGTCGGTGCCCATCCACCGCTGGAACTTTCCGGGCGCGAGGCGGTATGCCTCCAGCATCATCGCCAGTGACGCTCGGCGAGGTTCGGGTCGATGCCCGCCGGCGACATAGAGCTGCATCGTGACTGCGAGCCGCTGTAGCGGTTTCCCGGTCTGCGGGGCCGGAACTGTCAGCTGATCGAGTGCATCGAGTTCACCCATGGCGTCGAGCACGGCTCAGTTCGAGTTCTCGCTGTTGCCGGTGGCGCAGTCGCGGCACGTGCCGAAGATCTCGACGGTGTGGCTGACGTCGGCGAATCCGTTGGACTCGGCGATCTCGTGGGACCACCGTTCGACCTCAGGTCCGTCCACCTCGACGGTGAATCCGCAGGTGCGGCACACGAGGTGGTGGTGGTGTCCCGACGAGCAGCGGCGATACAGCGATTCGCCGGTGTCGGTGCGAAGTACGTCGACGCTCCCGGCCTCGGCGAGTGACTGCAGGGTGCGGTACACGGTGGTCAGGCCGATGCCGTCGCCGCGTTTGCGCAGTGCGTCGTGCAGGTCCTGCGCGGATCGGAATTCCTCGATGTCCTCGAGCAGGGCCACGATCGCGCTGCGCTGTCTGGTGGAGCGGACCCCGACGACGGGTTTGCGGGCAGTGGTCACGCGAACTTCAGCCTTCCTGGGCGTGGGTTACGGCATCGACGACGATGTGGGCGAGGTGGTCGTCGACGAGGCGGTAGAGCACTTCGCGGCCGGACCGCTCCCCACGCACGACGCCGGCTGATTTGAGCACCCGGAGGTGCTGGCTTATCAGCGGTTGGGTCACTCCGAGCGCCCCGACCAGCTCGTGGACGCACCGCTCGGATTCGCGAAGTTGCAGCACGATGGCGATGCGGACCGGCGCGGACAACGCGCGGAGCAGTTCACCGGCGAGGACGAGGGTCTGCTGCGACGGAGGCGCGAGGTGGTCGCCCCGGCAATCGTGCTGGTCGGTGGGGACGGTCAACGGTTCTCCTTCGCTGCGGCGCCGTGTTGATGCAAACACCGATTGTTAATGCAAACCGATTCCATTTTGATATGCACAATTGTGCATGTCAACCGCGCCGGAATTCGGGGCTTCGCTGCGCGGGCGATAGGCTGGTCGCCGACGAATGTGCGAACCCCGCATCGAAGATGGAGAGTATCCGCGTGGCACCCAAATCCAAGATCGATACCGTCGCCAACCTCGCCAAGCGCCGGGGCCTGGTCTACCCGTGCGGTGAGATCTACGGCGGCACGAAGTCGGCGTGGGACTACGGGCCGCTCGGCGTGGAACTCAAGGAGAACATCAAGAAGCAGTGGTGGCGCAACATGGTCACCAGCCGCGAGGACGTCGTCGGCCTCGACTCGTCGGTGATCCTGCCGCGCCAGGTGTGGGTGGCTTCCGGTCACGTCGGTGTGTTCAACGACCCGCTCGTCGAATGCTTGAACTGTCACAAGCGGCATCGGCAGGACCATCTGCAGGAGGCCTACGCCGAGAAGCGCAAGCTCGACGACCCGGACGCGGTGCCGATGTCCGAGATCGCGTGCCCGGACTGCGGCACCAAGGGCCAGTGGACCGAGCCGCGCGACTTCAACATGATGCTCAAGACGTACCTCGGTCCGATCGAGAGCGAAGAGGGTATGCACTACCTCCGCCCCGAAACCGCACAGGGCATCTTCGTGAACTTCGCGAATGTCCAAACCACTGCCCGCAAGAAGCCGCCGTTCGGCATCGGCCAGATCGGCAAGAGCTTCCGCAACGAGATCACCCCGGGCAACTTCATCTTCCG
>NZ_JBAQXC010000069.1:0-15739 GCF_049299235.1 Rhodococcus sp. (in: high G+C Gram-positive bacteria) | reverse complement strand
GGCGCAGGCGGGCTCGGTCGATCTCGGCGGCGACCGTGGTGAGCGCATCGGCGCCGCGGGCGCGGTCGAGCGAGCGGCGGAGTCGCTGTTCGTCGCGGAGCGATACCTCGGCGAGGGCCGCCTTCAGGTCGCGGCGGTTCGGGGCGGGAGAGATGGACATGCTGTTGAGACAGCCTAGCGAAGTCGCGGTGCCGGCTGCTGGTGCACTCCGGTCGGGCGTGTGTTCGTGGCGGATGTGCGCCGGATGCGATGCCGGCGCATACGATGGCCGGCAGACATCGTCGGTCGTGGACAGGAGTGGATCGTGGGCGCGTTGTGGCACGGGTTTGCCGACATGGGTGTGATCGAACGAGACGGAGCGTTCGTCGTCGCCCGTGGCGAGGGCGCCTACATCTGGGACGCGGCAGGAACGCGCTACCTGGATTCGACCGCCGGTCTGTGGTTTGCGAACATCGGGCACGGCCGTACCGAGATCGGTGAAGCCGTCGCCGCGCAACTGGCGAAGGTCGCGCACTACTCGAACTTCGGCGATCTTGCGCTCGAGCCGACGGTGGAACTCGCCGAGCGGCTCGCCGCGATCGCACCGGTGCCGGACAGCAAGATCTTCTTCACCTCGGGTGGTTCGGATTCGATCGACACCGCCGCGAAGCTCGCCCGCCGCTACTGGCAGGAGGTGGGCCGACCCACCAAGACGCTGCTGATCGGACGGCAGAAGGCCTACCACGGCATGCACGTCGGCGGCACGTCGCTGGCCGGCATCCCCGTCAACGGCGAGGGTTACGGACAGTTGTGGGACGACACCGCGACGGTGCCGTGGGACGACGCGAAGGCTCTGCTCGAACTCATCGAACGGGTCGGCGCCGACACGATCGCCGCGTTCTTCGCCGAGCCGATCATCGGTGCCGGCGGGGTGTACCTGCCGCCGGACGGGTATCTCTCCGAGATCCGCGACATCTGCCGCGACCATGACATCCTGTTCGTCGTCGACGAGGTCGTCACCGGATTCGGCCGTATCGGAGGATCCTGGTTCGCATCGTCGCGGTTCGATTTGCAGCCCGACATCATGACCACTGCGAAGGGCCTGACCTCCGGCTACCTGCCGATGGGCGCGGTATTCGTTGCGCCCCGCGTGGCCGAGCCGTTCTTCGCCGGTGGGGTGTGGTGGCGCCACGGCTACACCTATGGGGGACACGCCGGGTCGGCTGCGGCGGCACTGGCGAACCTCGACATCCTCGAAAGCGAACGTCTGCTCGACGAATCTGCGCGTCTCGAGGCGACGCTGCATGCGAAACTTGCACCGCTCGCCGACCATCCCCGCGTCGCGGAGATCCGCAGTGGTCTCGGTGCCGTTGCCGCGGTCCAGCTGGCGGACCCGGCCGAAGCGCCGGGATTCGTGAAGAAGCTACGCGCGCACGGTATTTCCGGTCGCGCGGCGGGGCAGGGTGCACTGCAGATTTCGCCGTCGTTCGTCATGACCGACGACCAGGTCCAGGACCTCGCCGACGGATTTGCCGCCGCACTCGGCTGAATCGTCAGGCGCTGGGTGCGGTGTCGTCAGGTGCGGGGGCGCAGGCGACGCAGTGCCCGGCGCAACCGGGTGACCGGTGTCGTCGGGATTGCGGTCAGGGGAACCGTGCCCGAACCGTCGTGTGTCGCGGTTGCTTGCGCGTACCGCGCGTGCAACACCGAGCGCACCTCGTCGGGGGTGTACCCCCGTCGCTTGCGTTCCGCGCGCACCGCGACCGCTCCGGTGGCCGCGACACCGACCACGCCGGCCAGTCCGACCAGTTTCCACCACTGTCTGCCCCGAAGTGCCATGTCTCGACCCTATCCGGGTGACGGGTCCCTGCGTCCGGCCGGACCGGTCGATGGGTCCCTCCACCCGGGCATGGAAGGCTGTCGGGCATGGAGCACAGCACGGAACGGTCCCGGATCACGCTCGATGAGGCGGTGTCGATCACCCGAACCGGCGACCTGTGGATCTTCCGGGGAAGCAGCGGAGCCGACCGGGCGATCCAAACGTTGACCAACGCGCCGGTCAACCACGTCGGGATGGCGGTCGTGCTCGACGACCTGCCGCCGCTGATGTGGCATGCAGAACTGGGAAAAAGCTTGCCGGACATGTGGACCGGGCGACACCAGCGCGGAGTGCAACTACACGATCTGCGTCGGGCGGTGCAGGTGTGGAGTGTCCGATACGGGCAGCGGGGCTGGCTCCGCCAGATCGGGACGTCGGTCAGTTCACAGCAGGAGGATCAGTTGCTGCGCTCGATCGCCCGGCTCGACGGCACGCCGTTCCCGTCGACGGCGAAACTGACCGGCCGCTGGTTCGCAGGCCGACTGCCTCGTCGCCGCACGACGCCGGACGTGAGCATCGAAAGCGCGTATTGCGCCGAGGTGGTTGCGGTGACGATGGAGGAGATGGGGCTGCTCGAACAACGGCGACGTGGCAGCAACTGGTACGACCCTGGCCGGTTCTGGAGTGGCGATCGCCTTCCGCTGGCGCCCGGAGTCGAGTTCGGCGGGGAGATCGAAGTAGTCCTCGGCGCCGAGGACCTGGCGGCCGGACGGGAATCAGTCGTCGAGGGTGTGTGATGCCACGCCTTCGCCTCGGCACCGGTCGCTTCGTCCTCGGGAATACCGAACGCCGGCGCGAACATCCGGGCGCGGGCGTGTGTCTCATCGGCTGCGGGAAGTTCGACGAAGACGGTCTCGCTGTATCCGAGTGCGGCGGCGATCCGCTGACGATCGGTCGGGTCCACTTCGTGGCCGAGCACGACTCCGAGCGGATTGCCGTGTTCTCCGCGATCGTCGGTGAAGACCCGGACGACATCGACGTGGAGTGTCGTGCGGCCTACGGTAGCGCGCCCCGTGCGGTAGGCCGTTCGGACCAGGAAAAGGTGCCGAAAGGCTATCCGGATTGGTTTGCTTATACTTATAGGCGTGTCCGATCAGCAATATCAGCCGACCCTGTCTCAGCTGCGTGCCTTCGTCGCGGTTGCCACGTACCGCCATTTCGGTACCGCGGCCGCGCGCCTGAACGTGAGCCAGCCGACCCTCTCGCAGGGACTTGCTTCCCTCGAAGCCGGCCTCGGTGTTCAGCTGATCGAACGCAGTACGCGTCGAGTCCTGGTGACCCCCGATGGCGCACGGCTGCTCAACCAGGCCAAGTCCATCGTCGAGGCCGCCGACGGGTTCGTCGCCGCAGCGGCAGGCGTCACCGATCCGCTGACCGGCCCGCTGCGTCTCGGTCTGATTCCCACGGTGGCGCCGTACGTGCTGCCGACCCTCCTGCCCGAGTTGCGGAACCGCATGCCGTCGCTGTCGTTACATGTCATCGAGGATCAGACAGCCCGGTTGCTCGAGTCGCTGCGCGCCGGGACCCTCGACGCAGCGGTGCTCGCGCTGCCGGCCGGAGTGCCCGGTGTGATCGAGATTCCGCTCTACGCCGAGGACTTCGTACTCGTCGTGCCTCCGGGGCATTCGCTCGCTGGACGCGACGACGTTCCGCTGACGACACTCGACGAACTACCGCTGCTCCTGCTCGACGAGGGGCACTGCCTCCGGGACCAAACCCTCGATCTGTGCCGCTCCGTCGATGCGCACCCGCTCTCGGGCGACACCCGAGCCACGTCGCTCGCCACGGTCGTGCGATGTGTCGCCGGCGGTCTGGGCGTCACGCTGATCCCGGCGTCGTCGGTGGCGGTCGAATGCGCCGGTGGCGACCTCGAGGTCGCCTCGTTCACCGAACCGGCCCCCGGTCGCACGATCGGCCTCGTGTTCCGTTCGACGAGTGGACGTGCCGACGACTATTGTGCGCTCGCCGACGTGCTGCAGGAGGTGGCGCCGGAAGGTGCTCGTTAGCGGAAGCTGCCGGATCAGACCGGATCGAACGCCGAAATCAGCCACCGACCGTCGACGTGGGACAGTGACACCAGCACGCTGCTCGACGTCGCGGTCGGGTCCGGCTTGTCGGCGCTCGTCGTCGTCTGATTGATATAGACCAGTACGGTAGCGGCGTCCTCCCGCAGGTCCGACACCGCCGCTCGCACAACCGAGGCAGTGGTGTCCACCGACTTCTCCCGTGCGGCAGGTACGACGACCTGATCGGTGAATTCCGTGTAGTAGGCGAGGAAGTCACCGGTCAGATGCGATGTGGCAGCCGCAATATCCTCGTCGATCGTGTCGGGAGAGTACGAGAGCAGTGCCGTCGATCCGCTGGTGGCAGCGTCGAGTACCGCGTGTGCCACGTCGTCATCGGTACGGAGGTCGACCCGGTACAGGCCGAAGTACAACCCGGATGCCACCGCAACGGAAACGACGGCCAGCAGCGGCAGCAGCATCCGCGCGGATATCAGCCGACGCGGGGCGGTCGCGGGCGCCGTATCGTCGGCGTCCGCCGGGAACGTCTCGGATTCTTTCGTCACGGCACGAACTCCACTTTCGACATCTTCGCCTGTTCACCGTCACGAGTGACGGTGACGCTGAGCCGCCACACCCGCGGCTCCTGATCGGCACCGGCAGTATTGGTCACTGTCGACGTCGCGGCGACCAACACGACCGCGGAATCGTCGGTCATCGACTCCACCGCAGACGCGTCGATCGTGCCTTCGGTAGCGACGTTCGATTGCTCGATGACAGCGACGAAGTCCTGCGACCGATTCTGGAACTCGTCACGGAACTCGCCGGTCGAATTGTCGAGGACCCGCTGTACGTCCGCGTCCGCATCGGTGAAATCGAGGGTCGTCAGCGTGACGACGCCCTGTCGTGCCGCGGCCTCGAACTCCGCCGCACGGAGTTCTCGATCATGGGACTCGACGGAACGCCAGGTCATATACGCGCATGCCGCGACGGCGACGCAGATCAGGGCGAGAGCGGCCACGGTCGCGGTGGGCATCCGAATCCGGGCCGCCCGACTCGCCGATTCGGTACCGGCGCTCGGCGACTCCACCTCGGATTCCGAATCCAGATGTTCGATGATGCCGGGTGCGGTGTTGTCCACGCGCTCGGTGAGATCGTCTGCGCCCGCGTTCCGCGCCTGCAGTCGAAGGCGTGCGGCGCGCGCACGGGCGTCGGCGGCGAGAGCTTCGGCTTCGGCTTCCTCCGCGGCGAGTAGCAAGGATCGGGTGTCGATCGGCGACGGTGCGCGATCCGGCATGGGCACCTCCTTGGTTTGCGCACCGAGCGAGCATCGACTCGGCGCGGGTGCTCCGCCCGTACACTTCCGTATCGACGGGTCGGCGTCAATGTTCGGTCCGTGAGTTCCGACTTGTCGAATCCCGCGCGACCGGCCAAATCTTCCGCAACGCAGGGGAAATCGATTTCCTTCTGTGGCGCGTCACAGTCGGAAATGTCGCACCGATCGATCTGCGGGGCAGGTGAAACGCACGTAGACACGTCACATGAAACACAGTGGTCATCAATAAGTTCCATCGACAGAAGCGCATTCGACTCGAGGGCGATGGTCGGCACGCGGAGTGGTTGCGAATGCTGGTGCATGCCAGTGCGTTCTCCTTCAGGAGTGTGTTCCATGTGTTGCGACGCAGAACTTTACGGTTCGTTGGCGAAAGTTCGGGGTACCGCGGGGCGGGCTCGGCCTCTGCTCTGGCGTTGAAAGACGTTGAAAGTAACACTGCTGTAGTTCTATTCGCTATTTGCACCGGGTCACCGTCGTGGATGTGTGACGAGCCTGTCTCTGCCCGAGTGCTGTTCGTCGAACTCTGGAACGGCCGTGGAATGTCGAAACGATACCCCGGCGTGTCTACCGGACTGTCGGTGCCGAACGAATGGAGCGATATCGATCCGGAATGGATGACCGTTGCGTTGGCGCAACGGTATCCGGAGATCCGTGTCGGGCAGGTGGATGTCGAGCTTCGCGCCGACGGGACGAACCGCCGTGCCCGGCTCGCGTCGAGCTATCTCGAGGGTGGGGGCCCGGCCACGCTTCCGCGCAGCCCGCGATCCGGCACACGAGGAACTCATCCGTGCGACTCCGTGCGACGAGCGGTCTGTTTCACGAGCTGAGGCTCTTCACCGTATCCCTGCCGCTCGACCACCCGGCTGTCTCTGCGGCCGTGATCGACGAAGCCGACGACGACTTCGTCCTGGTGATGGAGGACGTGGTGGCCCGCGGCGCCGACCCGAGGGGCGGGACGCGGCCGCTGACCATCGAGCAGGTGGAACGGGGGCCGGCGATGCTCGGCGCGGGCGATCTGTGGCAGCGGCCGGACATCGCCTTTGCGCTTGCCGAGCGCTATTCGGCGGCCTATGCCGATCTGGAGACGTGCGCCGCGCTCGATGCTTTCGACGGCTGAGGTCTCCGCGTAAAACATTGTTGTAGGCGGCGGTTCGCTCCCGGCCGTCGCAGGAGCGCCGGCCGGCGGGGCCACCAGGGCTGTCGACCGCGGGTGTGATGGGGAATCGACCCTGGAACAAATGAGACTCTTGTCACACAACTCGAACCAACCTACTGTGTGTTTACTAGGTTCTCGGTTCGCAGGGGGTTTTCCGTGACACACCGTTGTCGCGCGACGCGCACTCGGATGCATGCGCTGACGATGGCAGGTGGGGAACGCAGCTCGAACGAACCCGGGACGCCGAATCCGACTCAGCGCACTGCACTGGCAGACCCATGCGGGACCGTTTGATTGCTAAGGCAATTCGGTCTCATCAGGCAGAAAGGAATGCTCCATGACAACTCGGCAGTTGGACACGGCGGACGGGAAGGACGCAGGTTCGTCCGCGGATCCCGACGCCTTCGACCCGCGATACCGCCTGGATGTCGTCGCACTGAACACGGCGGATGTCGTCCGTTACGCAGGCGGCTGGTTGTTCGATCGCGTCATGGCCGGATGGAGCGTCACGGTGTTCGTTCAGGATGCCGCCGATCCACGCCCGCTGCGAATCCTGGGGGTGGACACGGGCGATCTGGAATCGGTCCTCGAGACCCGCCGCCACGGGACGTATCCGCACACCGTCGCGGTCGAGTCCGACCTGTACAGCTCCGATATGCGAATCCGGAACGGAGTCCACGCCGCGCTGGGCCACCAGCCTACTGAAGTGACACTGTGGGGCGATCGAATTCCGGCCGAACTCGACAGCGATCTGCGGAATGTGCAGCACCGCCTGAGTCTGGCTGCCCGAGCATTCAAAGCCCACGCACTCGCCGCAGCAGGGGCGCCGGAAACTGGGGTGGCCGCCACGGAAACCTTCTGTACCGGCCGGCTGTCGCAGCCTCGGGTGCGATCCGACCTACTTCCCGCGGGGTGATTCGCTGCCCGCATCGCCCCGATCACCTTCACTGCCCCGATCACCTTCACTGCAGGGTGATCGGGGCGATGGTGCCGGGATGCTCTCGAGCGTGATCGGAGACACCGAGACCTCCGGTTGAGCGCACGTGCCCGACCGCGTCGATCAAGAGCGTGCGCTCAGCCCCGAAGGCGAATCACTACAGATTCCCGATCTGTGCCGCGTCGCGGCGGACCGTCACCGGCGCCGCGAGGGCTTGCTCGTCGCACAGACTCTGGAGCTTGTCGAGCGTTTCGTCCAGTCCGGGGCCGAGCCGCTTTCCCGGCGTGAAGGTAGCCGGCAGATTACGCATACCCTGGATGACGCCGATCGTCTCGTAGTGGACGGTGCCGGCCGGATCACACCGATAGTCGGGCATGCGGTCGAAGACCGCGGTGACCATCGACTTGAACACTGTGCGTGCCACGTTCGATCCGATACATCGATGTATTCCGAGTCCGAAACTGAAGTGACGATTCGCCTTGCGGTCCATGATGATTCGGTTCGGTTCGGGGAACAGTGAGGGATCGCGGTTCGCCATCGCCCAGGACAGCCACAGGCGTTCGCCTTCCTTGAACTCGGTGCCTCCTGCCTCGAAATCCGCGGCGATCGTGCGTCCGTCGCCGGGCGCGGGCGTGAAGTAGCGAAGGAATTCCTCGGTCGCGGAGTCGAGCAGAGTGTCACGCTCGCGGCTGAGCTCGTCGCGCTGTTCGGGGTTCTCGGAGAGCCATTCGAGGGCGTGCGCGGTCAGTGCCGTCGTAGTGTCGAAACCGCCACCGATGATCAGCCCGAGCATTCCCAGCAGTTCGAGGTCCGGGGCGGGTTCGCCGTCGATGCGCAGATCGATGAGCGCGTTGACCAGACCCGGTCGCGGATTCTGGCGGATCTCGTGCATGTTGGTGAGCAGGTCCAGTCCCATCGCACGGTGCATCTCGGCGACGCGTACGGCGTCGGGCGAGTTCTCCGGGGTGTACACCGACGCGTGAACGGGTTCACTATAGATCGACCACTGCTTCAGCGGGATTCCGAGCATCGCCAGGGTCAGGACCGCGGGCACCACATTGGCCAGGTCGTCGACGAAGTCGATGCGGCCTTGCTCGATCTTCTCGTCGAGGCTCGCGCGGACGACCTCGTCGATGAACGGCTTCCACCGCTGGACCGCGGCCGGCGACAGGTAGGGATTGAGCGCCTGCCGGTAGTCCCGGTGTTCCGGATCGTCCATCTCGAGGATGCCGCCACGCACGAGCGACGCGCGCCGGGCCGTCGGTATCGAGATGCCCTTGTAGCCTTTGCGTTCGTTGTTGATGTCGTGGTCGTTCGAAATGTGCGGGCACCGGGCCAGTTCGAAGACCGCGGAGCTGCTGCTCGCAACCCAGTGGCCTTCGTAGGTGTCGGTCCACGCGACCGGGCAGGCTTCGTGCATCTCCTCGGTGATCGACTCGAATCGATGTCGATATTCGGGTGTGTGGCGGTCGAAATGGATGCGGTTCTTCTTGCGGTCCTCGTCTGTCACGATGTTGTCGGTGGTCACGGAGTGGTTCTCCTCGGTTCGTTGCGGTGTACGGTGCATGTCGTTTCGGGCGTGGTCAGGAAAGGGACACGGCTTGTTCGGGGCACGATCGCGCCGCCTCCCGTACGTGTTCTTCCAGTTCGGCCGGGACCTTGTCGAAAACCGCAGACGCGTGACCGTCGATCTCGCTCAGTTCGAATGCGTCCGGAGCGCTCATCGCGCAGAGCGTATGCCCCTGGCACCGTTGCGAATTGACTTGCACCTTCATCGCCTGGCTCCTTCGTGTTGTCGTGAGTCCGTCCACCGCCGGGAAGATCAGACGTGGTAGTCGTACCACTTGAGGTAGCCGCCGCCGTCCACCCGCAGTTGCACACCGGTGACGTAGCGAGCTTCGTCGGAGACGAGGTAGAGGATCGCGTTGCTGATGTCCTCGGGCTCGACGTACGGGATGCGCATAGCCTGCTGTACACCGAACGCGGGCTCGGCGTCCGCGCGGGTCGGGTTCGCGAGATCGGGGCGGAAGGAACGGTACATCGGTTCGCTCTGCAGCATCGCGGTGTTGCAGTTCGTCGGGTGGACGATGTTGGCCCGGATACCGCGGGGTGCGAGGTGCGTGGCCAGATCGTAGACGTAGTTGGTCAGTGCCCGCTTGGAATGGACATAGGCCATGCCACCCAGGTCGCTACCCGGATTGTCGATCTTCGACGTGTCCATGAGGGCTGCGGTCGAGCCGGTGGCGACGATGGAGGCACCGTCTCCGAGGTGTGGCAGTGATACCTGGATGGCGTTGATCGTGCCGATCAGATTGGTGTCGATGACATCGCACCAGGCCTGGATCTGCGGCTCGCCCTTCATGCCGGCGACGCCGGCCTGGGCAATCACGATGTCGAGTTTCCCGAACTCGGCGACGCCGGAGTCGACCGCCGTCCGCAACTGTGCGACGTCGCGAACATCGGCCTGCGCCGTGACGATTCGTCGTCCGGTCTTCTCGACCAGCCGCGCCGTTTCCTCGGGATCCTCCGGGCGGGACATTGCGTACCCGATCGTCGAGATGTCCTCGCACAGGTCGACCGCGATGATGTCCGCGCCCTCCTCGGCCAGACGCACTGCGTGACTCCTGCCTTGCCCGCGTGCGGCGCCGGTGACAAATGCGACCTTGCCTTGAACTCGTCCCACGATGCTTCCCTCCTGTGTGTTGTCTCTCGCGCCGGCGGCCGTGGCTCCGGTCGGAATCGGAGGGTTCTCCGCGGCTGTCGGTCGCGTGTCTCGAGATCCTCGGGGCAGGTGTCCGCCGCGTGGTCGGTGAGGGGAGTTGTGTGGGTTCTACCCCCGCGAATCGTCCATTCCCCAGACCGGAAAGATTGTTCTATGTGGCGAGAATCATACTCTGCGCGGGTGGCTCGGGCAAGGATCCGGACATTTGACCCTCCGGGAAATATTGGCGGAGAATGGATATGGCCGATCGCAAGTTCGTTTGCGTAGCAAAGTCCGTCCCGTCGACGCTGTGGTCGCCCGAAGGGCGCGATTTCGAGATCTGCATGCCGCAATCCCGGCGACATTCTCCTTCTCGAGAATATGATTTCCAGTACGCTCGCGATCGAAGCGGGTGGAACTCTCCGTTCCGGCGCCGACGCACGCCGGCGGTGCCCGCGCTGTGGTCTTGACGACGCGGGGTAGGCCGAGACGGTCGAAGCCTGTCGCCGAACCGGCGCAGCGTCCATGAGGTGCACACCGATTCCGGTGCGCGCGAGGTGGGCATCCGGGGAAGATCCGGCAAACGACGGACCACCCGAGGTGAACGTGTGCCACGGGCCGGTCCCCGAATCGAAAGGAATTTGAATCGATGGTCAACGAACTGTCCGGCAAGGTCGCCGTCGTCACCGGTGGGGCATCGGGGATCGGCCGCGCGATCGTCGAGCGGTACATCGCCGAGGGTGCTCGGGTGGTCGTCGCGGACGTGGAACGTGAGCACGCAGAGAATCTGGTGCGATCCTGTGGTCCGATGTCGGTGTTCCGGTACACCGACGTCGGGGACGTCGACCAGGTCGCGGCTATGGTCGACTTCGCGGTCGAATCCTTCGGTGGACTCGATGTCATGTGCAACAACGCCGGCATTCCGGGAAAGATGCACAAGAGCTTCCTCCAGGACGATCTCGCCGACTTCGGCAAGGTCATGGCCGTGAACCTGCTCGGTGTCATGGCGGGCACTCGGTACGCGGCTGCGTACATGGCCGACCACGGCGGCGGGTCGATCGTCAACATGTCCTCGATCGGCGGTGTCCAAGCAGGTGGGGGTGTGATGACCTACCGGGCGTCGAAGGCCGCGATCATCCAGTTCACGAAGTCGGCGGCGATCGAACTGGAGCAGTACGACATCCGTGTCAACTGCATTGCGCCGGGCAGCATTCCTACGGCCCTGCTCGCCACGTCGATGACAGCGATGGCCGACGAGCGCAGCGATCGTCTCACGCGTGCGGTCCGCGCATCGATGCAGACGGACCGGCCGCTCGAGCGGGACGGAACCCCGGAGGACGTCGCGGAAGCCGCGTTGTACTTCGCGGGGGATCGGGCGCGCTATCTCACCGGGACGGTACTGCCTGTCGACGGTGGAACGACGGCCGGAAAACCGTTGCGCAGGAAGAGTGCTCCTGTCGAGTCCGCAGGTGCGCCGATGTCCTGAGCGGGGACGCAAGGGGGCCGGGTCGCGCAGGTCGACAATTTAAAGCAACTGATTGACTTAACTGCAATCGTGGGATTAACTGTGATGGGGATCATGGGGGGTGGGATCGGGGACTGCCCCGATCGGAACGTCTCCGCCCGGACAAAAGACCGATGTCTCGCGGGTTGGGTGGGGCGAATAAGGAGCGGACGCGATGACTACCGCGAATCGAACGGCTCGAGCCGATCGTGTCAGCGCGACTCGGGGGGCGATACTCGCTGCTGCCGAGCGGTTGTTCGCCGAGCGGGGCATCGCGTCCGTCTCCAACCGGCAGGTCAGTGAAGAAGCCGGACAGGGCAACAACGCTGCGGTCGGATACCACTTCGGAACCAAGGTCGACCTGGTCCGGGCCATTGTGCGCAAACACAACGCACACGTCGAACGACTCTGTCAGCAGATGGTTGCGCAGGTCGGCGACTCCACCGATGTCCGGGACTGGGTGACCTGCCTGGTGCGTCCGCTGACCGAGTACCTCGATTCGCTCGGAAATCCTACCTGGTACGCACGATTCAGTGCGCAGCTCATGCCGGATCCCGCTTTCCGTGAGGTGATTTCGGGGGAATCGCTGGTTTCCTCGTCGCTGCTGACCATCATTGCGGGGCTGGAACGGTCGTTGGGGGACCTGCCGGCGAATGTTCGCCGAGAACGCTTCGCAATGGCCCGACTGCTCATCGTGCACACGAGCGCCCAGCTCGAGCGCACGCTCGCGGACGGCGGTACCGGATCGGACTGGACCGCGACGGGCGCCAGCCTGATCGACGCCATTACAGGGCTGTTGCTGGCACCCGCCACGGCCGGTTGACCGCCGCTCAGCGACCACTCACGTACCCACGAAAGAGGACGCCATGAAGGTCCATGTGGACCAGGACAGATGCATCGCCGCCGGGCAGTGCGTCGCGCACGCCGACGAGGTGTTCGACCAGCGAGAGGACGACGGCATCGTGGTGCTTCTCGACGGCAACCCCTCGGACGACCTGGAAGACGGTGTTCGCGAGGCCGCGTCGATGTGCCCCGCACTGGCTATCAGTATCGAGGAATAACCCGAAGCTCATTGCGAGGAGCATTATGTCCGACACGCTTGCAGGACCCGAAAACATCACTACCTCAGGCATTCCCGAATATCCGATGGACCGAGCCGCGGAATGCCCGTTCGCTCCGCCGAAACAGGTGCGGGACATGGGCGCACAGCGCCCGCTCAGCCGGGTGCGCATCTGGGACGGCAGCACACCGTGGCTGGTCACCGGCTATGCCGAACTCAAGGAGTTGATGTCCGACCCGCGAGTCAGCGTCGACGACCGCAAACCGGGCTTCCCGCACTGGAACGAGGGCATGCTCTCGACGGTGCACAAGCGCCCGCGCTCGGTGTTCACGTCCGACGGAGAGGAACACACGCGGTTCCGACGGATGCTCACCAAGCCGTTCACCCTCAAGCGGGTCGACGCGTTGCGTCCGGCGGTCCAACGGATCACCGACGAGCACATCGACGCGATTCTCGCCGGTCCGCAGCCCGCGGACCTCGTCGAGACCCTCGCGCTTCCGGTTCCGTCCCTGGTCATCAGCGAGATGCTCGGCGTGCCCTACGAGGACCACGAGTTCTTCCAGTCGCACGCGACGATCGGCGTCGACCGGTACGCGACCGCCGAGCAGGCCGCCGAAGGTCGGACCGGCCTGGCGAAATATCTGATCAAGCTGATCGAATCGAAAATCGACGAACCCGCCGAGGACGTCGTATCCGAACTGGGCGAACGCGTCCGGACCGGTGAGATCAGCATGAGGGAAGCCGCGCAGCTCGGCACCGGCCTACTCATCGCCGGCCACGAGACCAGCGCCAACATGATTGCACTCGGGACGCTGGCACTGCTGTGCAACCCCGAGCAGCTCGCCGTCGTCCGCGACACCGACGACAAGAAAGTCCTGGCCAACGCGGTCGAGGAACTGCTGCGCTACCTGAGCATCATTCAGAACGGTCAACGCCGCGTCGCAGTCGAGGATATCGACATCGCCGGCGAGACCATCCGAGCGGGTGAGGGCATCATCGTCGATCTCGCACCGGCCAACTGGGACGCCAAGGCATTTCCCGAGCCGGACAAGTTGGACGTTCACCGGCCGGCTCGGCTCCACGTCGGGTTCGGGTTCGGGCCGCACCAGTGCGTCGGACAACAACTCGCGCGGGTGGAACTGCAGATCGTCTACAGCACATTGCTCCGACGAATTCCGACTCTGCGCCTGGCGATTCCGTTCGACGAGGTCGAGTTCAAACACGACCGCCTCGCGTTCGGTGTGTACGCGCTGCCCGTCGTGTGGTGATCGCGGGACGGACGAGACAGCTCGAACACGTTGTAATGCAGCACTTCCGAATCTAGTGCAGGATGAGACGGACATCGTGTCGATGTCGCGTCGGACATGTGTGAATCACTCGATCCGATCTGGAGAGTCAAGATGCCGGTTCCGAACTCGACATCGTCGCTGTATCCGCCCGGGGGATTCGGTCCCCCGAAGGACCGGCGCGGTCACGCCGCGGGCTGGCTGGGGTTGCCCACGGGTACGAAGGTTTTCTCGGCCGACAACCACATTTCGCTCGCGGCCGACATCTTCTTCGAGCGATTTCCGGAAGAACTGAAGGACCGTGCGCCCCGCGTCTGGTACGAGGAGGGCGCATACCAGCTCGGGCGGAAGGGCAAGTCCTTCCTGCCCGGCGACTTCAGTCACGTGCTTATGCAGTACGACCCGCTGGAAGGGTCGGGCACTGCGAACCTCGATGCTCGAATCCGGGAACTCGCAGACGACGGAATCGACGTCGAGCTCGCATTTCCCAACGCATTGCTTGCCCTGCTGTTCTACCCGGACAAGGAGATTCGCGAACGCTGCTTCCGGGTGTACAACGAGTACATCGCGGAACTGCAGGAGAATTCGAACGGCCGGTTCTACGGTGTCGGGTTGATCAACTGGTGGGATGCGGACGGTGCCCGGCGCACACTCGCGGAGTTGAAGTCACTCGGCCTGACGACGTTCCTGCTCCCACTCTCTGCGGGCAAGGACAACGACGGCAACCAGATCGACTACGGCAGCACGGCGATGATCCCGGTCTGGGACGAGATCGAGGCATCCGGGGTCCCGCTCTCGCACCACATCGGCGAAGCGCCGCTCTCGAGTCCGTGCGAGGTCAACAGCGTTGCGGTCGGCATGATGCACAACGTCGCGCCGTTCCGGGAGATGTTTGCCAAGTACATCTTCAGTGGAATCATCGACCGGCATCCGGGGCTGCGGATCGGCTGGTTCGAGGGTGGGATCAACTGGGTTCCGTCCGCCATCCAGGATGCCGAACATCTGCTCGCGTCGTTCCGGCACATGCTCGACCGGCCCGTCGAACACGACATCCGGTACTACTGGGACGAACACATGTGGGCTTCGTTCATGGTGGATCCGCTGGGATTGTCGATGGCGAACGAGATCGGGATCGGGAAGATCATGTGGTCGTCCGACTACCCCCACAACGAAAGCACGTTCGGCTATTCGGAAAAGTCCATCGCAGCAGTCGTCGACGCGGTCGGTCCGGATGCGGCGGCCCGCATCGTCAGCGGCAATGTGATCAATTTCCTCGGGCTGTAGGAGCTCCGCCGGTGGTCCGCGTGACCGGAACAGGAGGTTGTGTGGGCAGGAGCGATTCAGCCGGGGCCGAATCGGCGCCGCTGAGTGGATACGTCGTGGTGGAGTTGTCGACGGGCATCGCCGGTGCGTACTGCGCGAAGATGCTGGTCGATGCAGGTGCCGAGGTGGTGAAGGTCGAGCCACCCGGCGGCGATCCGCTGCGAGCCTGGAGTGCGTCCGGAGCCACAATCGAATCTGGCAGTGACGGAGCGCTGTTCGCATTCCTGGCAGGGGGCAAGCGAAGCGTCATCACTGATCCGGACGTACCTGCGGATCTCGATGCAGTACATGCCCTGCTCGACACCGCGCACGCGGTGGTGTGGTCGCGCGGATCGGCGGTCGCCGAACATCCGTCGCTGCATCCGGAGCAGATTCGGATCACCTATCCGCATCTGACCGTCACGGCGATCACCCCGTTCGGCCTCGACGGGCCGTGGCGAGACCGGCCGGCGACCGAATTCACGGTCCAGGCGTGGTCGGGCGGGATCATCGGGCTCGGTCGCGGCGACCCCGACCGGGCGCCGGTCCACGTCGGCGGCCGGATCGGGGAATGGCTGACCGGTGCGGCCGCGGCC
>NZ_JBAQXC010000068.1:0-1729 GCF_049299235.1 Rhodococcus sp. (in: high G+C Gram-positive bacteria) | reverse complement strand
TTCCTGGTCAACGCCTCGAACCCGAAGGCCGTCGTGTTCATGCTCGCGGTACTGCCGCAGTTCCTGAATCCGGCGGCGCCGCTGCTGCCGCAGTACGCCGCCATCGCGGTGACCATGATCGCCGTCGACGTCATCGTGATGACCGGCTACACCGGTCTGGCGGCGCGTGTGCTCACCGTGATGCGATCCACGCGGCAGCAGGTGATCACCAACCGCGTGTTCGCCGGCCTGTTCGTGGTCGCCGCCGGGTTCCTGGCGACCGTCCGCCGCACCGCGCCGATCTGATCCGGCCGTCCGAAAGCACCGCGAGCCCGGGACGGCCGGGGTTACGCTGGCCCGGACCGTGAACTGCCGGTCGTCCGGTGCCGGGTGACGGTGCCTGTCTCCGAACCCCACGGTGGTGCGCAACTCGGCCGTCCCCCGCAGCGGCATATTGGAGGCATCGTGAATCCGGTGATCACCGCACCCACGCCCCGAGCCACCCGCCCGATGCGTGCGCGATATCACCTCAAGGGTTCGGTGCTGTACAAGCTGCTGACCACGACCGATCCCAAGGATCTCGGGATCATGTACATGGTCACCTCGTTCGCGTTCTTCCTCGCCGGGGGCCTCATGGCGATGCTGATGCGCGCCGAACTGGCGGTCCCGGGCCTGCAATTCCTCTCGAACGAGCAGTACAACCAGCTGTTCACCATGCACGGCGGCATCATGCTGCTGGCCTACGCGACCCCGATCGTGTTCGGCTTCGCCAACTACATCCTGCCGCTGCAGATCGGCGCCCCCGACGTCGCCTTCCCGCGCCTGAACGCGTTCAGCTACTGGCTGTACCTGTTCGGCGCGATCATCGTCGCCTCGTCGCTCGTCACCCCCGGCGGCGCCCCCGACTTCGGGTGGACCTCCTACACTCCGCTGTCGGATGTGACCCACACTCCCGGTGTCGGCGCGAACCTGTGGGTGATGGGCCTGGCCGTGATGGGCCTGGGCACCATCCTCGGCGCCGTCAACATGATCACCACCGTCGTGTGCCTGCGCGCTCCCGGCATGACGATGTTCCGGATGCCCATCTTCACCTGGAACATCTTCATCACCAGCCTGCTGATCCTGCTGGTGTTCCCGCTTCTCACCGCCGCGTTCATGGGGTTGTTCGTCGATCGGGTGCTGAACGGGCACGTCTACGATCCGGCGACCGGCGGAGTGTTGCTGTGGCAGCACCTGTTCTGGTTCTTCGGTCACCCCGAGGTGTATGTCGTCGCGCTGCCGTTCTTCGGCATCGTCACCGAAATCTTCCCGGTGTTCTCCCGCAAGCCGATCTTCGGCTATTCCGGCTTGGTCTTCGCCACGATGGCGATCGCGGCGCTGTCCGTCGCGGTGTGGGCGCACCACATGTACGCCACCGGCGCGGTGCTGCTGCCGTACTTCTCGTTCATGACATTCCTCATCGCCGTCCCGACCGGCGTGAAGTTCTTCAACTGGATCGGCACGATGTGGCGGGGCCAACTCAGTTTCGAAACCCCCATGCTGTTCTCGGTGGGTTTCATCATCACGTTCCTGTTCGGTGGCCTCACCGGTGTCATCCTGGCCAGCCCGCCGCTGGACTTCCACGTGCACGACTCGTACTTCGTGGTCGCGCACTTCCACTACGTGCTCTTCGGCACCATCGTGTTCGCCACCTACGCCGGCATCTACTTCTGGTTCCCGAAGATGACCGGACGCATGCTCGACGAGCGTC
>NZ_JBAQXC010000067.1:0-1577 GCF_049299235.1 Rhodococcus sp. (in: high G+C Gram-positive bacteria) | reverse complement strand
AACTCGTCGACAACGCACTGCGCGCCTCCCCGCCGAACAGCGCCGTCACCTTCGAGTTCTCCGCCGCCGTCGACGGTGGTCTGCTGCTCGAGATCGCCGACAGCGGCATCGGAACCGCACCGGAAGTCCTCAACGAAATCAACGCACGACTGGCCGCCGGAAACAGCGCGGAAATCCAGGCACCCCGGCAGATGGGGTTGTTCGTGGCAGGGCGTCTCGCGGCCCGCAACGGCATCAGCGTGCGACTGCGTCCGACCTTCGATTCCGACACCAACGCCGGTATCACCGCGTCGATCTACTTCCCCGCCGTGCTGCTCACCAACGTGCAGCAGAGCACCCCCGAAGTGCTGACCGAACGTCCACGTCGTCTGCAAGCACCCGAAGAACCCGCGCGGCACGCCGACCAGGCAGCCACGCGCACTCAGCAGTCGGCGCCGGTCCACCATGCCGGGCCCGGGCAGTCGCGCCCGATGTACCAGTCACCGTCGAGCAGTTCCGACCAGGGACGGGGCTGGAACAATCCTTCGAGTTTCGATTCGCAGTCACACGACGACCCTCGGTGACGGAGACGGGGGGTCGTCGACCCTGTCGCGATCGGAATCGCTGCTCGGCCCGGCATGACGCACACCGCCCACACCGGGAAGATGGACCCATGACATCGCGGTGGTCCCAGATTCGACGCTGGCGCAGAGGCGCGGCCCTGCATCTGCGGATGCGTGACCTCACCGGGACTCTCGTCGTGGTCACCGGCGGCGGCAGCGGCATCGGTCGCGCTGCCGCCCGGGCGTTCTCGGCGGCCGGCGCCATCGTCGTGGTCGCGGACATCGACATGACGGCGGCTCAGGAAACTGTCGAGCTGATCGACACCCCCGATCCACATGCCGGCGGTGCAGCGGCGGTATTCGGGGGCGGCGCACATGCCTACCACGTCGATGTGACCGACGAGGAGCAGGTCCGACAGCTCGCGCAGACGGTCCGTGAGCGGCACGGCACGGTCGACATCCTCGTCAACAACGCGGGATTGGGTGTGATCGGATCGTTCGTCGACACGCCGCAGGACGCATTCGAGCGCGTCATCGATGTCAACTTCTGGGGTGTCGTCTACGGGTGCCGAGCGTTCGCCGAGCAGATGATCGAGCGCGGCACCGGCGGTCACATCGTGAATGTGTCGTCCGCTGCGGCGTTCATGCCGCAGAAGCGTATCGCCGCGTATGCCACGAGCAAGGCTGCGGTGCTCATGCTGTCCGATTGTTTGCGGGCCGAACTGCTCGAGGACGGCATCGGGGTGACCGCGGTGTGCCCGAGCCTCGTCGCGACGAATTTCGACCGCAGCACCGAGTTCGTCGAGGCCGATCCGCAGACCGAGAAGGCCCGGCGCTCACGCACTTCCGCTGTATACCGCAAGCTCGCGGTTCCCCCCGAACGGGTCGCGAACGCGATGGTCGCGGCGGTTCGTCACAACCAGCCGATCGTGACGGTCGCACCGGATGCCAGGGCCCGTAAGTGGATCAGCCGGCTTGCCCCACGGGTGATGCGGGTCGGATCACGGTTTGAGATCTAGCGCTGGTGTGCCGTTG
>NZ_JBAQXC010000066.1:0-1976 GCF_049299235.1 Rhodococcus sp. (in: high G+C Gram-positive bacteria) | reverse complement strand
GCGCAGCAGCGGACGCTGCATCGGTCACCGGAGCGGCCGCACTCGACGCACCCGGCGGGCTGTTCGCTGCGTCCGCGTCCCGCTTCCGGCGCTCGCGCCAAGCCCGGGCGCGTTCGGCACTGTTCGCGTACTGCTTCGGGCGGCCACCGTTCGCCGGGCTCCGACCGATCGGGGTTTCGTTCACTCGACGGCCCTTCTCGCCGAACGATCGTTCGCGACATTCCCGTCCGAACGCAAACGATCGTTCGAGGTGGTGTGCGTGTCGAACTCGCGCAAATTACCAGTCGATATGCAGATCGTTCGCGACTCCGAGTTCGGTACACAACGACCGAATCGCACTGCAATCCTGCACGACACGATCCGCTGCGGCAGCACGTGCGGTCTCGGCGATCAACTCCTGCGCACCGGGAATGCGTTCGTGTCCGACGATCGACGCCCACGTTTCGGTGTCGCTCCCGGTGAACGCGACGATGCCGGCGGCGAGGGCGTCGAGCAGTACCCGACGATCGGTGCGTCCCAGCTCCGCGAAGAC
This sequence comes from Rhodococcus sp. (in: high G+C Gram-positive bacteria), assembly GCF_049299235.1. GTDB lineage: Bacteria > Actinomycetota > Actinomycetes > Mycobacteriales > Mycobacteriaceae > Rhodococcus. The sequence goes on along the minus strand of NZ_JBAQXC010000066.1, from coordinate 1,444 downwards.
GATCTTCAGCACTTCCGCCGCGAGCGACGAATGGCACAACTCGTCCCGTCGATGCAATGCCACGGTCGCGCGGTTGACCGGTTGCAGGGTGTCGTCCTCGGTCAGCAACGCCAGGTAGGCGCTGATCGAGGTTTCTGCGACGGTGGTGAAGGCGAGACGGACCAGTGCCTCGGCGCGGGGGGAGTCCGCCCGTGCGACCGCATCCCGGTGTGCGCGCACGGTCCGGGAGGCGGGCAGCGCCGCGTCCGGCAGCGCCCAACCGCGACGCCGACGGATCAGCGCACTCGCCTGGTGATGCATCAACGTGTGGTACTGCTCGTCGACCATTGCCTGCATCACCCCCAGCACGACCGTGTCGTGCAGGCCGATCCCCAGGATGTCGGAGGTGACCGAAGCGAACCCGGGATTGACGACGAACTGCTCGATGTCGACGACATTCTTGTTGTAGGCGATCCACGCCCAGGCGCGGAGGCGGGCCCGGCCTGCGGCGTCGAGATCACGGTAGCGCCGGTGGGTGTGGAACGGGATCAGCACATCGGGGTAGTCACGGCGTGCGGGATCGAACAGGTCGTCGAGGTCGGGCTCACGCTTCTTGACGGTGGCACGGACACCCCAGGATCGGGTCAGCGCGCGGATCACAGCATTCTCCACGGGATCTGCAGGATTGTGGTCGGGCAACGACGGGGGACGCAGGTGGGCCCGCAGCGCGCCGAATTCGGGTTCGGCCATCACGACACCCCGGTTTCCCCCGGCACGGGTCGATCCGGCGTCGGCGGTAGGTCCGCGAACAGGTGCGCGCACATCCGACCGTAGTGCCCGGTGCGGTCGCCGAGCGGTCGCCGCGCGCGTGCCAACACCGCGCCGAACGCGGCCGGGTCCGCGGCGACCGCAGCCTCGAGTTCGTCGAGTCCGTCACGCAACGCACGCCGCGCCGCACCGGCATAAGGGTTCTCCGCCTGCACGTCCCGGTACACCTCCGGTGCGCCGGTACCCACGCGCGCGAGCAACGCCCGCATCAGCACATGCGGAGGCGGAGCGGTCACCGCGGACACGTCCGGGACCCGGAGCCGATCCAACGCCAACCCGAACGCCAGCACCGCGGCGTGTGTGAGGGCCTGGGTCGCCGCGGTCACCCGATCGTGCTCGTCGGCGGACAGTTCCACCACCTGCGCACCCCAGCGGGTCAGGTCCGCGACGAATCCGGACACCGCCGGCCCACGCTGATGCGCGACCACGACGACGGGCCTGCCGGCCAGCCCCAGCGAGGGCGCAAACATCGGATTGACACCGAGCGCCTGCACCGTCGGGGCGTGGGCGTGCAGCGCGCCGGGCACCGCCGACTTCACCGACAACGTTTCGACGAGCAACGTGCCCGGGGCGAGAAGCCCCCCGAGCACGGGAATCGCCGCCACCGCCACCGGTTCCGGGACGGCCAGCACCACGG
>NZ_JBAQXC010000065.1:0-11997 GCF_049299235.1 Rhodococcus sp. (in: high G+C Gram-positive bacteria) | reverse complement strand
AAAAAGGCACACGGGTTGTTTGAGCTCCGTACCATACGATTGACAGGGTGCGATGATCGGTCGAGCCCGATTTCGGTAGAAAGTAGCCCGTGTGAGTTCCTCGTCGACGCCGACACCTCAGCCTGACACCCCCGCGAAGTCTCGGGGGTGGCGCATTGTCCGCTATGTGGTGCTCGTCGTCGTCGCGCTGTTGGTGATCGTGCCCGGTGTGGGTTTCGCGGCGGCATACATGTCGGTCGATGTTCCGCGTCCCTCGGACATGAAGAACGATCAGGTTGCGACGATCTATGCGGCCGACGGGGTCACGGTGCTCAGCACGATCGTGCCGCCCGAGGGAAATCGCACCGAGGTGGACATCGAAGACGTGCCCGAGCACGTCCGCAATGCGGTGCTGTCCGCCGAGGACCGCAATTTCTACAGCAACCCGGGTTTCTCGGTTTCGGGTTTCGCGCGCGCGGCACGCGACAACGTGATGGGCAAGGACACGGCCGGTGGTGGTTCGACGATCACCCAGCAGTATGTGAAGAACGTGCTGGTCGGCGCGGACCGGACGATCACCCGCAAGATGCGTGAGCTGGTGGTGTCCACGAAGATGGCCCGCGAGTGGTCGAAGGACGAGATCCTGCAGGCCTATCTGAACACCATCTATTTCGGTCGCGGCGCGTACGGCATCGCCGCCGCGTCGGAGGCGTACTTCGGTAAGCCGGTCGGTGAGTTGACGGTGTCGGAGGGGGCGGTCCTCGCCGGCGTCATCCAGAGTCCGTCATCGCTCGATCCGGCGTACAACCGCCCTGCGATCGAGGCCCGGTGGACGTATGTGCTCGACGGGATGGTCGAGATGGGTGCCTTGGACGCCGGCGAGCGGGCCGTGCAGGAGTTTCCGTCGACGGTGCCGCCGGACCAGTTGGCGCTGAAGAACGATTCGACCGGCCCGGAAGGGCATGTGCAGACCCAGGTGCTGCGGGAGTTGTCCGCGGCCGGTATCGGCGAGCAGACGTTGAACACCGAGGGCTTGCGTATCACCACGACGATCGATCCGGTTGCGCAGCAGGCGGCGATCGACAATGCGCGCAGTGTCCTCGACGGTGAGGACGAGAGCTTGCGGACCGCGGTGGTGTCGATCGATCCGCGGACCGGTGCGGTGCGGTGCGCGCGTACTACGGCGGTGAGGAGGGAGCGGGGTTCGATTTCGCGCAGGCGCCGCTGCAGACCGGTTCGTCGTTCAAGGTCTTCGGTCTGGTTGCGGCGCTGCAGCAGGGAATCGGACTGAATGCCCGTTACGACAGTTCACCGCTGCGCATCGGCAACCTCGAGATCGGCAACGTCGAGGGGGAGTCGTGCGGCAAGTGCACGATCGCCGAGGCGCTCAAGAGGTCGCTGAACACGAGTTTCTACCGGTTGATGATGTCGTTGGACGACGGTCCGCAGGCGATCGCCGACGCTGCACACGAGGCCGGGATTCCCGTGTCCATTCCCGGGGTGGAGGGCACGACGCTGAGTCACGAGGGTGGTGCACCCGAGGGTGGGATCGTGCTCGGGCAGTACCAGTCCCGCGTGATCGACATGGCGTCGGCCTATGCGACTCTGGCCGCGTCCGGGACCTTCCACGAGCCGTTCTTCGTGCAGCGGGTGGAAACGGCGGACGGCGACGTGTTGCTCGATCGACCGGCGTCCCTCGGCGAATCCAGGCTCGATCCGGCGGTCGCCGACAATGTCACGCAGGCCATGATGCCGATCGCCGCGTATTCGCGTGGTCACGGGCTGGCCGGTGGCCGCCCGTCGGCGTCGAAGACCGGCACGACACAGCTGGGAGATTCCGGCCTGAACAAGGACGCGTGGATGGTCGGGTACACGCCGTCGTTGTCGACGGCGGTGTGGGTCGGCACCCCGAACGGTGAGGCCATCGTCAACAGTTGGGGCGGGTCCATCTACGGTTCGGGCCTGCCGGCGGACATCTGGAAGGGCACGATGGACGGCGCTCTCGCGGGCACCGACATCGAGAGCTTCCCGTGGCCGGCACCGATCGACGGCCAGGCCGGTGTGCCCGCCGACGCGGGGATCAGCGAACCGACGACGACCGGGCCGCCGGTGCCGCAGCTTCCGGAACTGCCGCCGGTCACCTTGCAGCTGCCCCCGGTGAACATTCCGGACATCCCGATCGAACTGCCGCAGCAGATCGAGGTGCTTCCGGGTTTCACGATCAATATTCCCGGCTGACCCGTTTCCGCGCGGTCGCGCAGATAATCGGGGTATGGCCAACTCGCCGTCCGGTGACTCGATCCTCGACCGCGTCGTCCGCATCCTCGAATCGTTCGACGATGCCCAGCCGGCGCTGACCGTGAGCGCGCTGTCGCGTCGATCAGGCATTCCGCAGGCGACGATGTACCGGCTCGTGAGTGAGATGGTGCAGCACGGGATCCTCGCGCGCAGCCAGGACGGCACGGTGCGGCTGGGACTGCGCCTGTGGGAACTCGTCGCGCGTAGTTCGCCTGCGAAGGATCTGCGTGAGGCGGCGCTGCCGTTTCTGCAGGATGTGCAGTCGGTGGTGCATCAGCACACGCAACTGTCGGTGTTGCGCGACGGTGAGGTTCTCATCCTGGAGCGGTTGTCGTCGTCGGGTTCGGTGATCAACCAGGCTTCGGTCGCGGGCCGGATGTCCGCGCACGACACGTCGATGGGCATGGTCATGCTCGCGTTCTCCCCCACCGGTGTGCAGGAGCGCTATCGACTCCGCCGTCCCGATGTCGATCGCCGGTCATCAACTACCGCAATCGATTTCCGCCGCGACCTCGCGGAGATCCGCCGGCGCGGTTACGCGAGCTATGACGGTGTTCTCGACGACGGCACGACCGGTATCTCGGTTCCGGTCCTCGACCGCGCAGGGCATGCGGTGGCGGCGCTCGGGGTGGTGGTGCCGACGGGGGTGGTGCAGCGGAAGGCGATCATCGCGGTGCTCATGGCCGCTGCCAGGGGGATTGCCCGCGAGGTGGGAGAGAGTCCGCCGGACCGTGACGCCCCAATTCTCTCATTCAATGAGAAGTGATATTCGCGCCGTGTGAGTTGCCCGTCACACTTTGTTCATCCCCAGCATGCCCTCGCCAGTGGAGGAACACCGATGAGCACACCCCGCACGAGCGTCACCACGCAGGTCGGCATCGTCGGCGGTGGGCCCGCCGGGCTGATGCTCTCGCATCTGCTGGCGAAAGCGGGGATCGACAACATCGTCGTCGAGAAGCGCGACCACGAAACCATCCGCACCACGCACCGGGCGGGCATCCTCGAGCACGGATCGGTGGCACTGCTCACCGACAGCGGGGTGAACGGTCGTGTGCTGTCCGAAGGCCACCGGCACGACGGCATCGACCTGCGCTTCGACGGTCGCAGTCACCGCATCGACTTCCGGGATCTCGTCGGCGAGTCGGTGTGGCTGTATCCGCAGAACGAAGTCTTCGTCGATCTCGCCGCAGCGCGGGAGCGCGACGGCGGCGATGTCCGCTACGGCGTCCGCGACACCGAGGTCCTCGACGTCGACACCGACACCCCGCGGATCCGCTTCACCGAGGCCGACGGTACCGACGTCGACATCCGATGCCGGTTCCTCGTCGGGGCGGACGGATCGCAGAGCATCTGCCGCAAGGCGATCCCGGCGAATGTTCGCGCCGACCATTTCATCGAGTATCCGTTCGCCTGGTTCGGCATTCTCACCGAGGCGCCGCCGAGTGCCCCGGAACTGATTTATGCCCGCTCCGACCACGGCTTCGCACTGATCAGCCAGCGCAGTGACACGGTGCAGCGCATGTACTTCCAGTGCGACCCGGCCGAGGACGCGGCGAATTGGACCGAGGACCGCATCTGGGACGAACTGCAACGGCGGGTCGACGGCCCCGACGGTTTCGAGCTGAAACGCGGCCACATCTTCGATCAGATGGTGCTGCCGTTCCGCTCCTACGTGTGCGAGCCGCTGCGCCACGGCAACCTCTTCCTCGCCGGCGACGCCGGCCACACCGTCCCGCCCACCGGCGCGAAGGGCCTGAACCTCGCACTCGCGGACGTGGAACGGTTGTTCCGCGCGCTCGACTCCTTCTTCGTCACCGGCTCGGACACGCTGCTCGACGCCTACAGCGGCGCCGCACTGCAACGGGTATGGAAAGCCCAGAACTTCTCCTACTGGATGACCTCGATGCTCCATACTCGTTCCGATACAACATCATTCGAGAACAAGCGGGCACTCGGTGAGCTCGCTGCCGTCACCGGTTCCCGGTACGGGCAGCAGTATCTCGCCGAGGGATACACCGGCTGGCCCGACCACTGACACCGATTTTCCCCCACCCATCCGTTCCGGCCCTGTGAGGTTTCCGTGCTCCATCTACCACCGCGGTTCGCCCGCCCCGAGGGTGTGCACCCGCCCCTGGACTTCCCCGACTACCGCACCACCGCTCTGCGACGGCCCGCGCAGTCGCTCACCCTGATCCCCCAGCGACTCGGCGAACTGACCGGCCCCGTCTTCGGCGAGGACCGGGTACAGGACGGCGACGCCGACCTGAGTCTCGCCAACGGCGGTGAGGCGGCCGGTCAACGGATCACCGTGCACGGTCGCGTCCTCGACAGCGACGGCAAGCCCATCCCCCACACGCTCGTCGAGGTGTGGCAGGCCAACGCCGCAGGCCGGTATCGGCACGTGAACGACTCCTGGCCCGCACCGCTCGACCCGTACTTCAACGGTGTCGGCCGCTGCGTGACCGATGAGAACGGTGAATACCGTTTCACCACAATCAAACCTGGCGCCTACCCGTGGCGGAACCATCACAATGCGTGGCGGCCCGCGCACATCCACTTCTCGCTGTTCGGCACGGCGTTCACTCAGCGACTCGTCACCCAGATGTACTTCCCGGACGATCCGCTGTTCTTCCAGGACCCCATCTACAACGCGGTGCCTGCCGACGCGCGTCACCGCATGGTCAGCGTGTTCGACTACGACACCACCGTCGACAACTGGGCACTCGGGTTCCGCTTCGACATCGTGTTGCGCGGCCGGGAAGCCACCCCCTTCGAGGATGAGGAAGCCGACGACGATGAGTGATTTCGCACCCCGCTATGCCGTCACCCCCGGTGATCAAGCCACCGCGACCTTCGGCCCGACACCCTCGCAGACCGTCGGACCGTACTGGAAGATCGGCCTCGACTGGGGCACCGACGGCGAGAACGTCGTGCCGGCGGACACTCCCGGTCGAATCACCGTTCGTGTAACGGTTCTGGACGGCAACCGGAAACCCGTCGCCGACGCGATGATCGAGACGTGGCAGTGTGACACCGACGGCCGCTACGGCGCAGCCGGCGCCTTCCGGGGCTTCGCCCGCAGTGCCGCCGACGACAGCGGCACCGCCGTCGTCCGGACCGTCAAGCCCGGCTCCGACGGCGGCCAGGCACCGCACCTGCTGGTCGGGATCTTCGCCCGCGGCATGTTGGACCGTTTGTACACGCGCCTGTACTTCCCCGAGGACCTCGCGGCACACGCGACCGATCCGGTACTGACGGCACTGCCCGAGTCGCAACGAGTCAAACTCGTCGCCGACAAGTCCGACGACGGCTACGAATGGACCGTGTACGTTCAGGACCTCGATCCGAACGGTGTGGAAACGCCGTTCTTCTCGATCTAGACAGGAGTCTGTGTTGTCCGAGCCGGCACGATCCGATCACACCCGCGGGAGCTTGTTCGACCCGGTGTTCGGGGCCGCAGATCTCGCGCCGATGCTGTCCGATCGTGCCTGGCTGACGGCGCTGCTCGACGTCGAGGTGGCGATCACCCGCACCGCCGAGTGTCACGGCCGCGCCACGGCGGACGACGTCGCCGCGGTTGCCGCGGCGGCCCGGGAGATTACCCACGAATTGGACACGGCGGAGCTCGGGCGGCTTTCCGCCGCCGGAGGCAATCCGGTGATCCCGCTGGTGAAGATCCTCCGGGAACGTGCCGATGCTCCGGCTGCCGCGGTGCATGTGGGCGCCACCAGCCAGGATGTCCTCGACTCGGCATTGATGGTGTTGTCCCGCAACGCAGGTCGCCGGGTCGTCGACGCACTGCGCACCGCAGCCGATGCCGCGGCGCGGCTCGCGGTCGTACACCGCGACACCCCGATGGTCGCCCGGACGCTCGGTCAACAGGCACTACCCACGACGTTCGGGGCGCTCGCGGCGACCTGGCTTGTCGGACTCGACGACGGTATCGCCGCGATCGAACGCGCACTGGACGTGCTTCCCGTCCAATATGGCGGTGCAGCGGGAACTCTCGCTGCCGTCTATCCCGACGGTCCGGCGTTCGCCGACGCCCTCGCAGACCACCTGTCTCTCGCACGGCCGGTTCTGCCGTGGCACACCGTTCGTACCCCGATCACCGGTCTCGCCACCGCGCTCGGTGTCGCCACCGGGTCGGTATCGAAGGTGGCCACCGATATCGTGCTCATGGCCGCAACCGAATTGGGTGAGGTCAGCGAGGATGCGCCCGGCGGGTCGTCCGCCATGCCACACAAACGCAACCCGGTCGCGGCGATCACCGCGCGAGCCGCGGCCCGTCGTGTGCCCGGCCTGGTCGCCACCGTCCTCGCGTCGGCGGATCACGAGTTCGCCCGTGCCGCCGGTGCCTGGCACGCCGAATGGGAAACACTCACCGACTTGATACGACTGTCCGGTGGTGCGGCACAGCAACTTTCGGTGAGCCTCGGCGGCTTGCACGTTCATACCGACGCGCTTGCCCGCAATCTGGGGCTCACCGGCGGTGCGATTCTCGCGGAGAAGGTCACCGCCGCACTGGCCGAGCACACCGACGACGCCCGCGACATCGTCACCGCTGCGGCGCTGGCCGGTGTTCCACTCGACCGCGACCCGGCGATCACCGGCCCCCTCGGTGTCGATCGGGTGCGCGAACTACTCGACCCCACTTGCTATCTCGGACACGCAGGCGATCTCGTCGACCGCGCGACGGCCCGTCACGACACAACGGAAGGACCGGCATGACCGTCGCTCTCCACTACGAACAGTACGGTGACCCCTCCGCCCCGGCGGTGCTGCTGCTCGGATCGCTCGGCTCCGACCTGTCGATGTGGGAGCCGCAGATCGCCGCGCTGTCGCCCCTCGCGCACGTCGTCGCCGTGGACCACCGCGGGCACGGCACGTCACCGGTCGTAGCCGGCCCGTACACGATGGCCGACCTCGGCGGCGACGTCGTCGCCGTGCTCGACGCGCTCGGCCTCGACTCCGTCCACGTCGTGGGCCTCTCCCTCGGCGGGGCAATCGGGCAGTGGCTGGCCGCGCACCATCCGACGCGGGTGCGCACACTCACGTTGCTCTGCACATCGGCGGCGTTCCTCCCGGCCGATCCGTGGCGGGAACGGGCCGCGACCGTCCGTACAGCGGGGGTGGCTTCGATCGCCGAGGCGATCGTCGGACGCTGGTTCACCCCCGAACTCGCAGAACGCGACCGTGCTCTCGTCGATCGGCACGTCGCGATGGTGTCCGCGACCGACGACGAGGGATACGCCGGGTGCTGCGAGGCACTCGCCGGGTGGGACGGACGCGGCGACCTGGCCCGGATCGTCGCGCCGACACTCGTCGTCGCCGGCACGCAGGACCCGGCCACACCGCCAGGGACGATGCGTCAACTCGCGGACGGCATCGCCGGCGCCGAGTTCCGTGTTCTCGATCCCGCCGCGCACCTGGCGAGCGTCGAACAGGCCGGACGGGTCACCACCCTCGTCCGCCAACATCTCACCCGCGCGACCCCCGCCGACGAGCAGCGCACCGCCGCGTTCGAACAGGGTATGCGAGTACGTCGTTCGGTGCTCGGCGACGCCCACGTCGATCGCGCGATGGCGGCGGCCACCGAGATCACCGCACCGTTCCAGGATTTCATCACCCGCACCGCGTGGGGTGACATCTGGGCCCGGCCCGGCCTGGACCACCACACCCGACGGTTGCTGACCTTGGCGATCCTCACCGCAGTCGGCAACGAGCACGAACTCGACATGCACATCCGGGCGGCATTGCGCGCCGGTGTGGACCCGGACGAACTCGTCGAGGTGTTCCTCCACACCGCCGTCTATGCGGGTGTGCCCAACAGCAATCGGGCGTTCGCACTCGCCAAGTCGGCGGTCGAGGACGCCGGGCCCTGCTCCGACGGGCCGCGGCCGTAAGGTTCGTCAGTCCAGAACCACCGGCAGGGTTCGGAGGGCGAAGTCGACGACATCGTCGACGGTGACGGACGGGTCGGTGGTGCGGTCGATCGCGACCGATTCGATCATCGACCACCAGCCACGCACTTTCATGGCCGTGACGGTGTCAGGATCTGCGCCGGTGGCATCGAGGATGCGCGCGGCCATCGTCGTCTTGACGTTTTCGTGGATTTCGCGGATCTGCGGGTCGTGACCGAACCCGCCGTGGAACAGCGCGTGATAGTTCGGGCCGTGCCGGTCGATGAACGAGACGAAGGCCAGCACGATGCCGCGCAACGGGTCGTCGTCGCCGGGGGTGGGTACCGCGGCGCGGAGCAGGCGACGCCCGACGGCTCCGACGACCGCGGCGTAGTAGTCCTGCTTGGTCGGGAAGTAGCGGAACAGCAGTCCGCGGGAGATGCCTGCGATCTCCGCGACCCGGTCGATCGACAGCGCGTGGATGGGGCGCACGGCGAGTTCCTGCAGCCCGATGGCCACGAGTTGGCGTTTGCGTTCCTCGGGTGGCAGTCGTCGTCGGGGTGCGGAGTGTGGTTGCTCTTGTCGTGCGGGGCTCACCCGGATAGCCTAACTGAGCATTGCTCATTTAGAGGAGGGCCTCATGGATTTCGCACAATCGGACCGTTCCCGTAACTACCTCGAACGTCTGCGCACCTTCATCACCACGGAGGTCGAACCCGTCGAGCAACGCCTGCTCGCGGCGCGCGTCGAGCCGTTCGCCCAGCGTGGTGACAGTTCCGGCGAGACAACCTGGTCGGTGTCACCGGAATTCCGGGAACTGCAACGCAAGGCCAAGGAGCAGGGCCTGTGGAATCTGTTCCTCCCCGACTCCGAACTCGGGGTGGGCCTGTCGAACGTCGAATACGCGCCGCTCGCCGAGGAGATGGGCCGCTCCCCCTTCCGGTCAGCGATCTTCAACTGCGATGCCCCGGACACCGGGAACATGGAGGTCCTCTACCACTACGGCAGCGCCGAACAGAAGGACCGCTGGCTGCGCCCCCTGCTCGACGGTGAGATCCGCTCCGCGTTCTGTATGACCGAACCCGGCGTGGCCTCCTCGGACGCGACCAACATGGCCGCGACCGCGCTCGTCGACGGCGACGAGGTCGTGCTCAACGGCCGCAAGTGGTGGAGCACCGGCATCGGCAGCCCCGACTGCAAGATTCTCATCTTCATGGGCCTCACCGATCCGGAAGCGCCCAAGCACCAACGGCATTCGATGGTCCTCGTTCCCCTGGACACACCCGGTGTCACGGTCGAGCGGATGCTGTCCACGATGGGCTTCTACGACGAGCCCGGCGGACACGGGGAGGTGTCCTTCACCGATGTGCGCCTCCCGCTGGATGCGATCATCGCAGGTCCGGGCCGCGGCTTCGAGATCGCCCAGGGTCGCCTCGGACCCGGCCGCGTCCACCACTGCATGCGCCTGATCGGCCTGGCCGAACGGTCCCTCGAACTCGCGTGCCGCCGCGGTCTCGATCGTGTCGCGTTCGGGAAACCACTGGTCAACCTCGGCGGTAACCGCGAACGCATCGCCGACGCCCGCATCGCCATCAACCAGCTGCGCCTGCTCGTCCTGAACACCGCGTGGCTGCTCGACACGCAGGGCCTGTTCGGTGCCCGGTCCGCGGTGTCGGAGATCAAGGTCGCCACCCCGCGGGTCGTGCAGCAGATCATCGACTTCGCGATCCAGATCCACGGCGGCGGTGGCATGTCCGACGATTTCCCGCTCGCGGGCGCGTGGACGACCGCGCGCGCCCTGCGCTTGGCGGACGGGCCGGACGAGGTGCATCAGGGCCTCGTGGCACGATTCGAACTCGGCAAGTACAACTGAGGGGGAAATCATGGGCAGCATTCCCGACAACGCCAGGCCCGTTCGCGACGAGGACAGCTTCGATGTCGCAGCCGTCGCCGCGTGGCTCACCGACAATGCGGGCATCGCCGGGGTGCCTGAGGTTCGTCAATTTGCCGGTGGCGCATCGAATCTCACCTATCTGCTGAGCTACCCGGATCGCGATCTGGTGCTGCGGCGGCCGCCGGCGGGGGTGAAACCGGCATCCGGGCAGGACATGGCTCGCGAATATCGGATCCAGTCTCGGCTCGCGCCGGTGTATCCGCACGTGCCGACGATGGTGGGGTTGTGTACCGATCCGTCGGTGCTGGGCAGCGACTTCTACGTCATGGAGAAGGTCGAGGGAACCATCTTGCGCACGCCGCCGTCGGCGGATCTCGGGCTCACCTCCGAGAACACACGGGCGCTGTGCGTGCGAATGGTCGACCTGCTCATCGAGTTGCACGGCGTCGACCCGGAATCATCCGGTCTGGTCGAATTCGGCCACGGCACAGGGTATGTGGTTCGGCAGGTGGCGGGCTGGACGAAGCGGTTCGCCGCCGCCCACACCGACAACGTTCCCGACTTCGCGCGGGTGACCGCATGGCTCGCCGCGAATCGGCCAGTCGATGTCGCCTCGCGTGTCATCCACGGAGATTTCCGTCTCGACAATGTCGTTCTCGGCGACGATCTGACGCCCCGTGCCGTGCTGGACTGGGAACTCGCCACCGTCGGAGACCCCCTGATGGATCTCGGGTCGAGCCTCGCCTATTGGGTGCAGGCCGACGACAATCCGATGATGCAGGCGATCAAGATGCAGCCCTCGGATCTGCCCGGCATGCTCACGCGCCGCGAGATCGTCGACTACTACGGAGAGCGCACCGGTCTGCCGATCGACAACTGGGGCTTCTACGAGGTGTTCGGGTTGTTCCGGCTCGCGGTGATCGCGCAACAGATCTACTACCGGTTCCATCGCGGGCAGACCACGAACCCGGCGTTCGAGAATCTGTGGGTTGCGGTGGGCTACCTGAACACTCGCTGTAACGAACTGATCGACACCGTGGAGGGGACGTAAGTGGGTAAAGGCACGACACGCCGGAACATTCTCATCACCGGCGCGAGTTCCGGGCTGGGACGCGGCATGGCACGCGAATTTGCTGCTCGCGGAAGGAATCTCGCACTCGCCGCGCGACGAACCGAGCGCCTCGACGAACTGCGGGACGAACTGCTCGCCGCGCATCCGCAGATCACCGTCGCGATCCGCGGCCTCGACGTCGACGTGCACGACGACGTCTTCCGCGTCTTCCGGGAGTTCGACGAGGAACTCGGTGGCCTGGACCGGGTGATCGTCAACGCCGGTCTCGGCAAGGGACAACCGTTGGGCACCGGCTACTTTCACGCCAACGCCGCGACCGCCCGCACCAATTTTCTGGGAGCGCTCGCGCAGAGCGAGGCGGCACTCGAACTGTTCCGGCCGCGCGACGCCGGTCATCTGGTGCTGATCTCGTCGGTGAGTGCGGTGCGCGGAATGCCCCGCAATCTCACCACCTATGCGGCGTCGAAGGCCGCCGTCGGGTCGCTCGGAGAAGGTATGCGCGCGGATCTCGCGAAGACCGGAATCGACGTCAGCACGATCTTCCCCGGCTTCATCCGCTCGGAGATCAACGAGAAGGTCAAGAACGTCCCGTTCATCGTCGACACCGAAACCGGTTGTCGGGCACTGACTGCCGCGATCGAGAAGGAACCCGGCAGGGCATACGTCCCGGCGTGGCCGTGGACTCCACTCGCCTGCGCAATGAAGGTGCTGCCGCTGTCGATCGTCGCGCGGATGGTCTGATCCGCCGGGTGACGGGAACCGTCATTGCGGTCTACCGGCCGAATGTGCCCACCACCGGTTTGATGCGGATGTGGCTGAATACGGCTGTGGCGGTGGGTGAGTCCGACGAC
>NZ_JBAQXC010000064.1:0-13156 GCF_049299235.1 Rhodococcus sp. (in: high G+C Gram-positive bacteria) | reverse complement strand
CACCTGGTCGGCGGACTCGAGGATGCGCACGGCACGATTCGGTAGGTGCTCGGGGTAGCGGTGCCGGGCCTGCTCGGCGATCACGTCGGCGATCCGGGTGCGCGGATCGACGCGGCGGCCGTCGGTGTCGACGGTCGGAATACCGGTCAACGTCGCGGCGGCCGACCGCACCGCCTCGCGCATCGCGAACTCGGCCTCGCCGAGTCCCGCATGCGGTGGCGCGTCGGGTAGTGACGAAATCCCGAACACCGTCCAGCGCAACACATCCGGACCTTCGACGGTCGGCACCAGCCCGATCCCCGGCGCACCGGGCACCCCGACCAGGACGCCTTCCCCGGCGGTCAGTGCGGCAGTGCCGAACACGCTCCCCACCGGCAGTCCCGTGACGTCGCCCGGGGCGGGCATCACGAGCCGGACCCCGGCAGCATCGACCGGATCGGCCCGCCGGATCAGCGACAGGAGCGAGGCGGCACCCGCCGCCTCGGTTACGGACAGCCCGGCCGCCGCGGCGGCCGCGTCGTCGTGCGCGAACACCAGGTGCAGCGGCGCCCACGCGTGCAGAGCGTCGATCACCTCGTCGGGTGCGGTGTCGCCGGAAAGCCAGGTACCCGCCCACAACGTCAAGCTCAGGCTCGGGGAAGTCACCCGAACGAGGATACGACGCCGGGCACGCCGACCGCGCCCACATCCCACGCGGCATCAACATCGGGTACTACCGTGATCGGCCGTGAGCCCACGCGACATGTACGGCGGCGACATCTACGCCGGTCACACCCGCGCCAGCAAACCGACGGTCCCGGAGTTGGCGGCCGAGAAGAATCTCGTCGTCGAGGACGTCGCCTCCGGATGGTGCGGAGCAATCGTGGGCATCGAACGCACCTACGACGGCGACTTCGTGCGCCTCGAGGACGGGCAGCGCCGAACCAGGCTCTTCGCGATGCGCCCCGCCGCGTTCCTCGTCGACGGCACACCGGTGACCCTCGTGCGGCCGACAGTCCGTCCGGCCGCGCCGGCACCGACCCGGTCCGCGTCCGGCTCGACCCGCGTCGAGGGGCTGAAAGCCAGGGTGGCGCGCGGCAGTCGCATCTGGGTCGAGGGGGTGCACGACGCGGCGCTCGTCGAACGGGTGTGGGGGCACGACCTGCGCGTCGAAGGGGTGGTCGTCGAGCAACTCGAGGGCCTGGACAATCTTGCCGAACGGCTCACCGCTTTCGAGCCGGGTCCGGGACGGCGGATCGGGGTGCTCGCCGACCATCTGGTCAGCGGTTCCAAGGAAGAGCGGTTGACCGCGAATCTGGGTCCGCACGTCATGGTCACCGGCCACCCGTACATCGACGTCTGGGAGGCGGTCCGGCCGAAGGCCGTCGGGATCGCGGGGTGGCCGACGGTGCCGCGCGGCCAGGACTGGAAGACCGGCGTGTGCCGCGAACTCGGCTGGGGCACGCCGCAGGACGGCTGGCGCCGGGTCTACGGTGCGGTGTCCTCGTTCCGGGACCTCGAGGCGCCGCTGATCGGAGCCGTCGAGCGGCTGGTGGACTTCGTGACCGATCCCGAGGCCGGATAGTCTCCGCCACCAGGCGTTCCTGTCCGCATGTCCGAATTGTGGTTCGATAGTGACGTGACGGCATTGATCTGGTTGATCGCGGCGGTGGCGTTGGCGGCCGCGGAAGCATTGACCGGTGATTTCGTGCTGCTCATGCTCGGTGGCGCGGCACTGGCCACGGCCGGGGTTTCGGCGCTCACCGACTTGCCCGTGTGGGCCGACGCCGTCGTGTTCGCGGTGACGTCGCTGGTGTTGCTCCTCGGTGTCCGCCCGGTGCTGCGGCGACGATATGCGGCTCCGCCCGCGCTGACCACAGGCGTCGATGCCCTGCCCGGCAGGCACGCCTTGGTGCTCGAGCAGGTCGCCGAGCATTCCGGTCAGGTGAAGATCGGCGGCGAGGTCTGGACGGCGCGGCCGCTCGACCACACCGAGGTGTATGAACCGGGAACAACCGTGACGGTAATGCAGATCGAAGGCGCGACGGCCGTCGTGTGGAGGGATGTCTGACGTGGAAGCGTTGATAGTGCTCGCCGTTCTGGTAGCGCTGGTGGTACTGGTTGTGGTCCGGTCGGTGGCGTTGGTGCCGCAGGCCGAGGCCGCCGTGATCGAACGGTTGGGCCGTTACTACCGGACCGCGTCGGGGCAGCTGACGTTCCTGGTGCCGTTCGTCGACCGGATCCGCGCGAAGGTGGACCTGCGTGAGCGCGTCGTCTCCTTCCCCCCGCAGCCGGTGATCACCCAGGACAACCTGACGTTGAGCATCGACACCGTCGTGTATTTCCAGGTCACCAACCCGCAGGCCGCCGTCTACGAGATCAGCAACTACATCGCCGCCGTCGAACAGTTGACGGTGACGACGCTGCGCAATGTCGTCGGCGGAATGACCCTCGAGGAAACCCTCACCTCGCGCGACTCGATCAACGGCCAACTGCGGGGCGTGCTGGACGAGGCCACCGGCCGCTGGGGGCTGCGTGTCGCCCGCGTCGAACTCAAGAGCATCGATCCGCCCCCGTCGATCCAGGAGTCGATGGAGAAGCAGATGAAGGCCGATCGCGAGAAGCGCGCGATGATCCTCACCGCCGAGGGCCATCGCGAGGCCGCGATCAAGACCGCCGAGGGCGACAAGCAGTCCCGGATCCTCTCGGCCGAAGGTTCGAAGCAGGCCGCGATCCTCGGCGCGGAAGCCGACCGCCAGTCCCGGATTCTGCGGGCGCAGGGTGATCGCGCCGCGAAATACCTCGAATCGCAGGGCGAAGCGAAGGCGATAGAGAAGGTGTTCGCGGCGATCAAGTCCGGCAAGCCGACCCCGGAACTGCTCGCCTACCAATATCTGCAGACGTTGCCGCAGATGGCACAGGGCGATGCGAACAAGGTGTGGTTGGTGCCCAGCGATTTCGGTGACGCCCTCAAAGGGTTCGCGAAGACCCTCGGCGCGCCCGGCGACGATGGGGTGTTCCGGTACGAGGCGCAGCCCGTCGACGAGGAATTGCCGCGACCCGAGGACGACACCGCGGAGGTCGCGGACTGGTTCACCACGGCCCGTGACCCGGAGGTCGCGCAGGCGGTCGCCGAAGCCGAGGCGGTCGCGCGCAGACCGGTCGATCCTGCGGTGCGGACCGCCGAACCGGCGTCGCCACCGGCGTTCGGTGAGCCGGGAGCGCTACCGCCGTCGGCGCCTCCGCAGACAGGGTGGATGCCGCACCGCGACCCGGAGGTCGCGCCGCCGGTGCCTCCGGCAGTATCCGACGACGAGGCACGCCACCGGCAGGACTGACCGGGTCAGCCGCGGACGTATCGCACGGACGCCAGCACGGCGTCCATGTCGATGTCCCAGTCGGGATGCTCGGCGGCGGCGGCCCGGAACTCGCCGAGGGCATCGGCGTGGGTGGGAACACGGCGGCCGGTGGTGGACAGAGCGTCACGTTCGTCGGTCATGGTTCGAAGCGTACCGGTGCGAACGGCCGGAGTCGTGGAGCCGACGATCGTTGTCGCTCGACGCGAATCCTCATTCGTGCTGTGCCAAGGTGTCGTGGTGTCCGATTCTCTGCTTGCCGCGCTCCTCGCTGTCGGCGCCGCGCTTTGCATCGCCGTCGGCACCGTGGTGCGGCAGCGCGCAGCGGCGGCAGTGCCGGACGCCGACAGTCGGATGCTCGGCCCGATCTCGAGTCTCGTGCGCAATCCCACCTGGTGGCTGGGCACGGCGGCAGGTGCCGCCGGATATGTGCTGCAGGCAGCGGCGCTCGCGCTCGGATCACTGCTGCTCGTGCAACCGATGCTGGTGTTGTCGCTGTTGTTCGCGTTGCCGCTGAGTGCCCGGTTCGCCGGTCGCCGCGTCGGCGCACGCGAATGGTGGTGGGCGGCGACGCTGACGACCTCGGTCGCGGTGCTGGTCGTGGTGGGCGATCCGCAACCGGGGGAGCCGCGTCCCGAACTGCAGCACTGGATCGTCCTCACGCTCCTCGGTGTTCCCGCGCTTGCGTTGTGCCTGTTCGAAGCGGGGCGCCGCACGAGGCCGACGCGGGCACTGCTGCTCGGTCTCGCGGCGGGATCGTTGTTCGGTGTTGCGGCGGTCCTGACGAAATCGGTGGTCCATCTGGTGCTGCTGGGGGCGCGGGAGGCGGTGCTCTCCATCGACCTGTACGCGCTGATCGCGGTGTTCGCCGTCGCGACCTCGGTCCAGCAATCGGCGTTCCACGCCGGCGACCTCCGGACGTCCCTGCCTGCGACGACGGTCGTGGAACCGATGGTGGCCGCCCTGCTCGGGTTCGCGGTGCTCGGCGAGTACCTCGATGCGGATCGCACGCACATCGCGGTGTTGGTGGGTGCGCTCGCCGCGATGGTCGCGGCGACGATCGCGCTGGCCCGCACTGCAGCCGACAGCGACCCGGCCGCTGTCACCGCGAACGAGCCGCCGTAGCGCTGGGTTCCTGTCGCTGTTCGCCTCGGGGGAGCGCGGCGGCGGCACGTCGAGCTCGGTATACGGTGCCGCCGGCCGCCAGCAGGACGATCACGTAGATCGCGAGGTAGAGGTTCACCAGCACGTCCCACGGGATCCAGGTGGCGGGGAACAGGTACAGCCCGACCACGACCCTGCCGTCCGGCCACTGATACGACCAGGAGCCGACGGCGCCGAACAGTGCGATCACCGCCACCCACCACCACGGACGGGTCACGGCGCGGTGGATCAGGTAGACGGTGAGAGGAACGAACCACACCCAGTGGTGACTCCACGAGAACGGCGAAACGACCGAGGTTGTGAGCCCGGCGACGGTGACGGCCAGAAGCTCGTCGCCGCGGCGATGAAGCCCCGAGACCACCCACATGCTGACGGCGACGACCGCGGCGGCGAGCAGCAGCCACAGCCAGAATGGCGCGGGATCCCCGATGATCCGGGTAAGGGCCCCGCGAAGCGACTGGTTCGCCGCATGGCCCGGTTCGGCGATGCGCGCCGAGTCGAAGAACGTCCGGGTCCAGTACAGGCGCGAGTCTTCGGGAAGTAGCACCCAGCTCACAGCGACGGTCGCGCCGATCGTGGCCGTCGCGACCGCCGCGGCGCGCCACTGCCGCACCACGAGGAAATACAGGACGAAGTAGGCCGGGGTCAGTTTGATCCCCGCCGCGATCCCCACCCCGACGCCCCGCAGTCGGCTGCCCGGCTTCCGGGCGACATCCATGAGGATCAACAGCATCAGGAGCACGTTGATCTGTCCGAAGAACAGTGTGGTGCGGACCGGTTCGAGGAACGCGACGCCGATCGCGAGCACGATCGACACTGCGACGACGGTGCGGGTGAGGCGGTATCCGAGCATCCGCCAGCACTGCGCGACGACGCCGGCGAGCAGTGCGATGATGACGCCCATCCAGATGTATTCGTCCGTTGCTGTCGGTAGGAACCCGAGCGGGACGAACACCAGGGCGGAGAACGGCGTGTAGGTGTAGAGCAACCCGCGGGTGATCGGCTCCGTGTAGAGCGGCAACCCGGCCATCGCGCTGCGGGCACCGTCGCGGTAGACGTCCATGTCGAGGCCGCCGGTGAACAGCCCGGTGTCGGGCAGCCACGGGTCGACCGTGACGAACAGCAGGACCGTTGCCGTCACGGCGACCAGTGCGGTCGACGTCAACGCCGGCCACCGCAGCCGGCGTCCGCCTTCCGTCTCGCTCCCGATGTCGTCCGTCGTGTGACGGTTTCCTGTGGTTCCGACCACGTGAACAGCCCCTCCTGGTCTCGCCTTCCCCGCCGACAAGAATATGCAAACAGTAAGTAACGATTAGCGGGTGCTGCCGAACAGGCGACGGAGGCGGCGTGCTACGGCTGCGCCGACCGGCGGGGGCGGGATCAGGTGAGCAGCGACCGTCCCACCCCGCACACCGCGAGAGCCCACAGCACGCTGGTGGCGGTGCCGATGATGAACTGTTCGGACGCCTGCGGTTCGCGCAACTCCGGGTAGCGAGCCAAACCCTTGACGGCCAGGACGATCGCGATGCCTTCGGGCCAGCCCGCCAGGACCGCGGCGGCCACGGCGGCGCGTTCGAGGATGCCGATGACCCGGCCGCCGCGCAGCGGTCCTGGGGGCGGTGTCGCTCCGGATGTTGCCGGTGCCGGTTCGGGACCGGCGTCGGGTTGGCGGCGCGCGATCCGGAACGCGGCGAGCACGGCCGGTCCGCCGCCGGTGATCGCGGCGAGCATCGTCAGGACAAGGGTGGTGGCGTAGGCAAAGCCGTGCAGTGCGGTCGTCGTCGAGGCTGCGACGGCCGCACCGGCCAAGGCTGCGGTCGAGGCGGCCGGGGCGATCCACACCGGCACAGTCGGGCGCAGGCTCAGGGCGGGTGCGAGAGCGGCGATGGCGAGCAGTGCCAGCGACAAGGCGGTCAACGATCGGCCCTTTCGAGGAGTCGGCGAGCGAGGGCGCGGCCGGCCTGTTCGGCTTGCCATCCGGCGGTGTGCAGACGCTGGGACACGGCCTGCTTGCTGATGCCGAGGCGTGTCGCGATCTCCGCCTGCGACGATCCGGTCCGGGCGAGCGCGACCGCCTCGTGGCCCTGCGCCGTGCGACGCAGCACCAGCATGGCCAGGAGGGTGAGGGCGGCATCGGCGTCGGCCGCGGCGTCGGGATCGGTCCCGTCGACGGCGAGATTGCCGGGTGCGTTCTTGGCGCGGTCGACGGCGCTGCGGGCATGTTCGAAGGCGGGTCCGCGCCCGGCGCGCGTCTGGGCGGGCAACGGCGTTTCGGCCCCTCCGATGCCGATTCCGACACTCCACTGTCCGCGTCGAACCAACTCCAGGGCGAGGTCGACGACGGCGCGGGCATCGACGGCGACGGCTTGGACCTCGTCGCCCGCGGTGCGTTCGAACGGCCGATGCAGGTCGGCGTCACGGAATTCGTCGAGCAGAGCCGCGACTCGATCGATGTCGCGTCGGCTGCCACGTTGGTCGACCGTCAACACGAACATTAGTCAAGAGTGAAGGCTTGACTTTGGAAAATCAAGCCCTGAGGCTTGCTGCCTTCTCGTCGTCCGGGTCGACGATTGCATCGAGAGCGGAACCGGCCGGTGCGGGCAGGCGTGCCTCGACGAGCAGACCGGCGACGCCGGTGAGCAGGCACACCACCGTCACCACCATCAGGGCAGGATTCGTCTGTCCGGTCAGTGCGCCGCCGAGCAGCACCACCCCGATCGTGCCGGGCAAGATGCCGACCAGGGTGGCCAGCGTGTACGGAATAAGCCGCACCGACGACACCGCGCAGCAGTAGTTCACCAACGCGAACGGTGCCGCCGCGATCAAGCGCAGCGATCCCACCGCCAGCCAGCCCCGCCGCGCGAGCCGCAGATCCACGGCCTTCGCCACCGGGTGGCCCAGATACGGCGACACGGCTCTGCGGCCGATCGTGCGCACGAGCAGCAGCGCGAGCACCGCGCTGACCGTGGTCGCCGCGACCGTGACGGCGATCCCCACAGCCGGCCCGAACAGCAGTCCGGCGCTGAGGGTGAACACCGTCCGCGGCACCGGCACGATCGTGATGACGGCGTGGATCAGGAAGAAGACGAGGATGAACATCGGCCCGATCGAATCCGACCAGGTACGCAACTCCGCCACCGAGGGGTGCGGGACCAGTACGGCTGCCGTGATCAACACGACGACAACGCCGACGATACCGAGGATTCTGCGGTCGCTGGCAAGCCTCGTCACAGGCGTCCACAGTACCCGAGCAGCCTGACGCGGCGGTGCCGTAAGCGGTGCGGCTACGAGAGGCACACTTCTCCTCGGGTACCACCATTAACGATCGCTAGGAAAACTGTGGTGATCCCCACAATAACCTCGGCGTGTGTGCGGCTAGCATCACACGAGGATCTGCCTAAGGTGTGCACGGCCGACACCCCGGCCGGTGAAGCCTGCACCACAGCAGCCTCCACCACAGAAGCCTGCACCACACCCGGCAGCGTAGGAGAGGAACCGCACGTGTCATTAGCTGCAGAAGCCGAGGACGCCGCACGCGCGTATGCGCAGTGGCAGAACGCGGTGGCGGGCGTGCTCGCGAAGTCCCGCCGCGTCGACCCCGCCGAACTCGGACCGGAGCCGCAGCGACTGCTCGAGACCGTCACATACGACGACGTCACCGTCAATCCTCTCTACGGGGTCCGCGACGAACGCCCCGAAGCGCCGCTGCCCGGCGAGTTCCCCTACGTGCGCGGCGCCTCGGCGACCCGCGACGTCAACGCCGGATGGCTCGTGTCCGCCCGGTTCGGTGACGCGAACGCCGCCGCCGTCAACGAGCGCATCCTCGCCGGCCTCGAGAACGGTGTCAGTGCCCTGTGGCTGCAGGTCGGCGGACAGAACCTGCCGGTCGGCGACCTCGCCGCCGCACTCGACAAGGTGCTGCTCGACCTCGCCCCGATCACCCTCGACGCCGGCACCGACGTCGTCCCGGCCGCCGACGCCCTCTACGCGCTGCTCGATGCCCGCACCGATGTCGCCGACCGGACCGCTGTGCGGATCGCACTCGGCGCGGCCCCGCTGACCAGCGCATTCTCCGGCCGCGTCGATATCACCGTTGCCGACGCCATCGTTCTCGCGGCAGCGGCCGCGGACCGCGCCGAAACCGTTCGGGCACTGACCGTCGACGGCACCGCCTTCCACAACGCCGGTGCCTCCGACACCGAAGAACTCGGTGCCGCGATCGCCGCCGGCCTCGACTACCTGCGTGAGCTGGTCACCGCCGGGCACACCGCGGCCGCCGCGCTCGGCCAGATCGAGTTCCGGTTCGCCGCCACCGACGACCAGTTCCAGACCATCGCCAAGTTCCGGGCCGGCCGCCAGTTGTGGGCGCGCATCGCGCAGGTCGTCGGTGCGGCAGGCGAGGGCAACGCCCCGCAGCACGCCGTCACCTCCGCCGCGATGATGACTCAGCGTGACCCGTGGGTGAATATGTTGCGCACCACCCTCGCCGCGTTCGGTGCGGGAGTCGGTGGCGCCGACTCGGTGACCGTCCTGCCGTTCGATGTGGCGCTGCCCACCGGTGTGCTCGACGCGTCCGAGGTGTTCGCCGAGCGCATCGCCCGCAACACCCAACTGCTGCTGCTCGAAGAATCCAATCTCGGCCGCGTCCTGGACCCAGGAGCAGGCTCCTGGTACGTCGAGGAACTCACCGCGCAGGTCGCTGCGAAGGCCTGGGAGTTCTTCCAGCGGATCGAGGCTGCCGGTGGTTACCGTGCCGCGCTCGACGCAGGCGTCATTTCTGAACGCATCGCCGCGACCCGTGCCCGCCGCGACGCCGACATCGCACACCGCCGCACGTCGGTCACCGGTGTCAACGAGTTCCCGAACCTCGGGGAGAACCCGTTGCCCGCAGACGTCGCCGACTCGGGTGCGTTCGCGGCCCGCTACGCCGCGCCGTTCGAGGCACTGCGCGACCGCTCGGACGCCTTCCTCGCCGCCACCGGCGCCCGCCCGACGGTGCTGCTCGCACCACTCGGCCCGGTCGCCGAACACAACGTCCGATCGACGTTCGCATCGAACCTGCTCGCCTCCGGCGGCATCGACGCGGTCAACCCCGGGCCGCTGGAACTCGACACGATCGTGCAGGCGGTCGCCGACTCGGGCGCGACCATCGCCGTCCTGTGCGGCACCGACACGCGGTACGGCAGCGATGCCGGACCCGCTGTCGCCGCACTGCGCGCCGCAGGCATCTCCACCGTCCTGCTCGCGGGACCGGAGAAGGCCGTCGGCGACGTGGAGGGGGAGGCGCGTCCGGACGGGTTCCTCACCGCCAAGATCGACGCGATCGCCGCGCTGACCGACCTGCTGAACACCCTGGGAGCGTAAGTGAGCATCGAACACCAGATCGGCAGCTTCGCCGAGGTCCCGCTGACGGATCCGGCGTCACCGGCCCCGTCGACGCCGACCCCGGACCAGGCCGCCGCACTCGTCGAATCCGTGGCGACCGCCAACAACTACACCGTCGAGGACGTGGTGTGGTCGACGCCCGAGGGCATCGACGTCAAACCCGTCTACACCAAGGCCGACCGCGACGCGGTCGAGGCCGACGGCTACCCGCTGGGCAGCTACCCCGGCATCGAGCCGTTCGTGCGGGGCCCGTACCCGACGATGTACGTCAACCAGCCGTGGACCATCCGCCAGTACGCCGGATTCTCCACCGCCGCCGAATCCAACGCCTTCTACCGACGCAACCTCGCGTCGGGCCAGAAGGGCCTGTCGGTGGCGTTCGACCTGGCGACGCACCGCGGCTACGACTCCGACCACCCGCGCGTGCAAGGTGACGTCGGCATGGCCGGTGTCGCCATCGACTCCATCCTCGACATGCGGCAACTCTTCGACGGTATCGACCTGTCGCAGGTGTCGGTGTCGATGACGATGAACGGCGCGGTGCTGCCGATCCTCGCGCTGTACGTCGTGGCCGCCGAAGAGCAGGGTGTGACCCCGGGCCAGTTGGCCGGAACCATTCAGAACGACATTCTGAAAGAGTTCATGGTCCGCAACACCTACATCTATCCGCCGAAGCCGTCGATGCGGATCATCTCCGACATCTTCTCGTACACGTCGGCGAAGATGCCGAAGTTCAACTCGATCTCCATCTCCGGATACCACATTCAGGAAGCGGGGGCCACCGCCGATCTGGAACTGGCCTATACCCTCGCCGACGGTGTCGAATACATTCGGGCCGGTCTCGACGCGGGCATGGACATCGACAAGTTCGCGCCGCGCCTGTCGTTCTTCTGGGCCATCGGCATGAACTTCTACATGGAGATCGCCAAGATGCGGGCCGGCCGCCTGTTGTGGGCCGAACTCGTCGAGAAGTTCTCTCCGAAGTCCGCGAAGTCGAAGTCGCTGCGCACCCACTCGCAGACCTCGGGCTGGTCGCTGACCGCGCAGGACGTGTTCAACAACGTCGCGCGCACGTGCGTCGAGGCGATGGCCGCTACCCAGGGGCACACCCAGTCGCTGCACACCAACGCGCTCGACGAGGCGATCGCGCTGCCGACCGAATTCTCGGCCCGCATCGCCCGTAACACCCAGTTGCTGTTGCAGCAGGAATCGGGCACCACCCGCCCGATCGACCCGTGGGGCGGCTCGTACTACGTCGAATGGCTCACCCACGAACTCGCCAACCGGGCCCGCGCCCACATCGCCGAGGTCGAGGAAGCCGGCGGCATGGCTCAGGCCATTTCCGAGGGCATCCCGAAGCTGCGCATCGAGGAGGCCGCGGCCCGCACCCAGGCGCGGATCGACTCCGGTCGCCAGCCGCTGGTCGGTGTCAACAAGTACGTGCCCGACGAGGTCGACAGCATCGAGGTGCTCAAGGTCGAGAACTCGAAGGTGCGTGCCGAGCAACTTGCGAAGCTCGAGCGGCTGCGCGCCGACCGCGACGAGGACGTCACCCGCGCCGCGTTGGCCGCGCTCACCCGCGCCGCCTCCGGCGAGGCCGGCGGCTCGTTGGAGAACAACCTGATGGCACTGGCCATCGACGCCGCGCGCGCGAAGGCCACCGTCGGCGAGATCTCCGATGCGCTCGAAGAGGTCTACGGTCGCCATCAGGCCGAGATCCGGACCATCAGCGGCGTGTACCGGGACGAAGCCGGAAAGGCGAGCAACATCAGCACGGCAATCGAACTCGTCGAACTGTTCGAGCAGGCCGAGGGGCGTCGACCCCGCATCCTGGTCGCGAAGATGGGCCAGGACGGTCACGACCGCGGCCAGAAGGTGATCTCCACGGCCTTCGCCGACCTCGGTTTCGACGTCGACGTCGGACCGCTGTTCCAGACCCCCGAAGAGGTCGCCAACCAGGCGGCCGACAACGACGTGCACGTCATCGGCGTGTCGTCGCTGGCTGCGGGACACCTCACGTTGGTGCCCGCGCTTCGGGAGGCGCTCGCCGAGGTGGGTCGCCCCGACATCATGATCGTGGTCGGTGGTGTCATCCCGCCCGGCGACTTCGACGAGCTGTACCAGGGTGGCGCGTCGGCGATCTTCCCGCCCGGCACTGTCATCGCCGATGCGGCCGTCGGGTTGCTCGGCACGCTCTCCGAGCAGCTCGGCCATCACGTGGAGGCCTGATCGCGATGGGCCGACCCCCGGTCGATCTCGATGTGCTCGAAGAGGCCGTGCTCGCCAATCGGCGGGCCGGCCTCGCCCGGGCCATCACATTGGTCGAGTCCACCCGCGACGACCACCGGAAGCTGGCGCAGGAACTGCTGCTGCGTCTACTTCCGAAGGCGGGCAACGCGATTCGTGTCGGCATCACCGGGGTTCCCGGTGTCGGCAAGTCCACGTTCATCGATTCGCTCGGAATGTATCTGCTGGGCAAGGGGCATCGGGTCGCGGTGCTCGCCGTCGATCCGTCGTCGACCCGGACCGGCGGCTCGATCCTCGGCGACAAGACCCGCATGGCGCGGCTGTCCGTCGAACGTGACGCCTACATTCGGCCGTCCCCGACTGCGGGCACGCTCGGTGGTGTTGCCAAGGCGACCCGCGAAACGATGGTGCTGCTCGAAGCTGCCGGCTTCGACGTGATCCTCGTCGAAACGGTCGGTGTCGGCCAGTCCGAGGTGGCGGTCGCCAACATGGTGGACTGCTTCACGTTCCTGACCCTCGCCCGCACCGGCGACCAACTGCAGGGCATCAAGAAGGGTGTCCTCGAACTCGCCGATCTCGTCGCGGTGAACAAGGCCGACGGCAAGTTCGAACGCGACGCGAGGGTCGCTGCCCGTGAACTGGCCGGTGCGATGCGTCTGGTGCATCCACACGACGCGATCTGGAAGCCGCCGGTCATCACGATGAGCGGACTCGAGGGCGACGGCCTGGACACGTTCTGGGACACCGTCGTGACGCATCGTGCGGTGCTCACCGAGGCGGGACAGTTCGAGGAGAACCGCCGTCGTCAGCAGGTCGAGTGGACGTGGTCGATGGTGCAGGACCAGTTGCTGCGGCGTCTCGAAACGAATCCGCAGGTCAAGGCGATCCGCGGTGACGTCGAGCGGGATGTGCGGGCCGGGGAGCTCACTGCGGCTCTGGCCGCGCAACAACTGCTTGCCGCGTTCGACGGCACCGACACGCTGTAGCGCGGCTCCGCCGCCCGTGTGCCGTTTGGGCCCCTCGAG
>NZ_JBAQXC010000063.1:0-23374 GCF_049299235.1 Rhodococcus sp. (in: high G+C Gram-positive bacteria) | reverse complement strand
ACCTTCCGCACGTACGTCACGCCTGGACCCTACCTGCTTAGTGCCCCGAACCGGCTTCCGGAACACGTGAACTCGCAGGTCACGGCATCGAGAATTGATCTACTGGTCAGTAATGTCCTAAGTCAGGTCGTACTCGGCAAGGAGGTTGCGATGCCCGTGCGGGTTCGGGCCGCGACCGCGTTCATGGCCATGTATTCGGTGCCGACCGCACCCGCACAGGCAATGATCGCGGACAGCGGTCTCGAGATTCTGCGCTACCGACCCGGGCGCGGTATCTGCACCCTCGTGTTCGTCGACTACATCGACGGAGACCTGGGTCCTTACAACGAATTCGGCGTGTGTTTCCTTGTCCGCGACCACACTCGGCGGGGCGGGACAGTGCTGCAGGACCTGCGCGAGCTCACCTCGGGCGGGGCGGGCGCACTGATCCACCGGTTGCCCGTCGACGGAGATTTCACGCTCGCCGCGGGCCGCGGCATCTGGGGATTCCCGAAGTCCCTCGCCGACTTCGGTACCGACCACCACAGTGCCACCAAACGCGCGTCTGTCTCCGAGGAGGGGCAGCTCATCGCGGAACTGAGTGTCGCTCCCGGGTTTTCGCTTCCCGGGTCGGGTACGACCGCATCCGTCGCGGCCTATTCGTTCCTGGACGCGGTGACCCGTCGCACGAGCTGGGACATGAATCCGGCGGGGTTCCGCAGTCGCATCGGAGGCGCCACGCTACGGCTGGGAACGCATCCGATCGCCGAGGAACTGAAGGCGCTGGGACTGCCGAAACGTGCACTGGTGTCGTCGACGATCGGAAACCTGGCGATGACCTTCTCGGATGCCGTCGAGATCGCGGGCCCGTAGCACTCCCCTGCCGAGCGCACCCGCCTCACACACTGGACAGTTCGGTTAATAGCGATTAACTTTCAGGATGTGAGCGAACGCTATCCACTTCCCGACCTCGCGGACCTGCCCGAGGACATCGTCGAACGCATCCTCGAGGTGCAGGACAAGTCGGGCTTCGTCCCGAACGTATTCCTGGCCTTCGCGCGCCGACCCGCCGAGTGGCGGGCCTTCTTCGCGTACCACGACGCGATCATGCTGCGCGAGGAATCAGGTCTGACGAAGGGTGATCGCGAGATGATCGTGACCACCATCTCGGCGGCGAACAAGTGCCTGTACTGCGTCGTCGCACACGGCGCGATCCTTCGCATCTACGAGAAGAAGCCGACGGTCGCCGATCAGGTCGCGGTGAACTACCGCCTCGCCGATATCACGCCCCGTCAGCGCGCGATGCTCGACTTCGCCGGCAAGGTCAACGCCGCCTCGCACGAGGTCGCCGACGACGACTTCACCGCACTGCATGCCCACGGGTTCACCGACGAGGATGCGTGGGACATCACCGCAATCACCGCGTTCTTCGGGTTGAGCAACCGCATGGCGAGCGTGACGGGAATGACGCCCAACCCCGAGTTCTACCTGATGGGGCGCGTGCCCCGGAAGTAAACTCGGTGACGGTGCGGCACCCGCACCGTCACCGAGTGAATCTAGAGCCAGGTGTCCTCGGAGGCCGTCGTGAGGAACGCCTCGAGATCGTCGCGCCACGGCGCCGGCACCGTCTTCTCCGGTTCGATGCCGGTGTACTGACCCCGGTAGAACAGCAGCGGACGTTCGTTGTCGTCGCGGATTTCGCTCAGGGAATCGACACGACCGAACACCACCCAGTGGTCGCCGCCGTCGTGCACCGAGTCGACGGTGCAGTCGATGTGAGCG
This sequence comes from Rhodococcus sp. (in: high G+C Gram-positive bacteria), assembly GCF_049299235.1. Lineage (GTDB taxonomy): Bacteria > Actinomycetota > Actinomycetes > Mycobacteriales > Mycobacteriaceae > Rhodococcus. The sequence goes on along the minus strand of NZ_JBAQXC010000063.1, from coordinate 21,613 downwards.
AGCGAACCGGTGAGGATCGGTGACCCCAGCGGTGACGGCGTCCAGTCGATGCCGGCGAACTTGTCGGGTTCGCGGGAACCGAAGCGGGCACACGTATCCTGCTGCTCCTCGGCGAGGACGTTGACACAGAACCGGCCGGAGCGTTCGATCGACGCCCACGACCGGGACGCCTTGGTGGGGCAGAACAGCACGAGGGGCGGTTCGAGCGACAATGCCGCGAACGACTGGCACGCAAAACCGACCGGGTGCCCGTCCTCGACGGTGGTGATGATCGTGACACCGGTGCAGAACTGCCCGAGGACGTTCCGGAACCGGCGAGGGTCGATGCCCGCGCCGGAACCCGATTCGCTGCCGGTCATTACTTGAATCCCACCGTGAAGTCGTGACCCCACAAGCTCACCGCGGTGCTCTCTCGGGCGATCCACGTCTCGTCCTCCACTTCGAGTCCCTCGCAGCCGTATTCGATGTCGAAGCCACCAGGAGTCTTCATGTAGAAGGACAGCATCAGGTCGTTGACGTGCCTGCCGAGGCTGGCGGACATCTTGACCTTCTTGCGCATCGCACGGTCGAGGCACAGGCCGACATCGTCGGAGTTCTCCACCTCCACCATCAGGTGCACGATCCCACTGGGGTTCGGCAACGGCGCGAACGCGAGACTGTGGTGACGCGGGTTGCAGCCGAGGAAGCGCAACCACGCCGGATCACCGTCGGCGGGCCGTCCGACAACCTGTGGAGGAAGCCGCATCGAGTCGCGCAGCTTGAATCCGAGTACATCCCGGTAGAATTCGAGGTCTGCCTCGTCGTCCTTCGTGGCGAGAACGACATGGCCGAGTCCCTGTTCGCCGGTGACGAACTTGTGGCCGTAGGGGCTCACGATGCGCCGGTGTTGCAGGGCGATGGTGTGGAAGATCTCCAGCCGCGATCCGGAGGCGTCGCGGGTCTTGATGAACTCGACGACATTGCGCTCGGCGGCTTCGGCCTTGCTGCCCTCTTCGAACTCCCAGTCCGCCTTCGCGAGTCGTTCGCGAATCTCCTGCAGTCCTTCGGCGTTCGCGCATTCCCACCCGGACGAGAACAACCCGTCGCGCTCGCCGGGAACGATGACGAGGCGAGCCGGATAGTCGTCCATCCGCAGGTACAGCGACTCCGGATCGGCGCCCTTGCCTTCGACCATGCCGAGAACCTTGAGCCCGTACTCGCGCCAGGCCGCCATGTCGGTGGTTTCGATGCGCAGATAGGCCAGTGCGCGGATGCTCATCAGTTGCCGCCCTCGGTCAGGAAGTCGGTTGCGAGACGGTTGAACTCGTCGAACTTCTCGAGTTGCGCCCAGTGCCCGCATCCGCCGAACACATGCAGTTGCGCGCGCGGAATCATCTTCAGGGCAACGAGCGCCCCGTCGAGCGGGTTGACCCGATCCTCACGGCCCCAGATCAGCAGGACGCGCTGACGCAGCTTGTAGGCCTCGCGCCAGAGCATGCCCTTCTCGAACTCGCCGCTGGAGAAGGACTTGCCCATTGCCTTCGCCGCCGCCAGCGACTCCGGTGTGCTCGCCGCAGCGAAACGCTCGTCGATCAATTCCGGGGTGACCAGCGACTGGTCGAACACCATGATGCGCAGGAACGCCTCGAGGTTCTCGCGGGTCGGCTGGTAGCTGAACTTGCCGAGGTTCCGCACGCCTTCGGTCGGGTCCGGGGCGAACAGGTTGACGCTCAGTCCGCCCGGCCCCATGAGCACGAGGCGTCCGGCCCGGTCGGGATAGTCCAGCGCGAACCGCACTGCGGCGCCGCCACCGAGCGAATTACCCAGCAGGTGAACACGTTCGGTGATACCGAGCGTGTTCAGCAGGTCCGCAAGCGCCGACGAGCTGTGCACGAAGTACTGCGGGTGGTCGGTGGGCTTGTCGGATTGCCCGTAGCCGGGCTGATCCACGGCGAGGACATGGAACTGCTCCGCGAGCACCGGAATGTTCTTGGAGAAGTTCGACCACGAGGACGCGCCCGGACCGCCGCCGTGCAGCAGCACGATCGTCGGTCCGTTGCCGACGCCGGCCTCGTGGTAGTGCAGCTTCAGGTCCGGACGGACCTGCGCGAAGCGCGAGGTGGACTCGTAGGTGAGCTCTTCTGTCGCCGTCATCGACCGCCCCTAGACCATCGTGTCCGTGAGCGGCAGACCGAATTCGGCGCCACCGAACATGACGTAGGCGCGCTCGGCGTCGTTCGCGGCGTGCACGCGCCCGGCGTGGGCGTCACGCCAGAAGCGCTGGATCGGAGTGCCGTTGGCGAGGGCGGTCGCACCGGAGTTCTCGAAGAGCCGGTCGATCGACGCGATCGCACGTCCGGTGGCACGCACCTGGTCGCGACGGGCACGCAGACGCAGCTCGATCGGAATGTCCTTGCCCGCCAAGAGGAATGCGTATTCGTCGGCGATGTTGCCGGAGAGTTGACGCCACGCGGCGTCGATGTCGCTGGCGGCCTCGGCAACGCGAACCTTGGCGAACGGATCGTCCTTGGCCTTCTCACCCGCGTAGGCGGCGCGCACGCGCTTGCCCTGATGCTCGACGTGGGCGTCATAGGCGCCGTATGCCATGCCGACGATGGGCGTGGAGATGGTCGTCGGATGGATGCTGCCCCAGGGCATCTTGTAGACGGGCGCGGTGTTGACCTCGAGACCCGGCGATGCCAGGTCGTTCATGGCCTTGAAGCTGAGGAAGCGATGCCGGGGCACGAACACGTCCTTGACGACGACCGTGTTCGATCCCGTGCCGCGCAGGCCCACGACGTTCCACACGTCGTCGATCTCGTAGTCCGAGCGCGGGATGAGGAAGCTACCGAAGTCGACCGGGCGGCCGTCCTTGATGACCGGTCCGCCGACGACGACCCAGGTCGCGTGATCGGAACCGGACGACCAGGCCCAGGCACCGTTGACCTTGTAGCCGCCGTCGACGACCTCGCCCGCACCCATCGGCGCGTACGACGAGGAGATCCGCACGTCCGGGTCCTCGCCCCACACATCTTCCTGCGCCTGCTGGGAGAACAGCGCGAGGTGCCAGTTGTGGATGCCGATGATGCCGGCGACCCATCCGGTCGAGCCGCACGCGGTGGCGATGTTGCGGACCGCCGTGTAGAAGGTCACCGGATCACACTCGTATCCGCCCCACTGGGACGGCTGAACCAGCTTGAAGAAGCCGGCCTCTTGAAGCGCCTTGATCGAGTCGTCGGGGATGCGGCGGAGGTCTTCGGTCTCCTGCGCGCGTTCCCGAAAGGAAGGGAGCAACGCTTCGATGCGCTGCAGTACCTCGTGGCTGTCGTGGTCGCCCACTGGACGCTCCCGTCTGCTCCGGAATTGATCGCTTGTTTCGAGACTAGAACACGTTCCTGTTTCTGTCGAGAGCAGCGTTCTTTCGCAGGTCGGCGTGCTTTCATCGGGACGAAAGCCCCCGATCACTTCCGGAACGGGCAGAACTTCTATAACGTGTTCTAGTAGCAATCCGAAGGGAAGTGAGGGGACATGGCACCGATTCGCGAGATCGACATCGGAGAAGCCCGGACGCGGTACGCCCGAGGCTGGCACTGCCTCGGCCTGAGCAAGACGTTCAGGGACGGCAAGCCCCATTCCGTCCAGGCGTTCGGCACCAAACTTGTCGTCTGGGCCGACACCAACGGCGACATCAAGATCCTGGACGCCTATTGCCGGCACATGGGCGGCGACCTGTCTCAGGGCGAGGTCAAGGGCGACAACATCGCGTGCCCGTTCCACGACTGGCGCTGGAACGGCACCGGAAAGTGCGCCGACATTCCCTACGCCCGCCGCGTACCGCCACTCGCGCGGACCCGCGCCTGGGTCACCACCGAGAAGCACGGCCAACTCTTCGTCTGGAACGACCCCGAGGGCAACCCGCCCCCGCCCGAGGTCACGCTCCCGGACATCGAGCAGTACGGCACCGACGAGTGGACCGACTGGACGTGGAACGAGATCCTCATCGAGGGATCCAACTGCCGAGAGATCGTCGACAACGTCGTCGACATGGCGCACTTCTTCTACATCCACTACGCGTTCCCGACGTTCTTCAAGAACGTCTTCGAAGGCCACGTGGCGGAGCAGTTCCTCAACACGCGGGGTCGCCCGGACAAGGGCATGTCCACCCAGTACGGCCTGGAATCGACCCTCGAGTCGTACGCGGCCTACTACGGGCCCGCCTACATGATCAACCCGATGACCAACAGCTACGGCGGCTACAAGGTCGAGTCGGTGCTGATCAACTGCCACTACCCGATCACGCAGGACTCGTTCATGCTGCAGTACGGCATCATCGTCAAGCGGCCGGAGGGCATGAGCAACGAGCAGTCGGACAAGATGGCGGCCAAGTTCACCGAAGGTATCGGCGAGGGCTTCCTGCAGGACGTCGAGATCTGGAAGAACAAGACCAAGATCGAGAATCCGCTGCTGTGCGAGGAGGACGGTCCGGTCTACCAGATGCGCCGCTGGTACGACCAGTTCTACGTCGACGCCGCCGACGTCACCGACAAGATGACCCAGCGCTTCGAGTTCGAGGTCGATACCGCTAAGGCCAACGAGGCCTGGGAGGCCGAGGTGGCCGAGAACATGGCCCGCAAGGCCGCCGAGGCCGAGAAGAAGCAGGACGCGGAGGTCTGACGATGAGCGCCTCGACCCGACCCAGCACGTGGGCCAAGTCTCCGAGTTTCGCGGATCAGCCGGACCGAGTCGAGGCGATCGCCACCCAGACCGCCATCGACAAGATCAACTATCTGGATTCGGGCCTCAGCGAGGTCGCGTGCCACAGTTGCGGAACATGTGTTCTGGTGCGGAAGAACAGCTTTCGTCAGACCAGCGTGCAATGGCAGAGCGACCCGAACGTGACGTGCCCGGTATTTCGTGACACCGACCGATCCGACACGCCCCGCGAGGGCTGCCCCAACCTGCGGGCCAGCATCGCGCAGGCGGTGGTCGACGGTTCCCTGCCCGTCCCCCGGTAATCCGCGCGGCGACTACGACGCGGTGATGGGAATCTTCGTCCGGTCGGACCGGGCGGAGGTTCCCATCACCCGCTTCTGAGCACGAATGCCCCCACCGGCCAGACAATCTGGCCGGAAAGGATGGACTCGACAGACCCAATTCTATAACGTGTTCTACATGAGCATGCAGGAGTACGACATCGTCGTCGTCGGCAGTGGTGCCGGCGGCATGACTGCCGCGATCACCGCCGCCAACAAGGGCGCGAGTGTCGTCGTGATCGAGAAGGCCGCCCGCTACGGCGGCTCGAGCGCCCGCTCCGGCGGTGGCGTCTGGATCCCCAACAACGACGCGCTGAAATCCGCCGGAGTCGAGGACACCCCCGAAGCCGCCCGCACCTACCTGCACAGCATCATCGGCGACGTGGTGCCCGCCGAAAAGATCGACACCTACATCGACCGCGGCCCCGAAATGCTCTCGTTCGTCCAGAAGCACAGCGCCCTCGAACTCCAGTGGGTTCCAGGATATTCCGACTACTACCCAGAGGCGCCGGGCGGACGCGCCGGTGGCCGTTCGGTGGAACCCAGCCCGTTCGAGGGCCGCCGACTCGGCGAGGATCTCGCGACCCTCGAACCCGACTACGCGCGGGCGCCGAAGAACTTCGTCATCACCCAGGCCGACTACAAGTGGCTCAACCTCCTCATGCGCAATCCGCGCGGACCGCTGCGCGCCATGAAGGTCGGCGCCCGCTTCCTGTGGGCGAATCTCACCAAGAAGCATCTGCTCGTCCGCGGTCAGGCGCTCATGGCCGGCCTGCGGATCGGCCTGCGGGACGCGAATGTTCCGCTGCTGCTGAACACCGCGCTGACCGATCTGATCGTCGAGGACGGCGTCGTTCGCGGCGTCAAGGTCGTCGCGAACGGGGAAGAGCAGACCATCCGCGCACGCAAGGGCGTCATCCTCGCCAGCGGCGGCTTCGAACACAACGACGAGATGCGCAAGCAGTACCAGCGGGCCCCGATCGGCACGGAATGGACCGTCGGCGCCAAGGCCAACACCGGCGACGGCATCCTCGCCGGCCAGGCCGTCGGCGGCGCGGTGGACTTCATGGACGACGCCTGGTGGGGGCCGTCCTTCCCGCTGACCGGTGGCCCCTGGTTCGCGCTGTCCGAGCGCAGCCTGCCCGGTTGCATCATGGTCAACGCCTCCGGCAAGCGCTTCGGGAACGAATCGGCCCCCTACGTCGAGGCAACCCACTCGATGTACGGCGGAACCCACGGTCGCGGCGACGGTCCCGGCGAGAACATCCCGGCATGGCTGATCCTCGATCAGCGCTACCGCAACCGCTACACGTTCGCCGGAATCACCCCGCGCACCCCCTTCCCCGGCCGATGGCTCAAGGCCGGCGTGCTCGTCAAGGCAGGTTCGGTCGCCGAACTCGCCGAGCAGATCGGCGTGCCCGCCGAGGCCCTCACCGAGACCGTCGAACGATTCAACGGTTTCGCGCGCAGCGGCAAGGACGAGGACTTCGGTCGCGGTGAATCCCAGTACGACCACTACTACGGCGATCCGCTGAACAAGCCGAACCCGAGCCTCGGGGTCATCGGCAAGGCCCCGTTCTACGCGTTCCGGGTCGTTCCCGGCGATCTCGGCACCAAGGGCGGGCTTGCCACCGATGTCGACGCCCGGGTGCTCCGCGAAGACGGCACCGTCATCGCGGGCCTCTACGCGGCGGGCAATGTCAGCTCCCCGGTGATGGGCCACACCTACGCCGGTCCCGGCGCGACGATCGGACCCGCGATGACGTTCGCATACCTCGCGGTACTCGACATTCTGCGCGGCGATGCCCAGTCATCGGGAGAGCCCGTCACGGAAGCCGCGGAACAGCACTAGTCTGCGCTCGCCGAGGCCGGAAGGGCCCCGCCAACCATGCGGCTCCCCACCGGAGCCGCAGCCAGAAAGGATCCCGCGTGCCTATCGATCCCTCCATCGCCATCGGTGCCGAACTTCCCTCCCAGGAATTCGCCTGGACCAGCAGCGAGGTGCAGCTCTACCACCTCGGGCTCGGCGCCGGTGCACGACCAACCGACCCGTCGGAGCTGCGTTACCTGCGTGACGGGCAGTCCCAGGTGCTCCCGACGTTCGCGACGGTCGCCGCGACCTTCCATGCCGCCGAGCCGCCGAAGGTCTCCTTCCCCGGTGTCGAAATCGATCTCGCGAAGGTTGTGCACGGCAGCCAGGAGGTCGTCGTACACGGGCCGATCCCGTCGGACGGCAAGGGCCGCACCACCACTCGCATCGCCGAGGTGTGGGACAAGGGCAAGGCCGCGGTGATCGTGCAGGAGTCGACCACCGTCGATCCCGACGGCAACCCACTGTGGACCGCACGGTCGTCGATCTTCGCTCGCGGTGAAGGTGGCTTCGGTGGCGAACGCGGGCCGTCGGAGTCCGTCGAATTCCCCGACCGGGAACCCGATGTCGAGGTGGACGTTCCGACGCTCCCGCAGCAGGCGCTGCTGTACCGTCTGTGCGGCGACCGCAACCCGCTGCATTCGGATCCGGAGTTCGCGAAGGGCGCCGGCTTCCCCGCTCCGATCCTGCACGGCCTGTGCACCTACGGAATCGTCTGCAAGGCCGCGACCGACACGGCCCTCGACGGTGACGCTGCCCGCGTCAAGGGTTTTCGCGCCCGGTTCGCGGGCGTGGTCTTCCCCGGCGAGACGCTGCGCGTCCGGATCTGGCGCGACGGCGACCGTCTGCTGATCACCGCCGCCGTTGTCGAACGTGATCTTGCCCCCGCGCTCGCCGACGTGGTACTCACCTTCGCATAGTTTCCGTTCCGATCGCCTCTTCCCCTCGAGAAAGCAGATCCTGCATGACGATTCGTGACCAGTCGCCGCGCCTGTCCCGGCGCGGCTTCCTCGCCGCGGGGGCCGGCGCGCTCGCCGCCACCGCGCTGGGTGGATGGACCCCGGTTCATGCTGTTCCGTTCGGATCGTCGGGCACGACACTGCCCGCACCCCCGCAGTTCCCCGACGGCATCGCACTGTTCCAGCAGGCCTATCAGAACTGGTCCAAGGAAATCATGCTCGACGCGGTGTGGACCTGCACCCCGACGAGTGCCGATGACGTGGTGCGGCTGGTGAATTGGGCGCACGGAAACGGCTACACGATCCGGCCGCGCGGTGCCATGCACGGCTGGACGCCGCTGACCGTCGCCAACGGGGAGTCGGTGGACCGGGTGATCCTCGCGGACACGATGGCTCATCTGAACGGTGTGAGCGTGCAACCGGGCGGCGATCCCGCCACGGTGACGGCAGGCGCCGGCGCCACACTCGACGCGATCGTCAGCGCGCTGCAGGAACACGGTCTCGGGTGGGCGAATCTTCCCGCGCCGGGCGTGCTGTCGATCGCCGGCGCACTCGCCGTCAACGCACACGGTGCGGCGCTCCCCGCCGACGGCGAAGAACCGATTCCCGGCAACACATTCGGTTCCCTGAGCAATCTCGTTACCGAGATGACAGCGGTGGTGTGGACCGGCAACGAATACGGACTGCGCACGTACCAACGCTCCGACTCGGACATCACCGCGCTGCTCACCAATCTCGGCCGCACATTCGTCACGTCGGTCACGATGCAGGCCGGCGCGAATACCCGCATGCGGTGCCGCAGCTACACCGATATCGACTGGCGAGAGTTGTTCGCTCCGGCCGGTGCCGACGGCCGCACGTTCGAATCGTTCGTGCGTACCGACGGTCGTGCCGAAGCGATCTGGTATCCGTTCACGGAGAAGCCGTGGATGAAGTCCTGGTCGATCGCGCCGGAGAAGCCCGCCGAATCCCGCGAGGTCACCGGCCCCTACAACTACCCGTTCTCCGACAATCTTCCCGAGCCACTCACCGACCTGATCGGGCAGATCACCGCCGGAAACACCTCCATCGCAACGTCGTTCGGACAGGTCTACTACGGTACGACCGTCGCCGGACTCGCGGCGACGAACTCGAGTGACATCTGGGGCTGGTCGAAGGACCTGCAGTTCTACATCAAGGCCACCACGCTGCGGCTGACCGAGGGCGGCGGTGCGGTGCTCACCAGCCGCGCGAACATCGCGAACGTGATCCACGACTTCGCGAACTGGTTCCACGAGCGGATCGAGCACTACCGGTCGCTGGGTCAGTATCCGCTCAACGGCCCGGTCGAAATCCGATGCTGCGGACTGGATCAGCCCGACGACGTGCGGGTGCCGTCGGCGGGCCCGCCCACGATCGCGTCGACGCGGCCCCGGCCCGACCATCCCGAATGGGACACCGCGATCTGGCTGAACGTGCTCGGAGTTCCGGGCACTCCCGGCATGTTCGCGTTCTACCGCGAGATGGAACAGTGGATGCGGCAACGCTACGCGGGCGGCGATTCGACCTTCCGCCCCGAATGGTCGAAGGGCTGGGCGTTCGGCCCCGACCTTCCGTACACGGACGAATCGGCCATCACCGGGACACTTCCGGATACCTACCGGCAGGGTGTTCCGTCGAACGAGAACTGGGATTCCGCACGGAAGGTGTTCAACCGGCTCGATCCGCACCGGGTGTACAGCAACAGTTTCATGGACCGTCTGCTGCCCTGAGCGCAGGGCGGTGTACTCCAGATCGGATGAACTTCACGGAAACCCCGTCGTAGCGACGAGTTCGGCGCGCACAATATCGGTCCGGGAGGATTTTCCGACTGGAAGGTGACCGTCGTGTCCGATAGCAGGGGAAGCACCACACAGAAAGTTGCCGCGGGTACATCGATCGCGGGAGCCGTCATCCTCATCACCGTCGGCATTCTGCAGTTGCTGCAGGGCATCGCCGCGGTGGCGGAGAACGAGTTGTTCGTGGTGGGTGTGGAGTACACGTTCAAGTTCGACCTCACGACATGGGGCTGGATCCACATCGTGTTCGGCGTGGTGATCATCGTCGTCGGTCTCGCGCTGTTGACGGGTGCGACGTGGGCCAGGATCGGCGCGATCATCCTGGCCGCACTGTCGATCCTGGTGAACTTCGCGTGGTTACCGTACTACCCGTGGTGGTCGGTGCTGATCATCGCGCTCGATATCGTGGTCATCTGGGCGGTGTCCACGTGGCAGCCGGATCGCATCACCTACTGAACACGAATACCCGATCGCGGCAGGCACCCAGCCTGCCGCGATCGGTTCTCTCCGGCGTGTTCCGCCACTGCTAGGGTCCTTACCCATGCGAATCATGAAGCGGTGGCTGGCCTGTGCGTTCGTTCCTGTCGCTGCGTTGCTGGGTGCTGCGGCAGTCCCCCCGACTGCGACCGCCGCTCCGGACACCGGTTCGCTGATCGCCCCGGTCGGAGTCGACACCGAGGTCACGTTCGAATCGGACGGTCTCACCTTCTTCGGCAGCCTGCGGACACCGGAGCATCCCGTCACCGGTACCGCGGCGCTGCTACTGCCCGGCAGCGGCCCGACCGATCGCAACGGAAACCAGCCGGGCATCGCCGCCGACACCTTGTCCCGAATCGCGAACATCCTGGCCGATCACGGTATCCCCAGTCTGCGCTTCGACAAGTTCGGCAGCGGCGCGACCGGTCTCGGCGGTCTCGCACCGGAAGCCGTCGCCGACTACGGCTTCCTCGATCAGGTCGACCATGCCGCCGCGGCCGCCGCCGTGCTGCGTGACCACACCGGGGTCCGCGCGGACGGGCTGCTGGTGCTCGGCCACAGCGAAGGCGCGCTCACCGCACTGGCATTGGCGGACCGGGGCGTCACGCCGGCAGGTACCGGGCTGCTCCAGCCGCTGCCGATGCGATACCTGGACCTGCTGCACGCCCAGATCTCGGCGCAGTTGGACGGCGCCACCGCGAACGGGCAGATGCCACCGGACGAGGCCGCCACCGTGCGAGCCGATCTCGAGCGCACCGTCGAGTCGCTGCGAGCCACCGGTACTGTTCCCTCCGAGGTGCACCCCATGCTCGCACAACTCGGGCTCAACGCCGCGAATGCGAAGTTCCTGTCCGAAGCGGATGCACTGAACCCGATCGTTCTCGCGGCTGAACTTCCCGCGTCGACCTCGGTGCTGCTGACCTGCTCGGACAAGGACCTCAACGTTTCCTGCGACCAGATCGGGCCTCTGCACGACGCACTCGCGCACACGTCCGTGGACTTCCGCCACTTCGGCACCTCCAGCCACCTGCTGAAGGAACTCGGACCGGTGCCGCCGAGCAGCCTCGACATCGTTGCGCCGCTGCCGATGTCGACCGAGTTCTCGGCCGCGTTGAACGAGTGGGCTGTCCGGCACGGACGTTGATCCGCCGCGCGAGAAGGTGCCATCCCGATCCGACACGAGTAGAGTCCGTCGGTTGAACACCGGGACGGCATTGCGCCACACACGGATCGGCGATCCGGTGGAGAGCTGAGCTCAGTCCGGGCGGCGAAACGCCGTCGACGTTCGATCCGGGGACCACCGGAGATTCGTGTACATCCGCACGAACTTCCTCCCCCGAGAACCGAACGACAGTTAGGACAACTCCGTGCCCGCCACCTTCAACCACACGATCATCGCGTCCCGAGACCGCGAAGAGTCTGCATGTTTCTTCCGGGAACTGCTCGAAGTCCCCGCTGCACCGTCCTGGGGTGTGTTCACCAATATCGCGCTCGCCGACGGTGTGCTGCTCCAGTTCGCCGAGCCACCGGTGGACATCCAGATGCAGCACTACGCGTTCCTGGTCGACGACGACCTGTTCGACCGCGCGTACCGCCGCCTGCTCGACGCAGGCATCGAACACTGGGCCGATCCGCACATGCAGTGCCCCGGAGAAACCAACACCGGGCACGGCGGCCGCGGCGTCTACTTCAAGGACCCGTCCGGTCACGCGATCGAACTGCTCACCCGCCCGTACCTGTGAGCGGCACGGTCCCGGCCGGGTGCCCTGCGGGTGCCCGGCCGGGACCGACCAGGGCCCCGGACCGGCGACTGCGCCACCTCCCCCACAGCCATCCCGCACCGAACCACAGTTGCTGATAGGCGATTCCGACCACGAGTGATGCCGCGAACGCGAACCACGGGTCGATGTCCCGCAGGTGGGGGTAGACGGTGAAATGCGTCAGGTAGATGAACAGCGACGCGCTCGCGAGTATCTCCACCGGTCGGACGAGCAACGCCGGCCACCACAGCTTCGGCACCCAGACGAGCAACAGCAACCCTGCCACGACCAGTGCGGTTCGTTCCGGCTCGTCGTGGAAGAATCCCGGCACCGTCGCGAGCGCCACCGCGCTCACCGCCGATCGCTGCCACACCGCGGCCGCACGTGCCGCCGCCCAGCCGAGGGGAAACAGCCAGAACACCACATAGGACGCCAGGATCTGGCTGGTCGGGGTCTGCGGTCCGATCACCTGATAGCGGGTGATCAGCCCCAGCGCGACGAGCACCATCGGAAACAGGAACGGGAAGCGGCGTTCTCGTTCGTCCATCCACGGGATCGTGAGGAGCGCGGCGACCATCAGCACGATGTACACCAGTGCCTCGACGAACCAGTATCGCCACTCTCGGGTCCACGCGTCGGGCCCGAACACGCCGTTGAGGAGAAGGACGCTGCTCAGTGGGTGTGCACCGGTGAGCGCGACGACCCCGCCGATCCACACCATGCTCGGCAGGGCGATGCGTGCGACGGACGAGAGCGTGCGGCGGAATCGGGCACTACGCGAACCGGTGAGATGGAACCGAGCGAAGTTGTATCCGGCGGCCGCCAACAGTACGTGCGCCCCGCCGACGACCGAGAACAGATGCAGGTGCGAACCGACGATGAGGACGATGGCCAACGCCCGGATCACCACGTTCGTCTCGACGGTCCGCAGCCCGCGCCGGGGACTGCGGGCGGCGTCGGCCAGCTCGCGCAGCGAAGTGGTGTGCCAGTTGCTCGGCAGATCACCCAAGAGCTTCTCGAGGCGCACAGACATCCGCACGTACGTCAACGAGTCGCCGCCGACCCCGACGAAGGTGCTGTCGTCGGTGACATCGTCGGTCCCGAGGAGTTCTGCGTAGAGGGCGCGTAGCCGGGACAGGTCGACCGGTCCGGCCTCGACGGGCAGAGTGTCGTCACGGTCGTCGGCCGTACCGTGCGCAGGTACGGAGTCGGCGAGCGCGGCGACGGCACGGAAATCGGGTTTGCCGTTTTCGGTGCGCGGCAACTCCGCGACCGACACCACCCGTACCGCCGACACCGGCAACCCGCTCGCCCGCGCGGCGAGCCCCCGGACGTGCTGCGGATCTGCGCCCTCGACAGCGACGATCAGGTCGCGTTCGCCCCCGGCAGAGCACGCGGTCAGTCCGTGTTCACCGAGCACGGCGTCGACACGGTGCAGATCGATGCGAAGGCCGAACAGCTTCGCGAAGCGGGAACGGCGGCCGACGATGCGATACAGTCCCGCGTCGGTGCGGACCGCCAGGTCACCGGTGCGCAGTTCGTCGACCTCTCTGCCCAGCGCCAGATCTCCCGGCGCAGTGGCGTAGCCGAGCATGACGTTCGGTCCGGTGTAGACGAGCTCACCGGCACCGTCGTCGCACTCCGGTACCGGCTCGATGCGGAACGAGCCGCCCGGAACGGGGATGCCGATGGTGTCCGGGTACTGCGCGGCCAGTTCCGGCGGCAGGTACGCCATGCGAGCGGTGGCCTCGGTCTGCCCGTACATGACGACGAAGTCGAATCCGCGGCGACGCCCGAGTTCGGCGTATTCGTGGACCCGTTCGGGACCGAGTCGTCCGCCCGCCTGGGTGACGTACCGGAGCGACGGCACATCCCGGTCGGCGAATCCGACACGATCGAGCAGGTCGAACGTGTACGGGACGCCGGCGAGGGCGCTGACGCGGTGGCCTCGAACCAGGTCCCAGAACTCCGGTTCCGTGACAGATCGGTCCGTGAGGACCACCGCCGCACCGCGCACCAGGTGACTGTGCAGCACCGACAGTCCGTAGCAGTAGTGCATCGGCAGGGTCGTGATCGCGCGGTCGGTGTCCCTGATGTCGAGATAGGCGGCGATCGACTCGGCGTTGGCCTGCACATTGTCGTGGGACAGCCGTACCAGTTTGGGTGATCCGGTGGAGCCCGAGGTGCTCAGCAGCAGCGCCAGGTCCGGATGCAGGTCGTGCGTCGACTCAGGGGCGTATTCGTCGATGCGACCGTCATCGACGACGACGTCGGGGCGATAGGACTCGATCATCGCGGCGAGGGTGCCGGCGTTGCCGCCAGGCACGAGGAGCACCGGATGCCCCGCAGACAGTGCCGCCAGGTAGGCGACGATCGGGTCCAGCGCGTTGGCACCGGCGATCAGGACGAGCCTGCGGGTCGCGCCGAGGCGAGCTGCGACGGATGCGACCTGGTCGGCAAGTTCGCGGTAGCTGATGTCGACACCGTCGACGATCAGGGCGGTCCGGTCACCGTGAGCGGCGAGGCTCGCGGCGAACGGCACCCGTGAGGTCTCGACAGTCTCGACGGGACGGGAAAGCATCGCGAAAGTCTATAAGGTTTGGCATGCCTGACATAGACGCAGACCCAGCGCCGCCGGCACGGTAGACGGACGCTCCGAGCAGGCGTCGGTACAGTGTCTTTCGATAGGCCTTTCTAGAACTGATCGGTTGTTCGAGAGCTGATCGCACCCGCGCGACACGACCGGCAAGGACGAACACGGAGTGATCGTGAAGAGTGAACAACCCGCGTCATCCGCCACACTGCCGGACATCAAGGACCGCCTGAAATTGTGGCGGGCCGGTATCGCACTGCGGCCGACCCAGAACCTCGTCTACCGCTTCGTGGTCGCTGTCGCCGGAACCGTGGTGCTCGCTGTCGGCATCGTCGCGATCCCCTACCCGGGTCCGGGCTGGCTGATCGTGTTTGCCGGCCTCGGCATCCTCGCGTCGGAATTCACCTGGGCACGCCGCATCCTGCATGCCGTCCGCATCCGGTACGACCGGTTCATGGCTTGGTTCTCCCGGCAGTCGTGGGTCGTGCGCGGTGTAGCCGCTCTCGGCACCGGTGTCGTCGTGCTCGGCACATTGTGGGTGCTGGGTGCGGTCGCTCTCGTCGGCGGCTGGGTCGGTGTGGACCATCCGTGGCTGACCAGCCCGCTGTGATTCGTTCCCGTCGATTCGAACTTCAGCCGACTCGGAAACTCAGCGACTCACCGCCTTCTGGTAGCGACGAATCGCCAAGGGCACGAACACGATCAACATCAACGCCGTCCACAGCAGTGAGGCCAGGATCGGATTCTGCAAGGGCCACACCTCCGGCGGCGGCATCATCGGATTCGTGTTGCCGAACAGCTCACGCACCGCCTGCGTCAAGGCCGACATCGGATTCCACTCGGCGATCGTGCGGAGCACCGGCGGCATCGACGACGGATCGACGAATGTGTTCGCTATGAACGACAACGGGAAGATCACCATGAAACTCGCGTTGTTGAACACTTCCGGCGTGCGGATCCACATGCCGATGACCGCCATCACCCACGACAGTGCGTAGGCGAACAGCAGCAGGAGCAGATATCCGGCGACGGCCTCCCCCAGCGACGTGTTGATGCGCCAGCCCACGACAAGTCCCGTCAACGACATCACGATCAGGCTCACCACATTGATGAGCACATCGGTGGTGGTCCGGCCGATCAACACCGCGGACGGTGCCATCGGGAGGGAGCGAAACCGGTCGATGATGCCCTTCTGCAAATCCTCGACCATGCCCAGGCCGGTCCACGTGGATCCGAAGATCACGGTCTGCGTGAAGATGCCGGCAATGAGGAATTCCTTGTAGGACATACCCGGAATATCGATGGCGCTACCGAACACATACGCGAACAGCAACACGAACATGATGGGCGAGAGAATCGTGAAGACGATCAGATCGGGCACACGTTTGATCTTGATGACGTTCCGTCTGGCGATGGTGAGCCCGTCGGACGCGACCATCTGCATGGTGTTCACTGCGAATACTCCTTCCGGTCGTCGGCTTCACGCCCGGTCAATGTGAGAAAAACGTCGTCGAGGGTCGGCTTGCGCAGCGCTGCGTCCACCACGCGGACGTCCGCGGCGGACAGCTTGCCCAACGCGACGACGAGTGCCTCGGCGCCACCGGCCGGGTTCGCCCCGACGGGAATCGTGAGGGTAGCCGCGCCGCCGTCGACCTGGATCTGCCCCGCCGCGATTGTTTCAAGTTCTCGCACCGCGATCTCGCGATGCTCCGGATCGGGTATTCCCAACTCGATACGCTCACTGCCCACGAGACTCTTGAGTTCGTCGGCGGTTCCCTCGGCGATCACCCGGCCGCGGTCGATCACGGCTATGTCGTCGGCGAGCCGCTCCGCTTCCTCCATGTACTGCGTGGTGAGCAGCAACGTCGTGCCGCGCGCCACCAACTGTTCGATGACCTCCCACAGCCCCAGCCTGGCACGTGGATCGAGGCCGGTGGTGGGTTCGTCGAGGAACAGCACCGGAGGTTCGGCGACGAGTGCACCAGCGAGGTCGAGACGTCGGCGCATACCGCCCGAATAACCTTTGACCGGGCGATCACCCGCCTCGACGAGATCGAATCGGTCGAGCAGTTCGCGGGCACGTTCCCGGCTGCGTTTGGCACCGAGATGATAGAGCCTGCCCACCATTTCGAGGTTCTCGAAGCCCGTCAGGTACTCGTCGACGGCTGCGTATTGCCCTGATGCGCCGATGTGCGACCGCAGTGCGCGGGCATCGGCGACGACGTCGTATCCGGCGACCTCCGCGCGACCGGAGTCCGGCACCAGCAACGTGGTCAGCACCCGCACCGTGGTGGTCTTGCCCGCACCATTCGGCCCGAGCAGTGCGGTCACTGTTCCTTCGGGTACCCGCAGGTTTACGCCGTCCAGTGCGTTGACGTTCCCGTAGGTCTTGATCAGTCCTTCTGCGACAATGGTGTCTGCCATCGGTCCTCTCCTGACCGTCTCGTCCAGCCCGGTTCGTCGTGCGGCGCCCAGTGTGCCCGACGCCACCGACACGTCGCGACCGGTTTTCGTCACGCCAACTCTCAGCTGTCCGCGAGCACGGACATCTCGGGTAGGAACGGCTCTGCGCGAAACCGGGCGAACCGTGCCTTCGACCTGCTGTACTCGGGAGCACTTGCACAGCACAGTTCCGCTGAATGAACACTGTTCGCACAGGGGCCGGTGGCCCGGATCGGAAGCGATCGAGATGAGTGTCGGGAAGCCAGCAAGCACGAATGCCGATTCCGGATCGACCCTGGTCCTGGCTGTACTCGCGTCGGGTCAGTTCCTCATGACACTCGACAGTTCGGTGATGAACGTGTCGATGGCCACGGTGGCGCAGGACGTCGGCACGTCGATCACCGGCATCCAGACCGCGATCACCCTGTACACCCTGGTCATGGCCTCACTGATGATCACCGGCGGCAAGGTCGGCTCCATCATGGGACGACGCAGGGCGTTCGGCCTCGGGTTGATCGTCTACGGCATCGGATCGTTCGTCACCGGACTCGCCCCCAACCTCGGGATTCTGCTGCTTGGCTGGTCGCTGCTCGAAGGCATCGGGGCGGCACTGATCATGCCTGCGATCGTTTCCCTTGTCGCATCGAACTTCCCTCCCGAACGTCGGGCTGCGGCGTACGGAATGGTCGCGGCCGCTGGGGCGATGGCGGTAGCGGTCGGACCGTTGCTCGGTGGTGCAGTAACAACGTTCGCGTCGTGGCGGTACGTCTTCTTCGGTGAGGTCGTCGTCGTGCTGCTGATCCTGTTGGTACTGCGGAAGGTTCAGGACGTACCTCCGCAGCCTGCCCGACTCGACCTGGTCAGCTCGCTGTTGTCCGTGGCCGGGCTGGCCATGGTCGTGTACGGAGTGCTGCGGTCGAGCGAATGGGGTTGGGTGCGTGGCAAATCCACCGCCCCGCAGGTGTTCGGCATGTCTCCCGTCATCTGGCTGGTAATCGGGGGAATGCTGGTGCTCTACCTGTTTCTTCGGCGTCAGCACTACCTGACCGAGCGGGGACGTGAAGCGCTCGTCGACCCGAACCTGCTGACGAACCGGCGACTCACCGGCGGTCTCGGCATGTTCTTCGCACAATTCGCGGTGCAGGCGGGGGTGTTCTTCTCCGTGCCGTTGTTCCTGTCGGTGGTGCTCGAGTTGAGCGCGATCCAGACCGGCGTCCGCATCCTGCCGTTGTCGATCGCGTTGGTACTCGCGGCGGCCGGGATACCCAAGTTGTGGCCGCACGCGAACCCTCAGCGCGTTGTCCGCTTCGGGCTCGGTTCGATGATCGTGGGCATCCTGATACTCACCGCAGGCATGGATCCCGGTGCAGACGCGGCAGTGGTGTCGATCCCGATGTTGCTGATGGGACTGGGATTGGGTGCCCTTGCGTCCCAACTGGGCGCCGTCACCGTATCGGCGGTGCCGGACTCACGGAGCGCGGAAGTCGGCGGCCTACAGAACACCGCGACCAATCTCGGGGCATCGTTGGGTACGGCATTGATCGGATCGATTCTGATCGGCACCCTCACGTCGTCGGTCGTGGCCGGAATCGAGAACAATCCGGCGGTACCGGCATCGGTGCAACAGCAAGCGACCACAGACCTTGCGGGCGGCGTTCCGTTCCTGTCCGATACCCAGCTCGCAAGTGCCCTCGACGAGGCCGGGCTGGATGCCGACACTCGACAAGAAATCATCGCTGTCAACTCGGACGCTCGCCTCGAGGCTCTGCAGGTCGCGTTCGCCGTCACCGCATTGATCGCGGTGACGGCACTGTTCGGCACGGGCAGATTGCCGCGGCGGCCGGTGGGCAGCGAGGACGACGGTCAGCGGACCCCGGGAGACGTCGAACCCGACGACTGACGGCGGCGTGGCCGAGCCAGTTCCCGCAGTCGCACCCAGTCCAGGGCAGGGGCCGGAACCTTGACCCCAGGACGGTTGCGGGGCACACGCACTCGGAGCGCACCCGGAACGATGGTGCACCGAACTGGAGTCGGCATGCGCAGGGACTCACCATCGACACCGACCGGGATGTCGGGAGTATCGGCATCGACGACCACGTCGGCCGCGGTCCGCTGAACGAGACCCCGGCTCCGCGCCCGGTTGAGCAGACCGACCGCCTCACGCGCGCCGGTCACGGCGATCGCCACGACACCGAGCCTGCCCCGGTCCAGTCTGGTGCGCCTGCCCATGCCCGCCAGGTCGTCGGTGATGTACGGGCCGTTGCTGACCAGGATCGCTTGCGGGCCGTCGACGAGTTCACCGTCGATGCGGGCACGCAGTCGCGTTCCTCCCGACCCTGTGACACCACTGCCTGCGACACCACTGCCTGCGAGCAGATCCGGCAACATCTCCAGTACGGTGCCTGTCTTGTCGTCGCGATAGTGCGGGCTCTGCACGATATCGGCATACACACCGAAGGACGCATTGTTGACGAACGTCCGGCCGTTGATGTCTCCCAGATCGACGTGCAACTCGACCCCGTCACGCAGCGCGTCGAGGCAAGCAGCGGGATCGTCGCGGTCCAATCCGAGGTCGAGCGCGAAGTGGTTGCGGGTGCCCGCGCTGATCACCAGGAACGGAAGGTCGTGTGCGGCAGCGATCCCGGCAACGAGCGCCTGAGTGCCGTCGCCGCCGGCAACGCCGAGCAAATCCGCCCCACGTGCAACCGCCTCGAGCGCCAACGCCTCGACATCGACGGGTTCGGGTCCGTCGAGCAATACCACCGTCGCGCCGAGCGCCTCCGCCTTGCGCTGCAGATCGAACTGGATCACCTTGCCGCCACCCGAACGCGGATTCATCACCAGAAACGGCTGTGTCACCGGTTCGGCCGGAAATTCGGGCTGCCCCGTCTCGCCGTGGTGAATCCGAAGTGCCGCGTGAGCGCAGGCCAGCGCGAGCGCAACGAGAATCCCCGCGGTGACCACCACCCACAGGAGCTGCTCGTGAACGTACAACGCCAACAACATGATCGGCACGAGAACGACAAGGGCGAGCGCAGCGGCGCGGCGCGCTCCTCGCCGGGAGAGAAACCAATAGATCGCGGCGAGGGTGACCGCAGCCCCGACGATCCCGGCGACGACGACCAGTGCGGTGCCGCGAACGCCCGCCGCGACGATCGGCAGGACGATCGCCGCGAGCACACAGATTCCGGCGGCCCGCGCCCACCAGCGCGCCCTACCCGGCACCTCGTCGACAACGGCGGACACGGTCGGCTACCCGGTCGGTGTTCCGGCGTCGGCGTCGAGGTCGGTGTCGAGGTCGTCGGCGTTCGGCGGCGGCGCCGCGTCGCCACCGGACTGCGCGTGCCATGTCCGTACCGGACGTACGAACATCTCGAGGACCAGCAGCGCCAGGAGCACACCGATCACGATCCACACGACCACCATGCCGGTGGGGTACCGCCAGAACATGAGCATCACCGCACCGATCGCAACGATCGCTACGCGCAACGGAACCCGTGCGCGCGCCACCCACAGTTCCACCTCGTTCGGCGGACGGGTACGCCGTGCGCGCTGCACGGTGTCGAGCCCCCGCCCGAATCCGCGGCGCACCGCCGAGGCCGAGGCCGAACCTCCGGTCAGGTAGGCGACCACCGCGATCACCAGCCCGAGAACTGCCACGCCGCGAAGCGCCGCCCGCAACGGCACCAGCACGGTGTCGATGAGTGCGGATGCCGCATCGGGAGACAGCACATCCGGGGGAATCTGATCGAGATATAGTGCGCGGCCGACAATCAGCGCGATCGCCAAGATCAGCATTCCCACCGCAAGAGCGACCCCGACGAACGCGAGTGCACGCAGGCGCCGGCCTGCCGGTGCGACGACCACGGCGGCCACCGCCGCGGCGATGGTCACCCACGGGAGAATTCCGGATGCCTTGTCCAACGCGGACACGGCTCGTTGGGCCCGTACGAGATCAGGCGACTGGAACAACACGAATTGCTTGTCGATCGCCGGAATCTTCTCGGCGAATGTGAAACCGCGATCGATCAGGCGTGCCTTCACGTTGTCGATGACGGTACCCAGCGAAATGCTGACCGTGCCGGAATCGTCCACGGACACCGAGGACGGTCCGGCCTCGCCGGTCATCACCGCGACCAGGCCGGTGTGCGCAGCGCGGTTCGCCTGAATCCACAGGTCGTCGAACTGGTCGCTGCGGACCAGCGACAACACTGTTTCGTTGACGAAACTGCGGGCCTGGCCCGCGATCACCGGGGCCAGTCCTTCGATCGCGTTGTCCAGTCGAGGGGCGTTCTCGGTCGCGGGCACCACGTCGGTCAGGGCCGACAGCGCGTTCGCGGTGAGTTGCTCGACGTCGAGTCGGGTGAAGATCTCGTCGGTGACGGTTGCGGCGATCTGGTCCTGGATTGCCGGGTCGGATGCCAGTGGGGTCACCGTGGTGACGTATCGGTCCGTGTCGAGGATCTCGCCGCGGACGAAACGCGCCGAGACTGTCGCGATCGACAGCAGCGCAACGAGAACAACCAGAATCACCACTGCCGTCCACCGCAACGCGTGCCGAGGTTTCCGCTCGGCCGGCGCGGGTTCGGGTGGAACCTCGGCTACCCGCGTCCGTAAGGTCGCAACCTCGGCACGCAATCGCTCCAGTTCGGCCCGCTCGCGCGACGCGCGCGGGCCGTCCGG
>NZ_JBAQXC010000062.1:0-7094 GCF_049299235.1 Rhodococcus sp. (in: high G+C Gram-positive bacteria) | reverse complement strand
CTCCGGTGCGGCGCCCAGTCGCGCCTCACGACCCGCGCGGTCCCCGGCGCGCTGTGCGTCCGGCGACGGCGCCGTCGAGGTCCGGTTGCCCCGCCAGCTTCCGCGGGCCTGCGATGTACTGCGATAGAAGTCGCGCAACTCGAGTTGTTTGTCGCGCAACACCAGCCCGGTTCCGGGCACCGCGACCTCCGCTTCCCGCTCGGTCTGTTGTTTCGTCTCGGCGAGCCGCGCGCCGATCCGCGCCGCGAACGCCGATTGGAAGTTCAGTCGTGCGGTCACTCCCGCGACAGGTGTGCGAACCCGCGTGCGGACCCGCCGCCCACCGCGCTGCTCGACGACCGTCCGCACCGTCGTCTCGTCTCGATGTCGTCCCGACCGCAGGTACGCGTCGGACGCCCGCACCATCTGCACCAGCAACGACGAGTACAGCGCCTCGCACACGTCGATGTCGGCGGCGAACCCGTACGCGTAGACGACGGTGGAGGTCGCGGTGATGTCGCACTGCACGTCGTTGGCGGCGGCGATCGCCAGGAACAACTGCGCGTAGGTGCGCAGCCCCTTCTTCCCGGCTTCACCGATCGTGATGAGCCGCTGCACCGGAGCGGCCCGGCGTTCCCTGGTGGTGATGTGGGTGCGCGCGACCGCGAGGTCCACCGACGACGCGGTCGCCAGCCGTTGTGCCGCGGCGAGGAAGGCATCGGTTTCGTGGGCGTTGTCGGTCGACTCGGCCTGTCGGAGAAGTCCTCCGATCCGGGTCAGCATCTTGTCCGAACTCACCCGTCGAGAGTAGAGGTGACGCCGTCGTCCCGTGAGTCGCCGCCGCGGTGCGGGAAAGTCAGCGAGAACGGCGCCGAGGGGGAAACATACGAGGAATGGACACCGCGGTCGAGTTCGTCACCGATGTCAACGATGTTTTCTGGTACGCGGTCATCGCGTTGCTGATCGGTTCCGGTCTGTACTACACGATTCGGTCGAGATTGATCCAGATCCGGTTGATCCCGGACATGCTGCGATCGATCGTCGAGAAGCCCGAGATGCTGCCCGACGGCGAGAAGGGCATCTCGGCGTTCCGGGCCTTCTCCATTTCGGCGGCATCCCGCGTGGGTACCGGCAACGTCGCCGGTGTCGCGATCGCCATCAGTGTGGGCGGTCCGGGCGCGGTGTTCTGGATGTGGGTGATGGCGCTGATCGGTGCGGCCACCGCCTTCGTGGAGTCGACGCTCGCCCAGCTCTACAAGGTCCGCGACAAGGGTGCGTTCCGCGGTGGCCCCGCCTACTACATGCAGTACGGGCTCGGGAAACGCTGGATGGGCATGATCTTCGCGGTGATCATCACGATCACCTACGGATTCGTGTTCAACGCGGTGCAAACCAACTCCATCGTCGATGCGGTCGCGAGTTCGGTGGGCGAGAAGACCACCGGACTGCAGATCGGCGTCGGGTTGGTGATTGCCGTGATGGTCGCGGCCGTGATCTTCGGCGGGGTGCGGCGCATCTCGAGTGTGTCCCAGGTGGTGGTTCCGGTCATGGCCGGCGCCTATCTGATCATCGGAATCATCGTGGTGATCCTCAACATCGGTGAGGTGCCCGCCATGTTCACGCTGGTGTTCGAGAACGCGTTCGGTCTCCGTGAGGTTGCCGGCGGCGGGATCGGCGCGGCGTTCATGAACGGCATCCGGCGCGGATTGTTCTCGAACGAGGCGGGTATGGGTTCGGCGCCGAACGCGGGTGCCACCGCCTCGGTGTCGCATCCGGTCAAGCAGGGCCTCG
Source organism: Rhodococcus sp. (in: high G+C Gram-positive bacteria) (assembly GCF_049299235.1). Lineage (GTDB taxonomy): Bacteria > Actinomycetota > Actinomycetes > Mycobacteriales > Mycobacteriaceae > Rhodococcus. Next base: position 5,324 of record NZ_JBAQXC010000062.1, on the reverse strand, counting down.
TACAGAGTCTCGGCGTCTACTTCGACACCTGGCTGGTGTGCTCGATCACCGCGTTCATCATCTTGCTGTCCGAACCGGATTTCGGGTCGGGGCTGGCCGGCGCCACCCTGACACAGAACGCGTTGGCGATGCAGCTCGGCGATTGGACCGTGCATTTCCTCGCGGTCCTCATCTTCTTCCTGGCGTTCACCTCGGTGATCGGCAACTACTACTACAGCGAAACGAATGTCGAGTTCCTCACCGGCTCGCGCACGGCCCTGCCGTACCTGCGCGCGTTGGTCGTGCTGTGCGTCTTTCTGGGGGCGATCGGATCGGTGCCGCTCGTGTGGGCGATCGCCGACCTGGCGATGGGGGTGATGGCGACGTTCAATCTGATCGCGCTGATTCCGCTGTCGGGAATTGCCTACGCCCTGTTCCATCACTATTCGGCCCAGCGGAAGCAGGGTCGCGATCCGGTGTTCCATCGCGGCGACGTTCCGGGTATCCGAGGCGTCCAGGTGTGGGGCGACGAGGACGTCGACGTCGCGCCGACCCCGCCACGGTGATCGTCGCTGTCCGACGCACACGGTAGATTCCCGTACCGCGCGTGCGGATGCCCGTGGCGGAAAGGATGTGCGATGGCTTCGGTGACCTTCGAGAAGACGACCTGCCTGTTCCCGGGTTCGAGCACCCCGGCCGTCGACGCATTGGATCTGCTGATCGAGGACGGCGAGTTTCTCGTGCTGGTCGGTCCGTCGGGCTGCGGGAAGTCCACATCACTGCGGATGCTCGCCGGTCTCGAGCAGGTGCACAGCGGACGCATCCTCATCGGTGCGAACGATGTCACCGCGATCGACCCGAAGCAGCGGGACATCGCGATGGTGTTCCAGAACTACGCCCTGTACCCGCACATGTCGGTCGCCGAGAACATGGGATTCGCGCTGAAACTCGCGAAGACCCCGAAGGCCGAGATCCGGAAGCGGGTCGAGGAGGTCGCGAGGATGCTCGACCTCGAGCAGTACCTCGACCGCAAACCGAAGGCGCTGTCCGGTGGTCAGCGGCAGCGCGTCGCAATGGGTCGCGCCATCGTGCGGCAGCCGCAGGTGTTCCTCATGGACGAGCCGCTGTCCAACCTCGACGCGAAGTTGCGTGTGCAGACCCGAACCCAGATCGCGCAACTGCAGCGCAGGCTGAACACGACCACCGTCTACGTCACCCACGACCAGGTCGAGGCCATGACGATGGGAGACCGGGTCGCGGTGCTCGAGAAGGGCATCCTGCAGCAGTGCGCGTCACCGCGGGTGCTCTACAACAAGCCGGCCAATGTGTTCGTCGCCGGATTCATGGGTTCGCCCGCGATGAACCTGTTCACGCTGCCCGTGTTCGACCGCGGCGCGATCCTCGGTGAGACCTATGTGCCGATCCCACGCGATGTCGTCGGTCAGGTCCACGACACCGAGGTGGTGGTCGGTATCCGGCCCGAACACATCCAACTCTCCGAATACGGTCTCGCGATGGACGTGGACGTCGTCGAGGAACTCGGCTCCGACGCCTACGTGTACGGTCGCGCGATCGTCGCGGGCGTGCAGCAGCAGATCGTCGCTCGTGGCGACTGGCGGAATCCACCGCAGAAGGGCGAGCGCATCTACCTGAATTTCGACCCGGAGCAGGTACATGTGTTCTCGACGCGAGACGGTTGCCGGCTCGGCTGAGCGTGGTCGAGGTACGGCGCGCGGAACGAACATGACCGATTCAGGATGGGCACAATATCCCCTTTTCCCGGTCTCGCGTGCCAGAGTAGGGGCCGATGTCGGTGGCTGCACGCCACCGACGAGGAGTTTTCCGAATCCGAACGGGAGTAATCCATGGTTCTGAACACGAAGGCGGTTCGCCGGGCAGCGGTCGCTGCGTCGGCGGCGTCGTTGCTGGTCCTGACGGCCTGCTCGTCCGACAGCGGCTCGAGCAGCGACAGCGGCTCGACGTCTGCGGCCGGTGAGGGGCGCGGCCCGATTACCATCGTCGAAGGTCAGGATCCCCTGAACGCGGCGCTCGAGAGCATCATCGCCGACTGGAACGCGGCGAATCCCGACGAGACGGTGACGTTCAAGCCGCTGGCGAAGGAAGCCAACGACCAGTACGACGACATCGCCCAGCGCATGCAGGCGCAGAGCGACGAATACGACCTCGTGGCCGTCGACGTCACCAACACCGCCGAGTTCGCCGCGAACGGCTGGCTGCTGCCGCTCGAAGGTGACTTCGCGATCGACACCGCAGGACTGCTGCCCGCGACCGTCGAGTCCGGCACCTACAACGGCACCCTGTACGCGGCACCGAAGAACACCAACGCCGCGTTCCTGTACTACCGCACCGACCTGCTCGACAAGGCCCCCGCCACATGGGCGGAACTGCAGGCGGAGTGCCCGAAGGCCGTCGAAGCGGGTATCGACTGCTACCTCGGACAGTTCAAGAACTACGAGGGCCTGACGGTCAACGTCACCGAGATCGTCAACGCGTTCGGCGGTAGCTTCGTCGGACCGGACGGGCTCAGCCCCGACATCACCGACCAGACCGGCGAGGGACTGCAGTTCATCGTCGATCGTTTCGCCGACAACACCATCCCGGCGGCGGCGCAGACCTACACCGAAGGCGAGTCGCAGACCGCGTTCGGTGACGGCAAAGCCCTGTTCCTGCGTACGTGGCCGGGCTTCTACACCGACGGCGCGACCTCGTCGATCGCAGGCAACTACGGCATCGCGGTCCTGCCGGGTGTCGACGGTCCCGGTGTGTCCACCCTGGGTGGCTACAACGTCGGCATCAGCACGTTCTCGGACGCGCCGGCAACCGCGCGTGACTTCCTCGAGTTCATGCAGAACCGCCAGTCGCAGACGTACTACGCGGAGGTCGGCGGCGCGCCGGTCCTCGCCGAGGTGTACGACGATCCGGCGATCCTCGAGCAGTTCCCGTACTTCTCGACGCTGAAGGCGGCGCTGGAAAGCGCGAAGCCGCGCCCGTCGACGCCGTACTACTCGAACGTGTCGAAGGCGATCTCCGACAACTCGTACGCGGCGATCCGCAACGAGAAGTCCGTCGAACAGGCGCTCGCCGACATCAAGGCCGGCATCGAAACCGCCGGCAACTGATCCACTAGGAGCAGTACCCATGGCAGAACCGCAGGTCCATGCCGGTCAGGAAGACCATCGACCGGCTCCCGCGGATCCGCCACACGATTCCGCGGTCGGGGCCGGTCACACAGGCCGCCCCGGCCGCGGGCGTGTGCACGGACAGCAACGGACCACCGAACCACCGGAATCGGGCGTACCCGCACCGAAGCAGCGGCGCCGGATACCTCCGTGGGTGTTCGTGGCGCCGTCGCTGGTCGTACTGTCCGTCATCATCTTGTACCCGCTGGGGCGGGCCGTCTGGATGTCGTTGCACGGCGATGCGAAGAAGCTGGACCCGGAAACGGGCCGCTTCGTCACCGGCGGTTTCGTCGGTATCGAGAACTACGTGCGGTGGATCACCCAGTCCTGTGGCACCGCCACCGGAACGATTCCGTGCCCGCCGGGCACCCTCGGCTCCCAGTTCTGGCAGTCGATCGGCAACACCTTCTTCTTCACCGTCGTCACCGTGTCGCTGGAAACCGTCATCGGGTTCGCCATGGCGATCGTGATGGCGAAGTCGTTCCGCGGTCGCAGCCTGCTGCGCGCGTCGGTGCTGATTCCGTGGGCGATCCCGACCGCGGTCACCGCCAAACTGTGGTTTTTCATCTTCGCCAACGACGGAATCGCCAACAAGATGCTCGGCACCGACATCCTGTGGACGGCGGATCCGTGGCCGGCCCGGTTCGCGATCATCGTCGCGGACGTGTGGAAGACCGCGCCGTTCATGGCGCTGCTGATCCTCGCCGGTCTGCAGATGATTCCGGCGGATGTGTACGAGGCGGCGAAGGTCGACGGCGCGAACGCCTGGCAGCGTTTCAAGATGATCACGTTGCCGCTGGTCAAACCGGCGTTGATGGTGGCGATCCTGTTCCGCACGATGGATGCGTTGCGCATGTACGACCTGCCCGCCATCATGATGGGCTCGAATCCCGCGACCTCCACGATTTCGGTTCTGGTGGTCGAGCAGATGCGTCAGGGCGCCAATTCGGCGTCGGCGCTGTCGACGATCACGTTCCTGATGATCTTTGCGGTCGCGTTCGTGCTGGTGCGGTTCCTCGGTGCGAACGCCGTGCAGACGCAGGAGAAGCAGCGGAAGGGAGACGTCGGATGAGCAGTCCCGGTGCGGGCAGCACGACGATGCGCTCGGTCGGTACGTATGCCGGGGTCGTCCTCATCGTCGCGTGGGGCTTGGCGCCCTGTTATTGGATGATCGTCACCGCCCTGCGCGATCCGTCCGAGACGTTCAGCACGTCGCTGTGGCCGTCGAACCCGACACTGCAGAACTTCGCCGACGCACTCGACCCGGATGCAAAGGTGAACTTCTCCCGTGCGCTGCTCAACAGCGTGATCATCGCGGGCGCGACTACCGCGGTCGCATTGCTCCTCGGCGTGTTCACCGCGTACGCGCTGTCCCGGTTCGATTTCCGCGGCAAATACTTCGTCACCGGCATCATCCTGGGGGCGTCGATGTTCCCGGTGGTGGCGCTGGTGACGCCACTGTTCCAGTTGTTCACCGACATCGGCTGGATCGGTAGCTATCAGGCGCTGATCATCCCGAACATTTCGTTCGTGCTGCCGCTGACGGTGTACACACTCACCTCGTTCTTCTCGGAATTGCCGTGGGAACTCGAGGAGGCGGCCCGGATGGACGGGGCGACGCGCGGGCAGGCGTTCCGGCTGGTGATGTTGCCGTTGGCCGCGCCGGCGATGTTCACCACTGCGATTTTGGCGTTCATCGCGACCGTCAACGAGTACCTGTTGATGTCGCAGTTGTCGAACGAGAAGACCGCGCCGGTGACGGTCGCGATGGCCCGGTTCACCGGCACCGACCCGTATGTGACGCCGTATGCGTCGATCATGGCGGGCGGCACCCTGGTGATGGTGCCGCTGGTGATCATGGTGTTGATCTTCCAGCGCCGCATCATCGCGGGTCTGACCGCGGGTGGTGTGAAGTCGTGAGGCGGGTCCCCCGGCAGCAGCGGCTCGAGATGTTGCTGGGATTCCTGACCGTGTTCACCGCGATGGCGTTGATCGGTGCGGTCGCCGAGTTGCGGTCGTCGGCGCCCGGCGTGGTTCCGGCGCTGGTGTTGCTGGGGTTCGCCGTCGCGTGGGGTTGTGCCTTCCGGGCGTGGCGGCGAGGGTGAGTCGCCCGTGTGCCTTTTGGGCCCCTGGGCGGGCCCAAAA
>NZ_JBAQXC010000061.1:0-1736 GCF_049299235.1 Rhodococcus sp. (in: high G+C Gram-positive bacteria) | reverse complement strand
GGCGCATCCCACCACGAGCGGGTGACCGGCACGGCATCGGCGTCGGTGTGCGCGACCGAGAAATGCCGGGGCCGCCCCAGATCGAACACCGCACCGAACAGTGCATGCGCGGCATCCTCGGTGGGGGCGGCCGCGAACCACCCGGCGAGATGCCGCAGTTGCGATTCGCGGCTGACCCCGCCGCGGCGCTGCTCGGTCAGCTTCCGCAACAACCCCAGCACCGCCGAGATCGCATTGACCGTCGCGCCGCGCAGCCGTTCGGACTCGCTCGGTTCCGACCCGACCCCGACGAACCAGTGCTCGATGCCCTGCCAGCGTTGCGCCCAGTCGGCTTCGCGTTCGGCCAGCGGCAGCAGCACCCGCTCGTCGTGCCGCGCCGCCGCCGTCGCGAGCGTCCCGGTGCCGCTGGCATGCACACGCGCGAGCGCCCGCGTCAGCTTCGGCGCGTAGCGCGCCAGATCGGTACTGAACTCGCGCATGTGCGCGAGCAATGCGTCCTTGTGCGCGAGAAACGCCTCGGGAGTCACCTCGGTGACACGCACCAGATCACCGAGCACCAGATAGAACCGGGCGGCCCGCTCCGCCATGTCCGACAGGGTTGCGTCGAGACGATTGAGCTTGCGGTACACCAGTTCACCGTCCCCGGCCGCATTCGCATCGGCGAGTTCGGTCAGGTCCGCCAGCAGATCCGCCAGGGCCAGCCGCGACAGCGACGCATCCTCCCCGCGCGCCGCCAGCACGTCCTCCACCGCGCGATACACCCGGTACCCGGCCTGCCCGAATTGGTACACGAAATGCCGATTGCGATACTCGGCGAGCGTGGCCGCGCGGGAGCCGTCGTAGCTGCGTTCGAGGACACCCCACGTGTGCAACTGCTCGAGCAGCGGCGTGACCTCCCCGGCGGTCAGTGCGGCCACCGGATCGCCGCCCCCGATCCGGGTGAGGGTCGCGGCGACCTCACCCGCGTGCAACAGAACCACATAGTTGGCGCGGGCATGATCGAACGCCCGCAGCACCCACAGATACTCGGTGCGCTTCTCCGCGGTCGCGAACGAGAACAGCTTCAGACGATCGTCCCGTGCGATCGGGTCCTCGAGCCCACCCACAGGGGACTGCACTGTTTCACTCACCGTGACAGGGTAGAGGCCCGCACCGACAGCCCCGAACGCCACGCGGCCGGATCAGCGACGAACCGCTTTCGCGATCGTCACGAACCGGGTCACGCGGGCACGTCGGTCGGGGGTGACCGCACCGCGAGCCTCGTCGAGCGTCCACCACGCGTTGATCACCGACCGCACCACCACCCAACCACGCGCCCGATCCTCGTCGAGCCAACCCGCATCGACCACCGCCTCGAATCGGCGCAACAACCCGCCGCGCACGTCACCGGCCAACTCCTCCCACCGATTCCACAACAGCGGTGCCGGCTCGAAATTCCGATCCCCGGCCAGCGGTCTCGGATCGATCGCGAGCCACGGCTGCCGGTGCCCGGCCAGGACATTGCCGTAGTGCAGGTCGCCGTGCAGCAGCACCGCCGAACTCTCCTCGTCCACCACGAGGTCGCGCACGAGTCCGACGGCCTGATCGACCAGCCGATGCGGGATCGGACTGTCGCGGGGCAGCCGCGCCAGCGCATCGGCCTCCCGCTGCACGTACGCGGACAACCGGCGCAGCCGCGGCACCGCAGGCCGGTGCAACCGCCGCATCACCTCACCGGCGATCCCGCACGCCGCCAC
>NZ_JBAQXC010000060.1:0-6480 GCF_049299235.1 Rhodococcus sp. (in: high G+C Gram-positive bacteria) | reverse complement strand
CACCGCGACCCGGTCGATTCCGATCTCGATCGTCCCGGTGGCAACGAATGATCCTAGGACAGAAGCGATCTCGGGGAGATGCTTCCGGTGCGCGGGCACGACCTCGCAGACGCTGCCGCCGACGCGGTCCTTCAACCGCGCGGCCGTATCGTCGGCGACGACGACACCCCGGTCCACGACGACAATGCGATCCGCGAGCAGGTCGGCTTCCTCGAGGTATTGGGTGGTCAACACCGTCGTGATCCCCCGGGACTTGAAACCGGCGATCAGGTCCCACACCTGTTGCCTGCTGCGCGGGTCCAGCCCGGTGGTCGGTTCGTCGAGGAACACCACCCGGGGCGGGACGACCAGGCCACACGCGATATCGATGCGGCGGCGCATGCCCCCGGAATACCGGCCGACGGGGCGGCCCGCGGCGTCGTCGAGATCGAATTCGGCGATCAGTTCCGCAGCGCGGACCCGGGCGGTGCGGCGGCGCATTCCGAGAAGCCGCGCGAACAATACGAGGTTTTCGAACCCGGTGAGGGCGTCGTCGAGCGCGGCGTACTGCCCGGTGAGCATGATCGATCGCCGCACGCCTGCCGCATCGGCGACCACATCGTGCCCATCGACGAGGGCCCACCCGGAGTCCGGTCGCAGCAGTGTCGCAAGGATGTTCACCACGGTGGTTTTGCCTGCCCCGTTCGGGCCGAGGACTGCGAGCACCTCACCGGGCGCGGCGGTGAAACTCACCCCGCGCAGTGCCTCGACCTCACCGAAACACTTGGTGACGTCTTCGACATGCAGGGCCTGAGTTCGATACGGCACGGGGGCCTCCTGACTGACGGCGGAAAATTGTGCTGTCCACGATCTCCCGGACGCAGTGCGCGCGATACCCACCCCAGAGGTGGTCCGGCCCCCACCCGATTCGGCAGCACCTACGGTCGGCCGTCGAGCGGATCCCTCCGCCACAACAACGCATGCAGACACTCGACGGCCTCGGCGGCGTCGGCGACGGCAAGCACACCGGGGCCGGGCATCTGCCAGCCTCCGATCGACACCACGGGAACCCCGGTCCGCACCGCGAGCGCAATCTCGCTCATGGTGCCCCAACTCCCACCGACCGCGATCAGCGCGTCACTCGTACGGACGAGCAGAGCGTTGCGCATCTCCCCCAGCCCGGTCGGCACCGCGACCGTCAGATAAGGATTGCCTGCGGCGCGGTCGTCACCGGGCAGCAGACCGATCGTGGCGCCGCCCGCCTCGATCGCCCCGCGCGACGCCGCCGCCATCACCCCACCCAATCCACCGGTGACGACGACCGCGCGGCGCCCGGCCAGCAGTCCGCCGACGCGACGGGCGACGCGGCGCTGCTCCGGGGTGGCGTCACCGGGTCCGACGACGCCGACATACCGCTGCTCCTGCATTTTTCGATTGTCCATCACCTCAGGGGGTTGTGGAGCCCACTCCGGGGTGCAGACAACTCACCTCCGGGTTCATCGTGGTCACGCACGGTGCGGCGCACCCTGATCGTCATGACCACCATGCGCAGCGCCCGTCCCGTCCGGCGCGTCACCGTTCTTACGGACGACGGGGTGGCGCTGGCCGTCCGGGAGATCGGATCCGTCGACGCGCCGCTGACCGTCGTGTTCGTCCACGGGCACTGCAATCACGCGGAAAGCTGGTCGCCGCTGCGTGATTCACTGCTGAACCGGACGGGTCCGGCGATGCGGATGGTGTTCTTCGACCACCGGGGGCACGGCCGCTCGGGTGGGGCGCCCGCGGAGACGTACACCGTCGAGCAGGTGGGCCGGGATCTCGGGGCGGTGCTGCGCGCCGTGTCATCCGGCCCGGTCGTGCTGGTCGGGCATTCGATGGGCGGCATGGCGATCCTGTCGTACGCGAGGCAGCATCCGCACGAGATCGGTCACCGGGTCGCCGGAATCGGCCTGATCGCGACGGCCGCCGGCGACCTGCACCGCGCCGGTCTGGGCCGCTATCTGCACAGCCCGGCGATGGGATTGTTCCATCGGGCGGTGACCCGGGCGCCGCGCATCATGCAGCGAGCGACCCGGTTCGGCGGTCGCATGAGCGGTCCGTTGTTCCGCGCCGCGGAACGCCGGTCCCCGGAAAGCCGCTGGGCGGCATTGATGAAGGTTCTGCACAGCGGAACATCGGTGGTGACGATGTCCGGTTTTCTCCGTTCGTTCGCCGCTCTCGACGAATCGGCCGCACTGACGGTTCTCGCCGCGGTGCCCGCCTTGGTGCTGTGCGGTTCGGCAGACGAATGGACTCCGTTCGAGTTGTCGTCGGGGCTGGCGTCGCGGCTGCCCCTCGCGGAGTTGGTGCGTATCGACGGGGCGGGGCACTCGGTGATCGTCGATCGGGCCGAGGAGGTCGCCCGCGCGTTGATCGTGCTGCTGCGGCGGGTCGGTTGAGCACGATCACAGGTCGCGTTCGGTGATGATGCCGCTGTGCAGGGCCAGTTCGGCCAACCGCACCCGTTTGAGGTTCTGCGGCAGGTCCTCGACACCGAATTTGGTGAACAACGCGCGCAGATGGGTCTTGACGGCATCGACGCTGAGGAAGAGTTCGGTCGCGATCGCCTGGTTGGAGGCGGGACTCGCGAACGCGGCACCGTGCTTGTACGGGCGGCACAACGCGAGCAGCACGCCGCGCTGGGTGTCGGTGACGGATCGGACGGTCGGCATTTCCGCCGCGACCCGGGTGGCTTCGTCGGGTCCGGCCCCGATCTCCTGGAACGTCAACCGGATCGTGCCGATCCGGATGCTGTCGCCTTCCCGCAGTCGTCGCCGTCCCGTGATGCGCTCACCGTTGACGAAGGTTCCGTTGCGTGACAACCCGTCGTCGACGATCGTCCAGTGCGTTCCGATCCATTCGACGACCGCGTGCAGTCGTGATACTTCCTCGTCGCCGGTGAACGGCACGTCCGCGTCGGGTGAGCGTCCGATCGTGACGCGGGGTGCCGTGGGTGACAGTTCGTAGCGGTGCTGCCTGCCGTCCTTGTCGATGTACCTCAGCCGTGACTCGATTCCGACGCTCACTGCGACCTCCCGAATTCGGAATCAATCGTGCCCGTTGCCGATGGCCTCGGCAAGGGCCGCGATACTGGGTGTGTGAACCGTCGACGCGCCCCGGTACCTACCTCCGATTCTCCATGCCCGTGTGGTCGCGGGCTGCCGTTCGGTGAGTGCTGCGGTCCGTTCCTGGCCGGCGCGGACGCACCGACCGCCGAGCAGTTGATGCGGTCGCGGTACACGGCGTTCGCGGTCGGGAACGTCGATCACCTGAATCGGACGTGGCATCCGACGTGCCGCCCTGCCCGGCTCGAACTCGATCCGGACCAGCGGTGGACGGGACTCGAGATCCTGTGCACGACCGGCGGCGGCTTCCTGCACACCGAGGGCACCGTCGAGTTCCGTGCCCGCTACACGTTGGACGGTGCCGACGAGGTGATGCACGAGCGCAGCCGGTTCGTGCGCGTGGACGGCCGCTGGGTCTATCTGGACGCCCTGCCCTGATCGGCAGGAGCGGCTCGACTGGGGCGGTTCGACAGGCGCCGCCCGGTCAGCGCAGCAGAGTCGCCCGCAGAGTGTCGGTCAACCACGCCCGGTACTGTTCGACGTCCCATCCGCAGTTGCGGCGGAGCAGCGCATGCACCTGCGGCGAGCTGAGGGTGAACAGGACGTCGGCCGCGTGGTCGACGCTCATCCCGTCACGGAGCAGACCGCTCACATGCAGGCCCTCGGCGAGGGTGCGGGCGTTGTCGGCGGTGGCGCGGGCGTCCTCGTCGGCGAATCGCCGCATGTCGGGGTCGGCCCCCGAGGATTCCACCGACGTCATGAGCAGGCCACCGGCTCGTTCGAGCATGTCGGTGCCGAACCCGACGACGTGATCGAGGATCAGATCCGCATCGGAGGCCCGGCGCGCGGATTCCTGCCGGGGCGGGACGGTGGCGTCACCGGTCCCGGCCACCGCGGTGTCGAGTGCTTCGCGGAACAATTCGGATTTGCCTCCGGGGAACGCGGTGAACACGGTCCGTATCGCGACACCGGCCTCGTCGGCGATGTGCCTGACCGTGGTGGTGACGTAGCCGTCGCGGACGAAGAGTCGAGCACCCGCGGCGCGGATCGTGGCACGGGTGCGGCGGGCGGCTTCCTCACGGAGCGGGGATGTGTACGTCCGCTTCGTGGTGTTCTCGGGCATCCGAACAACCCTAGCAGCATCGGATGCAGCACTGATGCAACCGAATTGTGGAAGGCTGCGCGCAACACTCGGACCGGGCATGCTGGATCCGTGCACACCTTCGAGGTCTGGGCCCCACTTCCCGAGTCCGTCCGACTCCACGTCGACGGCGGCGTCCATCCGATGCACCGCGACGACACCGGCTGGTGGCGAGCCACCGTCGACGCCTCCCCCGACGCCCGCTACGGCTTCCTCGTCGGCAGCACCGAAGCCGATGCGCAGGATGCCGTGCTGCCCGACCCCCGGTCGGGTCGCCAACCGGACGGCGTGCATGGCCTGTCCCAACTGCACTCGATCGACACCGACGCCTGGACGGACGCGGCGTGGACCGGGCGTCAACTGCCGGGCAGCATCGTCTACGAACTGCACATCGGCACGTTCACCGACGCCGGCACCCTCGACGCGGCGATCGACCACCTCGACGAACTCGTCGACCTCGGGGTCGGCTTCGTCGAAGTGATGCCGGTCAACGCGTTCAACGGAACCCACGGCTGGGGGTACGACGGGGTGCTCTGGTACGCGGTGCACGAACCGTATGGCGGACCGGACGCGCTGCAACGGTTCGTCGACGCGGCACACGCGCGTGGGCTCGGGGTCGTCCTCGACGTGGTGTACAACCATCTGGGCCCGTCCGGAAACTACCTGGACCGCTTCGGACCGTATCTGTCCGGTGGTGGCGGGCCGTGGGGCGAATCGGTGAACCTCGACGGCCCCGACTCCACCGAGGTCCGGCGGTACATCGTCGACAACGCACTGCGCTGGTTCCGCGACTTCCACATCGACGCACTGCGACTGGACGCCGTCCACGCCCTCGTCGATCACACCGCCACGCACGTTCTCGAGGATCTGTCCGCCGAAACGTTCCGGCTCTCCGCACATTTGGGCCGCCCGCTGACGTTGATCGCCGAAAGCGACCTCAACGATCCCCGGCTGATCACGCCGCGGTCGGCCGGCGGGTACGGTCTGCACGCGCAGTGGGACGACGACATCCACCACGCGGTGCACGCGGCCGTCTCCGGCGAACGGCAAGGCTACTACGGGGATTTCGGGTCGCTAGACTGTCTGGCCCGGACCCTGCAGCACGGATTCTTCCATGCCGGGACGTATTCGACATTCCGCGGTCGCGTCCACGGGCGTCCCCTCGACGTGCGCCGCACCCCCGCCAGTTCCCTGGTGGCCTATACCTGCACCCACGATCAGGTCGGCAACCGCGCGCGCGGTGAACGGCCGGGCGAATATCTCGATCACGGGCAGCTCGCCGTCAAGGCAGCGCTCGTGCTCACCTCCCCGTACACGCCGATGTTGTTCATGGGTGAGGAGTGGGGTGCTCGCACACCGTTCCGATATTTCACCTCGCATCCCGAACCGGAGTTGGCCGCCGCGGTCGTGGCGGGCCGTCGACGCGAGTTCGCCGAACACGGATGGGACACCGGCGACGTGCCCGACCCGCAGGACCCGGGGACCTTCCGCAGTTCCGTCCTGAACCGGGCCGAACGGACCGAGCCGGAGCACGCGCGACTGCTGTCGTGCTACCGGGATCTGCTGGCGCTCCGTCGGTCCCGGACCGAACTGACCGATCCGTGGCTCGAGAACCTCCGGGTCGACTACGACGAGGCGGAACGCTGGATCATCGTGCACCGCGGGAAAATTCGAATTGCGTGCAACCTCGGCCCCGATCCGATCACCGTTCCCGTCGGCGGCACCGCGCTCGTGTGGTGGGACGAGCCGGTGGTCAACCGCACCCGGTCGGCGGCGCTGATCCCGGGCCATTCGTTCGCGGTGTTCGACGGCCCCGACGAACGATGACCCGGCCGGGCCGCACCGGACGCAGACGTCCGGTCAGCGCCGTCGGAGCATCCGCCACGCGAACACCGCGGTCACCGCAAGGATGACGGCGGTGGCCGCCGAGGCACTGTGCATGCCCGCGACGAACGCCTCGCGACCGTCCGCGAGCAGCGCGCGCGCCGCGGTGTCCGGCAGGTGCCGGGCCGTCTCCACGAGAGTGCCGAGCGTATCGAGGTTTTCGTGCGACGGACCGAGGTCGGCGAGCCTGCTCTGGTAGGTCGCGCTGACGACGCTGCCGAGCACCGCCACACCGAGTGCCAGCCCGAGTTCGTATCCGGTTTCGGACACGGCGGATGCGGCGCCCGCACGATCCGGTGGGGCTGCGGCGACCACCAGGTCGGTGGTGAGGGTCATCGCGACCCCGACGCCCGCACCGACGGCGGTGAAGCC
>NZ_JBAQXC010000059.1:0-5893 GCF_049299235.1 Rhodococcus sp. (in: high G+C Gram-positive bacteria) | reverse complement strand
CGGCGGCAGCAGTGCCGCCAGAGACCCGACCGGGGTGTGCGGCGCCGGTTCCCCGCGCCGATCCGGGGCCTCGGGGATCGGCTCGGCCGCCGGTGACGGCTGGGAAGCCAGGATCTGCCGGATCTGGCGGAGCTGTTCGAATGCGTGCGCGCCCATTCCGGTGGCGCCGATGTTGCGCAGGGTCGCGTCGCGCTGGTCGGTCGGGTTGAGCACGGCGGTGATCACGTCGCCGAGGGGGCTGTTGATCGGGTAGAGCCGCACGTCCTCGTCCTGGCTGCTGGGCAGCTCGGGCGGCAGGTGCCCCATCCCGTTGTTCGCCAGCGCCGCGCTCATCGTCGACAGCACGCTCGAGCCGAGACGTCCGGCGCCGTCGATCCGCTTGAGGATCCGCATCTCGACCTTGAACGGGCCGTCGCTGCCTTCGACGGCCTTGCGCAGATCATCGTAGTTGTTCATGGTTTTCTCCTTTGGGTGAAAGTTGCCGAGGTGCAACAGTTGTGTGGGGACGGGCATGAGCCGTCGCCTCGGGAAAAGATTTGTGGTGCAGGGAATCCCGGGCCGGTGATCCCGGGGCGGGAATGCCGGCTGGGTTGCGTCCCGCCGGTGGGGTGAAGATGCCCTCGTGTCTGCACCGGCAGGGGGCGGCCGGAGGCGAGGGGGGTCAGCGGTGATCGATGCTGACGGTGAACGCGGTATCGATCGAGATCGCCGCGGTGTGGACCAGGGCGGCGGTCAGCTGCAGCTGCGCCCGGATCAGTGGACCTGCGGCCAGGCCGGCGCCGACGCCGCCCGGGTCGGTGGCCGCGGCCGGATCGAGCAGGAGCGCGCCGGGGATGTGCACCTGCGCCAACCGGACACCGTGCTCGATCGCGGTGACGAGCTCACGGGCCCGGGACGAGGCGCCCTGGCGGCCGTCGTCGAGACTGCGATCCTCGTCTTCGCCGACGTCGTCGGACAGCGCCGCGTCGAACGGGTGGACCGTGAGGCGCGGGCCGAGACCGATCAGGTTGTAGGCGTCGGCGAACGCGTACCACGCGTGCGACGATCGGCGAGCTTCGTCCCGCGGCTGGCTGCACACCAGCGTGTCGGTCAGCATCCACAGGCGGGTGAGGGTGTCGGCGGCCTGGCCGAGCACCGCCCATCCCGCGCGGTGACGGCCGCTGCGGTGCAGCGCCGTGACCGCCTCACAGGCCTCGAGGAGCTGCTCGAACCGAACCACGATCGTCGCGAGGTAGAACCCCTCGCTGTCGGGCCACTGTCCGGTCCACGATTCCGGCCGGGGATCGTCGATCTCGGCGGCGACCAGGCGCCGGGCCGGGTCGAGGACGGTCCTGCGGGCCGCCTCGATCACGATCTCCACCGCATCTACGGTGCCGGCCGTCGCCGCCCACGCGCCTCCGGGTGTCATGTTCTCGATCAACGTGTCGAGGAACTCGGTGCCGGTGGGCGCCGTGCCCGTGTGTCGGTCGATCATGCGATGTCCCAGGTGGTGTGGGGGACCGAGCACTGCGCCAGATCCGCCTCGTCCAGGGAAAAGACCCACAGCTTCTCGCCCGGCAGCCACAGGCTGCTCGGCTGATCCTTCCACCGAGCCAGCTGCACCACCGTCCCCGGCGCCCGATAGGCCTGTTCGAGGGCGGGCAGCAGATCGGCGTCGGCGGTGAACAGCACCACCGCATCGAACCGGCCGGAGGCATGGGAGGTGCACAGGTCCAACGCGATCGCGGTATCGACGCCCTTCTCGGTGTAGGTGCCGGTGGCCGCGTCGAAGTGGTTGGGGCGGATCCTGGTGCTGACCCGCGGATCTCGCTGCCACCGGCGGATCATGGCCTGCTCGGTGGCGTAGCGCTGCGGGTGCCGCTGCCGATCGCAGACACCGAGGTGGACGGCGATCTCGTCGAAACGGATCGGGCGGTTCGACTTGGCGGCGATGACGTCGGCCATCCGCCCGAGGTCCAGGTCGAGGGTGTTGCTCGGCCGACCCCAGGGCAGGACGTAGTCCGTGCCGGCGACGATATTCCAGCCATCGACGATGATCTTGCCGGACGCAACAGTCTTGTGCATGCGTGTTCTCCTCGGGTATGAATTCGAGTGGTCCGCCTGCCTGGTTCCGGTAACCGATTGTCCGCGGCGGCGAATTGTTGATGAACCCATCATGCGCAGCCCACAGGCGCATTGTCAATGAATTCTCCGAAATTGTTTTTTCGGGCGGACTCGCGCCGCCGCTCGTGGCGGTTCGCCGCCCTCGTCTGCGGCGCGAAGGGGCTGGCGAGCGTTGACGAGAAAGCCGCTGTGACCTGTATGTATGATGCTCGTGCGCGTGCTTTGACAATAAATCAATCCGAAACATCGAAGTGTTCGAAACATTATTTACGAGCCAAGTATCAAAGCCTTATTGATGGGTTTATGGACAACTTCGCTCGGGAATGATTTGTTTCATCCGGATCGATTGCGGCCAGATTTGAGTTCGAATGCTCTGGGCTTGAGAGTTCACATTTTGTCTTTTATTGATTGCGGCCAATCGAGCTTCGGAATCGTTCTTTCAGTCGGATGCTGTGCAAGCACTCCGTGGCCCGAATGATGCGAAGGCTTTTTCTGCAACGAATGCTCCGAAAGATCTCCACCTATCGGATGCTCCGAAAGCTCTTTTCAATCCAGATTGAATGGGATCCGCCCGTAGTCGGTGGTCTACCTGCGGTTCTGTCACGGTGACACCGCCGGCCACGATGTCGGCGGTGCGGATCCGGGTACAGCGCCGCGCCGGCGCGCAGGTCGCCGAGGAGCTGCGACACGAATTCAAGATCAAATTCTGGTTGAGGCTTCAATGAGCTTGTCGGGAGGCGCGACCTGCTAACTTCAGCGCGTGAAACGTACATTGCTCGCAATCCCGCTAGCTCTGATCTTGCCCTTGGCAGGTTGCAGCAGTAACGAGAATGTTGGTGGCAGTCCCCAGTCCGCTGGTGCAGCCTCCTCGGCCGCACCTGCCGAGACGGAGTTCAAGATCGGTGACACCGTGACCTTCGGGCGCGATCCGGTAGGCAGCGCAACGCTGTTGAGCATCCAGATCGACCCCCCGTGCTCGTACCCGTCGTACGACCCGAAATCGAGCGATGAACGCGCTGGGCGCCCGTACCACATCGCCCTTGAGCTGTCGGTCGAAGCCGGCACGTCGGGCAACTTCATCAACATGCCGAGCCTGAGCATCTCGGAGCGCGATAAGGATGGGTACACGGCGAATACGCTGGCTCATTCCCAAGACAGCTCGGATTGCTTCGAGTACTCCGAACTCCTCGATACGATCAGCGCAGGTGAAAAGCAGCGCGGGTGGATCGTGCTCGCCGCGCAAGCTCCTGAGGGCGAGTTTGTGTGGAACCTCCAGCGTGACGGCCAGAAGGTCGTCATTCCGTTCTCGACGACGACCCCCAACACCGCCACGGCAAGCGCACCGACATCCGTTGCGCTTCCCGTAGAGGTAGAACCCGACTACCAGGAGCTGGCCGACAAGCTCACCACGATTGCCGACGAGCCCACCCCGATACCCGCAGACGAAGCGAAGCAGGTCGCAAAGATGGTCTGCGGGATGATGGAACTCGACCCGGTGCAGGACGGTGTCGTGGACCGCACCATTCAAGGCTTCGTTGACGATCAAGGGGTCCCGAAGGACATCGCTGCCGACATGGTGAACACGATGATCGAGTACGAATGCCCTTCGATGGCAGGCTCCTAGCCTGACCGACCACTACATGCGGAAGACCTCGCCACAGCGCGGGGTCTTCCGTCGTTTCGACGTCTACAAGCCGTCCAGATGCCCGAGGCGCACTGAGAACGGGGACAGGATCGTCGACGTACCGAGGAGACGTACCGGATGCAGGCATGGCCGGAGCTGTTCGCGCACGATCCGTTGCTGACTGCCGCGGTCGTATCCGTGGTCCTGTGGTGGTGCGACTGCATTGATCTCGAGACCCCTGGCCAGTTGACCGGTGACTCCACATCCCACCCTCGCTCGTGTCTTCGCCGATCACAGGAACTGGGTGGGTGGGACCAGGTCGCAGACATCGGGGTTGCGGCGCGTGAACTCCGACATCTGTCGGACATACCCGAGGTCGAGTTGGTGCCGGACTGCTGATCTGTGCGCCATCGACCCTGCCCGTGATCCTGCGCCCACACAGCCGGGAGCACTACGCTCGATGCACCGGTACCAGAAAGGAAGCCGGACATGACCGGACAGGCGCCCTCGCCCGACAGTCGACGACTGCGCGGCGTGCTGCGCGCCCACACTGCCGAGGTCGCCGCGGTCCTCGACCGGTATGGCGCCTACGACATCACCGTGTTCGGTTCCGTGGCGCGAGGCGACGCCGGACCGTGCAGCGACATCGACCTGATGGTCAGTATCGACGCACCCGAGTACGAACAGATCGTCTCCATGCTCGGACTGGCCGAAGAGCTCTCCGAACTACTCGCAGTCTCCGTCGATGTCGTCACGCGCGGCGTCGCCACCGCGGAGGTATCCGGGGCCGCCTCTGCGATCGGGGAGCAGGGGGATGCGTCGAGAAATGCCGGTTCGAACGACAGGATCGCCCGGCGGTGCAACGGAGCGCAGTAGCGCGCGGGGGCCGGATCGATCCGGCACCGACCCGGGTGCGAGGCCGACGGGGACGGACGCACGCTCCACCGGTCGCAGGTCACGGCACATATCATCGTCACACGACGGGAGGGACTGTGATGGCACACGCGAAGTCGGCGGATGACCTGAGGCTTCCGATCGCACTGGAGACCCTCAGGGAGATTCTCGTGAAGGGCGGGGCGGTCTCGGCGTGGGTCTTCGGAAGCTATTCCCGCGGGGAACAGAACGAGAACAGTGACCTGGATCTGCTCATCGAGATGGACCCGAACCGCACCGGATGGGACTTCGCCGGATTGGTGGTCGAACTCGAAGCTGCGGTCCCGGTGAAGGTCGACGTCACCACGAAGATCTCCCGTTGGTTCGCCCCGTACATCGAGCCGGATCTGTTGCCGATCCTGTAGCACGAACCAGTGCTCGTCAATGGCGAAGCCCACGCCGCGCTACCGGATCTCGAGTCGGCGTTGGACATGATCGATGTTCTCGAACGCAGGAATGCGACGAATGTCGTTTCGGCCCAAAACAATACGGATGATTCCGACGCGATGTTGATGCGTATGCAGGTCGTCGGCGAGAACCTGGCCAAGGTATGAGAGCGCTGTTCCCCGTTTCAACGGCAAGCACGGTAGCGACAGCTCAACGGCAAGCACGGTAGCGACAGCCGGAATCGCCTGATCGAAATTCGGAATGTGATCAGCCACGGTTACGTCGACGTCGATGTGAAGATCGTCTGGGGTGTCGCGCGCATCATCTCGGCGATGTTCGCCGGACTGTCTCGCTGGCGAGTGTTGCGGCGCGCTGGCCTCTGGCAACCAGGGTCCTGGCCTCGCCGAGTGTGCCGCGGGCATCGACTTCGGTGCCAGCATCGGATCGCTACGGCAGGCGGGGCGGATGCCTGTGCGGCGGTCGGGCCACCCGACCATGTTGCTGTTTCCCGGGGAAACGCTCGACGGGGCAGTGCACTGTTTCCCGGGGAAACACCAGCCGAGCGCGCGAGCGCACCGCACGTGGAAGCGCTCTCTTCCAACGTTTCCTTTAAATGGATGATATCGTCCATGTATGAGAAACGTTGCACCGTCTCTCCTCCCCATCTTCCGTAGCCAGGGGCAGGCGGAAATCCTCACGTGGCTCACCCAGAACCCGAACGCCGAGGCCACCATCACCGACCTCGCCCGCATCGCCGATGTCCCGATCGCCACCGCGCACCGCGAGATCAGCCGCTTCGAGCAGGCCGGCCTGGTCACCATCCGCACCCACGGCCGCAACCGCCTC
>NZ_JBAQXC010000058.1:0-8946 GCF_049299235.1 Rhodococcus sp. (in: high G+C Gram-positive bacteria) | reverse complement strand
GAGGCGGTTGCGGCCGTGGGTGCGGATGGTGACCAGGCCGGCCTGCTCGAAGCGGCTGATCTCGCGGTGCGCGGTGGCGATCGGGACATCGGCGATGCGGGCGAGGTCGGTGATGGTGGCCTCGGCGGTCGGGTTCTGGGTGAGCCACGTGAGGATTTCCGCCTGCCCCTGGCTACGGAAGATGGGGAGGAGAGACGGTGCAACGTTTCTCATACATGGACGATATCATCCATTTAAAGGAAAGGTTGTCGGATTGGACGCTGTCCCGCCGCCGGAGCCGGCGCGCAGCACCGTAACGTCAGGCACCCCTTCGGGAGCCACCGGAACCAGCGCGGGACGAGATTGGCGAACACTCGCCTGATCACAGTGCCTTCTGCGTCGAAAACTGTTGCACATCTGAATGATCCAACCGGTGGCGCACGAAGTGGAAGTACGCGGCCTCAAGTCGAACTCACGATCCTGTCGACTGCGGTGCGCAGCGGAGGAAGGTAGTTGACCGCGATCGCTTCGACGTCCGCGGGGCGCAGCCGCCAGTACTCGTGGATGGCGATGTTACGAAAACCGCTGATCTTGTACCACTCGATCTCCGGTGCCAGCACTTTCACGTCTGCGGTAAGCCGGTTGGCGGCCTCCCCGATGACCTCGAGATTCCGCACAACCGCGTCGTACGCCATGTCGCCGTCCACACCACCGGGTGTGGCCATGTACCGCTCGACGGCCGCTACAGCATCGAGAATATCGCGGCAACGATCATGATCAACTCGGCTCACACGTCGAGCATATCGACGCGCGCAGACAGGTTCACCCGCTCCGTGGCGACGCCACGCGCAACGGCATCGACTTTCACACCGAGCAGTTCGGACAGTTCGTCGGCGAGTCCGAGCATGGAGACGATCTGTTCGTACTCGGGTGCGTCGATACTGATCATGAGGTCGATATCGCTGCGTGGTCCGGCGTCACCGCGCGCCACCGAGCCGAACAGTGTGACGTCGTAGGCGCCGTACCGGTCGAGCACTGCCACTATTTCGGTGCGGTGGGCGCGGAGCGTGCTGCGGAGGCGCCGACTGTCGAACGAGGGTGCGCGTTCGGTCATGTCCGGCTCCTTTCCCGGCTGGTGCCTGCTGATCCAGCATAGAGCGCGGGCTGCGCGCGGCACGCTAGTGACCGTTCCCGTTCCCGTTCCTTTCGGGCGGGCGCGGGCGATCCGCATGACCTTGTACACGCCGGGCTTGGGCAGTCCGGTGGCTGCGCAGATCGCGCTGATGCGGTCACCGGCGACGATGTGTGCATGCAACTGCGTCGCGCTCACGACTGCGAGGTCCGGCGCGCAGGACTCACGCCACCGCCCTTCGTGGACACGCTCGGCGTGGACGGCAGGGTCGTCGAGTGTTCAGCGGCGGGAACACTCGACCACCACACCCACGGTGTTTCGGCGGCGGCTGCGGCCGAACATGACACCGTTCCGGCGGCGGGAATGCGCTCCGGTGACCGGGTTCGGCCTGGTGCAACCCCCCACGGTGATCTGCCTTCTCGCCCGCGTGCCGGCGGCTACCGTGCGGTCTATGGGCACGACCCTGCACACACCACACCCGTGGCCGCACATCACCGCGGCCCTACGGGGCCGCGGTCCGCGGTCCGTCGCGATCGCCTACCTCGACGCCACCGCACCCGAGCTGCTGCCGCTGCGCGCCGGGGACCTCCTGATCGTCAACGCCGCCCGCGCCGCGGTCCGCGCGCACGCCACCTCCCCCACCGCGCTGGCCCGATTCCTCGACCGCGGGGTACGGGTGCTCTCGACACCGAACCTGCACACCGGTCTGATCGTCACCCCCCGATGCGTGATCGTCGGACCGTCCAGCGCCTCGCACGCCTCCACCGTCGCCGACGAAGCCGCCCTCGTCACCGATGATCCCGCCGCCCTCGCGGCCGCCCACGTCGCCCTCGCCGGCCTGGGCGACACCACCGACGTCGATCAGGCGTTCCTCGACAACGCCACCGCCGTCTGGGCGGTCGGGCGGACCGTGCCGCTGGCCGGTATCGGCAGCCGCACCCGCGCCGAACACGACTTCCTGCCCACCCCGGTTCGCCGCATGTTCGTCCGCCGGATCACCGACTACACCCCGAGCGCCGACGAACAACGGATGTGGGAGGAACGCACCGATCGCCGCGCCGCGGCCGGGCCGGACGCGCAGTACCGGGCTCAGTGGCTGCGCGTGGACACCCCCGACACCGGCCGCCGCACCCGGCTCGAGCGTTTCGATGTGTTGTTCGAGGTCACCGCCGACACCGCCTGGATCCATCCGCCCGCCGTCGTCGACACCGGTCCCGTCCCGATCCCGCACGCCCGCCACGCGGTGGCGTATCTGCTGCGCACCCGCACCGATCTCGAGCCTCTATCCGTACCGGTGGCCGCGCGTGCGCTCGCCGACGCCGGGCACCCCAATCCGCGGCTGCATCTCGATCATCGGGTCGTTTCGCCCGCGCTGCGCACGGCGTTGCTGCAGCTGTGGAACCTGTGATCGCCGACCTCGGTGCACGGTGATCGTGCGGGGTGATCGCGGCTGCCTGCGACCGAGGCCGGCTCAGCGGGCCGAAGTCGGTGAGGTTGTGGTCGGTGAGGTTTCGGCGATCGGAGGCCGACAGGTGGCGCGGCGGCGGGTCCCGGTCGACGTGTCGAGGCACTGCCGGTGCGCGTCACCGGTTCGGCCCGGCCGGGGTTCGGAGTGCGATCGCGTCGAGATCGTGTGTCGGCGCGGACGTTTCCGACACCGGTGGGATCTCACGCATCGTCGATGACCACAGCCCCCGGCCGCCGCGAACGCCTTCGTACTTGCGGCCCTGTTCGCGGGTGATCTCGCGCAGATTGGACGGTTCGGCGAAGTACACACCAGCTGCCACGTGTCGGCGACGGGCCGCGCCCGGTGCCGCGGCGCGCCTGTGCGGTGTCGGTGAGGGCGTGCACGTCGGCCGAGGTCGCGGCCGGGTTCGATCCGGGCACCGAGAAGTGTTCCTTGCTCGTCTACACCCCGTACATCGCGTCCTCCTCGTTCGGCCGGATCGGCGGCAGGAACGATCGGCCCGGCCCTGCCGGACAGTATGCGGGTGATCTTTGGGGAGATTCACCCCCACCGTCCACGTCTCCGCGTCCCCGATGCGCAGGCGCTCGGCGCCTGCGTGCGTGCGTGCGTCCGTGCGTGCATGCATGCGATGTACGGACGGCACGGTCGAATCGACGTCGATGCCGAGGATGTGCAGCCGGCGACCCTGCGTCGGGCGCGGGAAGGACGAACGTACGTAGCGAACCGGAACGGCTGGGCGATCGGCGCCGCCGTCGTGGTGGTGCTGGTGATGTTCGGATGCTGCACCACCGACGACGATCCTGCCGGCTCCTCCGGCAGGGTCGCCGCGACGGCGACGACCGCGCCGGAGGATCGCGATGTCTGGGTGGGTACCGTGGCATCGCAGCCCGACAACTACGGATTCGCGCCGGAGATCGGTATCGATCTCAGGGACGGCCACATCGAGTCAGTGGCACTCGCGCACATCGGCGAACCCGTCTGCGGCAACGACGCCCGCGTCGTCGAGTACGCCGAGGACGATGTGCGTGCCGCAGCCGCCGCCGGTGAACCCCTGCTCCGTGATGTCGCGCAGCAGGGCCTGACCGTAGCGGGGACACGGAGCTGGTTCACCGCGCAGCTGCGCCCCACTACGAGGAGAACCTGATGGCAGGGCAACGCGACGGTGAAGACATCACGGTTCTCCTCGACCACCTTTCGGGGTGACCGAACCGCGGCAGGTGTGGGACATCGTCGGCGGGTTCTTCCCCGACGAGTCCATCAGCGACCGATTCCGGATGCTCGTCGAAGACCTGTTACGCCGCTGACCAACTATCCATTCCCGGCCCGCAGCGAGAAGTCGGGCTCGCACGACCACACCGAGCTACCACATCGCGTGCATGTGTGTGTCGTAACCGGTCCGCATTCGCAGGTCTCAGTGCCGACGACGGCTCTGTCGTGAAGACACTCGCCGCATTTCCGCTGGATCGTTTCGTTCGCCTGCATGGTTCTCTCTCTTTGGTCTCGCGCTGCCACTCCGGACAGATGCGTATCCGACTGTTTCTGCTTCCCCTGTCGGGGCGCTCAGTATCGCTCTGGGTCGTCTGCCCATGTTGCCGGTACGAGGGTTCCGAAGGCGACGGCGTCAAGGTCGGATCGGTCCGTTTCTCGTTGGGCAATAGGCGTGCCGTCCGGCAGGGCGAAGGGCAACCATTCCGTCGCGTCTGCTCGGCGGGCGGTGCTGGTCCCGGTGTGTCTGCGCACGTGCCACGCACCCAGAACCACCTGCCCGCCGGCAGCAAGGCGTGCGATCTCATCCACGTGGCACACCCCTGCGCCGTGTTGAACAACGCGCCTAACCGGCGGCAGTGGTCGACGGTCAGCCGAACCTGCTCGCCGATGCGCGGCGTGTGGGCTGGTCCTAGTCCTCGTCCCAGCGTTCACCGGCGTACATCGGGTCGAAGTCCGCGGGCGGGTGCGCCGGGTAGCGGCGGTTCAGGTCCTCTTGTCGGTCGAGGCGTTCGGACCAGTGCTTCTCGCATCGGGGGAACGATCGGCCGGTGCCGGAGAGCGGTGTGCGGTATTCGACCGCACCCGCACAGTCGTTGCTGCCGTAGCTGTCGAGGCAGATTGTGGTGTCGGGCATGGTGTTCTCCTGTTTCGCGGTGGCTCGGGGTCACGCAGCGGTCGGTGTGGCGGTGCGAGGTGCTGGTGTTGCTTCTCGCGCGAGGCTGTTTGGGCGAGTGATGTCGTCTGCGTGGGATCTCGACGTTTCGATGCGTGCCTCATCACCCGGGATTGCGGTGCGGTGTTCCGGTCGGAGGGCCGATCACTCCGGTATGTCCGTGTGCTGTCGATGCCGGATCTCCGACGATGGGGCTCAGTTACCTGCGGAGGTGCTGTGGAATCTGGTGGTCGTATCCCGGCACCAGTTTGACCTCTTGGAACGTTCGGCCCGCTTCGGGGCGAACGTAGTGGCACAACGACGATGCCTGCCCGATGCGTTCTCCGTCGATGAACACTTCCGCGGTCCGGTTGTCTCGGGCGCCGGCCGGTAGGTACGTTGCGCGTCCTTCGTACGCCGCTTCGAGCACTCGTACTCGCAGTGCGTTGTAGTCCATGTCCTTCGTCCTTTCGGGAGGGTTCCAACTGCGGAACGGCGCAGTACATCGACTCCGGGGACCGTCGTGGACTGACTGCGTCGCCATGAGCCGCGCGCCGTCGCTATTGCTGTCGTTCTCGATTGCGGCAGGGCCGAGCGTTCCTCAGGGCCTCAGGGCCGAGCCTTGTCGCTCGTTCCACCGGTGGGCGTGGTTCTCCGATGCGCGCACCGGAGGCATCACCACAGCGGCACAGCGGCGGTGTAGCCACCGATTTCCGGGTTGAACTGCACATCGGCCGCTTTCAGTGCCGCGGCCAAGGCGTCTCGGTCGTGGAGTCGTTGATCCTCGACTCCTGTCGATGCCCAGATCCTCGTCAAGCCTTCCTGGTTGACGACCATGTCGAGTTCGATCAGTTTGTCGAGGGCCCGACGCTGAGTTCGCGCCGCGTCCGGCCCGAACCGTTCGATCGCGTCGATCAGCTCGCGGATGTGGGTCGATACGTTCATCTACTCTCCTGGTTCCGCGTCACGGTGAGGTATCTGCGGGTGTGTCTGCGCTGGTGTGTCGTCGTGTGTGGCGGGTGCCGTTCGTGGCATCGGGGGTGGCTGCTGGAGGTGGTGCGCGCTACGGCGTCCGGAAGTCGTCGACGATGCTGTCGGTCGGCAGCAGGTAGGTGTCGAGTTCGACGACGAAGCCTCCGATGCGGCGGGCGCCCTCACGTGCGGCGGGCAGTCCACCTTCCCAGGGTTCGACGCGGCAGTAGTCGCGTCCGTCGGCCGTCCGGACGAGGTATTGGGTTTTGTCCATCGTTGATCCATTCTGCGTGGGGGTACGGACCGTCTCTGTGGCGGGGCGTGGGGGTGCGTTGCTGCCGCGATCACGTGGGGCGGATCGGCCGCTGTCGGCCTTCACGTGGTCTGCGCGCACCTGTTGTACGGCTGTCGATTTCTGAGGTTACCTGTTCTGCGGCACCGTTTTTCGGTGCTTCGGTCGCATGCTTGCCCCGTTGGGTGCGCGTGTGTGGTAGGGCGGAGGTTCGCATATCACTCGTCGGATGATGCGTCGTGCGCGGAGGCGTTGCTCCGCGTGCCGGCAGGCGCCGAACCTCGGCGCACATCCACGTGATGTAGTTGCATTTTTCTTGTGGTACAACATTTTTCACTATCGTTGCGCGTGCGCACATGCCGGCGCTGCTGCAGTCGGGTCGGCGCGGCCGATCAACCGCGGGACGCCATGGAGCGACTGTCGCTGGTGATCAGCATTCCAGTGCGGGATGCTCCAGGTAGCGGCGCCGGGGTGTGCCTGCCCCCGCCCACGACCGCTCCGACAAACAGGTAGTCCGATACTCGTGTACGACAGCAGTCCGGGTGCCGACAATGGGATGACAGAGAAGTCCCTTCTGCAACCGAGCGAGGCGCTCTTCATGATCAGCAAGGCCTACTTCGTCGTGGGCGGGAACTACTTCCGATACGACGCGACAACAGATTCGGTCGATCCCGGATATCCCCGGACGATCGCCGCCAACTGGACGGGGTTCACCGCAGCTGGCTTCGACCGCGGGATCGACGCTGCCCTGAACGTCGGAAACAAGGTCTACTTCTTCCGCGGATCCCAGTACATTCGGTACGACATCGCCACGAACAAGGTCGATGTCGGCTACCCGCTGCCGACAGGAGATCACTGGCCGGGCCTCGCCGCCGCTGACTTCTCGTCGGGCATCGACGCCGCGGTCGATTGCGGCAACGGCACAGCCTTCCTGTTCAAAGGCGCCAACTACCTCCGGTACGACATGACGGAGGACCACGCGGACGGCCAGCCGACGCCGATCGTTGACGGGTGGCCCGGTTTCGGCGATGCGGGCTTCGTCGATGCGATCGACTCGGCGGTGAACTGGGGCAACGGCAAGGTGTACTTCTTCCGCGGCGACACGTACCTTCGCTACGATCTCAGCGCCGACGCTGCCGACACCGGGGCCATGGACATCGACCAGAACTGGCCGGGCGTCGCGCGGGCCAGATCCGGCAGTCCGATTCACGCCGCCTGGGTCAAGGATCAGGCCAGTGTGTCTGTCGGCTTGAGCGACGCCTTCTTCGCGGAGTTGAAGGCCATATGCGGTCGCCTGCGGTGCGCACCGGCAGATCTGCTGGCCGTGATGGAAAGCGAAAGCGGAGTCCGGGCGTCGGCTCAAAATCCGAACGGGAAGGCCACCGGCCTGATCCAGTTCATGCCGTCCACGCTCGTGGGCCTGGGCTGGGCGGAGGGGCCGGACGCCTTCCAGCTGCTCACCGCCGAACAACAGCTGCCCTACGTCGAAAAATACTACAAACCGCATATCGGGCAGTTGACGTCAGCGGGCCGCCTGTACCAGGCAACGTTTCTTCCCGCGACGCTGCGCGGCACCAACGAGGACTCTGTCATCGCAGCGCCCGGCGGTCCCCACGCCGATGCGTACAACGCCAACAAGCTGCTCGATACCAACCACGACGGCGTGATCACCGTCAGCGATCTCACTGCTCGAATCGATAAGGTTCGACGAGGACAGCGATGGGCCGCACTCGCACAACGCCCGTAGCTCACGCACATTGCTCGGGTTCGAGATCCGGCACCTCACGACATTCGCCGACCACAAGGGAAGAGGATCCATGAGGCATCCGATCGCGGACCTCGCCGAACAGATCGCCACCACCGCCCACCACGGACAGGTCGACAAGGCCGGCCGACCGTACATCACCCACCCCGCGCGGGTCGCTGCACGGGTGGCCGGGGACGACTACGCGGTGGCCGCCGCCTGGCTGCACGACGTCGTCGAAGACACCGAGGTCACACTCGCGGACCTCGAGCAGCTGTTCCCACCGGAGGTGACCGCGGCGGTCGAGGCGCTCACCCGCCGCCCCGGTGAGGCCCCGGCCGACTACTACGCCCGTGTCCGCGAGGTTCCGCTCGCGGTGACGGTCAAACTCGCCGACCTCGCCGACAACAGTGATCCGCGGCGTCTCGCGCGGCTCGACGCCCCGACACGGGACCGTTTGACCGCCAAGTACGCCCGCGCCCACGCGGAACTTGCCACGCGCGGGTAGGGGGCGGCCGAATCGGGTGCCTTCACGACCGGACCGGCTCACCCGGGCCGATCCGAGTGACGCGCCCCGAGGCATACCCGGGGATCCGGGACGGACGTTCGACCCTCCTGGTTGCCAGTCTCGATTCGGGTTCATCGGTATCTGTGGCGAGTCGGATCGACACGTGCGCTGCTCCCAGGATCGCGAACTCGGGCGCGGTCACCGGGGTCGGCGCCGGCGTGGAACGGCCGACGATCACGACGGGCATCGGGGCCGGCCGGAATCGAGTCTGCGCGCGCCCGGATGATGGGTCCCGCGATCGACGTCAGCGCGTTCCGATGGGGGAACACCGGTGCTCGGGCGGCAACACCGGAACGGGCGACGCCGTGACTGTCCATGAACTGCGGACGCAGGCTGGTCTATGTACAGGCCGACACACCATGGGTGTGGTGCCCCGACGGTGTCGTGGTCGCGGCCGTGCCGCGGGCTCGCGAAGTGCTCCTACAGCGTGCACGGACAGCGAACTCCCTCCGCCGGCGGGCGCGGCAGGTAACTGTTCTTCTCCGCGAAACGACACACGGTCGGTGACTCCGACGAATTGGACATCCGGTTCGGCCGGGTACGACGGGGCACGCTGTGGCACACGACCGGACTCTCGGGCCCCGGTGCTGCCGACAGCCCGGATATGCACGAGTGAGTCAGCGAGAACGGACCGGCATGACCCAACCACCC
>NZ_JBAQXC010000057.1:0-10998 GCF_049299235.1 Rhodococcus sp. (in: high G+C Gram-positive bacteria) | reverse complement strand
GGTTCAATCCCAGTATCGCGCACCAGAATACGACGATGACCCCCTTCATTCGAAGGGGGTCATCGTCGTTCGGTTAGCCACGATCTACACGCCGCCGATCCCGAAGACAGCCGCGCGCTGCCGGTTGCGCGCGGCTGTCTTCGGGGCCGTGCAGATCAGCGTGTGCCGTACAGGCGGTTGATTCCTGCGGTCATCGCCCGCAGGGTCGACTCCGCGGCCGTGGAACCGAGACCCATCGCCCAGCACGTGCGTTCGTCGTCGGACTCGCACAGCAGGAACGTCCCGTGGTACTCGCCCATGTCCAGCCGGTGGAACGAACGGATCTCGAGGCGGAAGCCGAGTTCGTGAATCATCCCCGTCATCGCGGACACCGGGCCGGTCGCAACGGCGGCGCTGCTGTGGATCGCTCCGTGGAGCGCGAACGTCGCCTCGTAGGCGCACAATCCACCGGTCAGTGCGACAGCGCTCCACCTGCCCAGGTGCAGCGGTCCGCGCCGCGGAGCGTAGGTCGCGGCGAAGTCCGTCCAGGACGTACCCGCAGCCTCGGCACGCAATGCGAGCGGCACGGGTCGTCCGAACCGAGCAGCGAACGGATCGAGCGAAGTGGCGCGATCGGTGTCGGCGCAGGGACCGAATGAACGGGCAGCGGCGGGACGACGATCGGAAGCGATTGAGGTGAAGGCGTTCATCGAAGGTGGTCTTCCACGAGAAGGAAGGACCGACAGGTAGCTCAACGACCCGCAGCGAGGGGTCGGTCCGAATCAGACCCCGCTACGGCGGTGAACTACGAGTACGCGCTTCATGGCAAGTCACAGTAGAGCCTCGAGCAGCAAATCGCAACCCGCATGCGGTGGGGCTACGTGATCGAAACGTGATCGCAAAAGTTGGAACCTGAGGAACCCCTCATGTATCGCACGAGGGTGCCATCCCCCCCGATGGTAAATGAACCCCAGCCATGACCCCCCATCCAAGGCTGGGGTTCAGCCATGTTCGGGGCCGTCTCCGGCTACACGACAGCGTCCGATTCCAGCCGAAGTCCGCTGGTGCCGGCGTCCGATGCGGGAACTGATGGTCTACTGGACCCATGCCCACGACTTCGATCGACGAGTCCGCGATCTCCGTTGCCCAGGCCGGCATCTGGGACACCGAAACGCTCGCCGACGTCGCGGCCACCACGTTCCCGCTCGCGTGCCCTCCCGAAGCACACGGCGACGACATCGCCGACTTCAT
Source organism: Rhodococcus sp. (in: high G+C Gram-positive bacteria) (assembly GCF_049299235.1). Lineage (GTDB taxonomy): Bacteria > Actinomycetota > Actinomycetes > Mycobacteriales > Mycobacteriaceae > Rhodococcus. The sequence goes on along the minus strand of NZ_JBAQXC010000057.1, from coordinate 9,768 downwards.
CGCTCGGACACTCTCGGTGGAGCGATTCGGCGAATATCTGACCGACCCCACACGAATCGTGCTCAAGGCGAGCATCGGAGGCGAAATCGTCGGCTATCTCATGGCGATCGACGCACCGCCGCCCGACCCACTGATCGCAGCGATGATCACTGCGACACCGTCCATCGAGATCAGCAAGCTGTACGTGCTCCCCGGCCGGCACGGCACCGGTGTGTCGGCAGCCCTGATGGCCGCGCTCGTCGAACGTGCCGCCGCAACCGGGCGGGCGGGACTGTGGCTCGGCGTAAACCAGGGGAACGAACGAGCCCAGCGCTTCTACATCAAACAGGGTTTCCGGACTGTCGGCACGCGCACCTTCCTGGTGGGCTCGCAAGAGCACCAGGACTACGTCATGCAGCGCGAACTGTAGAGACCACGCGCACCCACCCCCGGCACAGCATCCGGAAGTTCGCGCTAGCCCGCGGTGACCTCGAAACGCGAGAGCGCCAGCAGCCGCGACGTCGCACGCAGGTACTTCTTGCGGTAGCCACCGGCCAACATCTCCGGAGTGAAGATCTCATCCAGCTTCGCCCCGGCCACCGTCACCGGGATACTCGCGTCGTACAGCCGATCGGCGAGCACCACCAGCCGCAACGCGACGGACTGGTCCTGAGCAGGATGCACACCGTTGAGGAACACGGCCGTGACACCGTCGACGAGTTTGCCGTAACGCGACGGATGCAAGGTGCTCAGATGCGCACACAATTCGTCGAAATCGTCGAGAGTGGACCCGGGAACCGTCTCGGCGCGTTCGATCAATTCCTTCGCCGCAATCGGTTCCGGCGCCGGTGGCAGGTCGCGGTGCCGATAGTCCGGGCCGTCCACACGCAAAGTCTCGAAGATCGACGAGAGCTTCTTGATCTCGCGGAGGAAGTCCTGCGCCGCGAACCTGCCCTCACCGAGCTGGCCGGGAAGCGTATTCGAGGTCGCCACGATCGACACCCCACGCGCGGACAGCTCGGTCAGCAGACGCGAAACGAGCATCGTGTCACCCGGATCGTCCAGCTCGAACTCGTCGATGCACAGCACGCTGTGGGTGGAGAGTTCCTCGACCGCCTTGTTGAAACCGAGCGCACCGACCACGTGCGTCAACTCGACGAACGTTCCGAACGCCCTGGGCGACGGGGAGCTGTGGAAGATCGACGCCAACAGGTGGGTCTTGCCGACACCGAACCCGCCGTCGAGGTACAGCCCGGCACCCGTGGACGGCGCCTTCCGTCCGAAGAGACCACGCTTGCCGCCGCGAATCTTCCCGACCTTGCCGACGAACGCCTCGGCAGCACGGACCGCGGCCGCCTGACTCGGCTGGTTCGGGTCGGGGATGTACGACGCGAAGCTCACCTCGTCGAACATCGCCGGCGGCACGAGCTGTGCAACCAGTTGTTCGGCCGGCACCACGGGACTGCGATCGACGAGACGTTCCTGCATTCCTCCAGGGTAAGGGCCGGTGGTGAGGCCACACGTACACCAACCGGGGATTGCGACCTACTTCACATCCCCGTCACCCATTCTTCACCTCCCGACCAGCACGCCCGTCACTCGTGCGCGTGCGGTGCGCGCGGACCGGTGCGCACCCGGAACGCACCGACCTGGCAGGCTGTCGGCATGCGCAGAACCGGTGTGCTCGCGGTGTCCCTGATCGCACTCGCGTCGACGGTCGCAGCCTGCGGGACGGGGCCGTCGGCACGACCCGACGTCGCCGTCGTTCAGGACGTCGGTGGCGGTGCCGTACCCGAACCCGAGCAGGAGGGTGCTGTCACCTCCGAACTCCCGGTACCCGGCGAGGACTTGGCGTGGCGCGAGTGCACCGCCGACACTCTCACGGCCCGGCAACTTCCGCCCGGCCCGACCGGGCTGATCCTCGACTGCGCCGAGATCACCGCGCCCATCGACGCGGCCGGGAACGTCCCGGGAACATTCCCGCTCGCCGTGCTGCGAGCACGTGTGCCGCAGACCCCGGCCGATGTCGCACCGCTCGTACTCACGACCGGCACGGACATGCCGTCCAGCACTGCACTCGCCGCCCTCTCCACCGGACCGATGTCCGGTGTGCTCGCCGACCGCCCAGTGGTCGCGGTCGATCGCCGCGGGATCGGCGCGTCGCAGCCCATCGACTGTGTCTTTCCCGCCGACCTCCGCGCGCTCGGTGACCTGGGCCAGTTCGGCCGCAGCGGCGACGGGCCTACCCGGGTCGCGGAACTCGGCCGCCAGGCGACCATCGCATGCACCGACTATCTGCAGCCCCAGGAACTCATGTTCGGGGCGAGTCACGCCGCCGCCGATCTCGACCAGCTGCGCCTGGCCTGGAACGTGGAGCACATCGGGCTGCTCGGTGTCGGCAACGGCGCGACGGTCGCGCTGGCCTATGCCGCCGAGTATCCGGCGAACGTGGGTCGGCTGATCCTCGACTCCCCGGCCGGCGCGAGCGCCGACGCCGAACTACTCGCGGAAAGCCGGGCGCGTGGCGCCGAAGCCGCGGTCGACGCGTTCGCTCGCCGGTGTGTCGCCCTGGAGTGCTCGCTCGGCGCCAACCCTCGGACGGTCCTGGAGGAACTGCACGCGAAAGCCGCGAACGGTGAGCTGGCACCGCTGTCGTCGAACGCGATGCTGACCGCGGTGACCGCGATCCTGAGTAGCCCCGGTGGCGATCTGCAAGCCCGGGTGCGGGAGTTGTCCGACGCGCTGTCCGCCGCCCGCGACGGCAATGTGATGCCGCTGCTCGAACTGGTCGATCCTGCCGAGGCCCAACTGTCGACCGCCGGGCAGTTCGTCTCCCGGTGCAGTGACACCCAACGCAGGCCGACTCCCGCACGCGCCCTGGAGTTGCAGCGCGCTTGGGGATCGAACTACCCGTTGTTCGGCGCGGACGCCGCAACCGGACTGACGGCCTGCTCGGCGTGGCCGAGCATGCCTGCGCCACCACTGCCCGACCGGGTGGACGTGCCGGTCCTCGTGCTCGGAGCGGCTGCCGATCCGATCGTCGGGGGCGGTGGACTCGAATCGGTCACCGGCGCGTTGACCGCGGTCGGCGCCCGGTGGGCGGTCGTGTCGTGGCAGGGCGCCGGCTATGCGGCGATTCTGCATTCGGCGTGCGCCCAATCCCGGGTCGGCGCGTATCTGCAGACCGGAGATCTACCGCCCAACGGAAGCCTCTGCCCGGCGTGACGACGACCGCTCGTCGGGGGCGGGCCGATCACGAGCCGGCCGTTCCGGTGTACCGTGCCGTAGTGTTCCTCAGTCGTCTCGAGCCCCGCACCGCCCGCACCACCGCGGAGGTGGTCAAGTGCGTTCTGTGGCCGTTGGCCGTCCTCACGGTTCTGCACCGGGTCGTGATCAAAGCGGTCAACGGGTTCCGGACCGACGACTTCACACCCGTGTACAACGCCGCGCTGGCATTCCTCAACCGGCAGCCGGTGTATACCGCGAACTTCCAATGGGTCGATCCGCATTACCTGTATCCGCCGTCGGGCACATTGTTGATGGCGCCGATCGCCGTGATCGACCCGGAACGCTCCCGGTGGTTGTTCATCCTCGCCAACGCGATCGCCATCCTCGTCGCGCTGCATCTACTTCTGCGCATGTTCGGCTACGGTCTCGACTCGGTCGTGGCGCCGATCCTCGTGTTGGGTGCCTTCACGTCCGAAACGGTGACGAACACGCTGGTGTTCACGAACATCAACGGGCTCGTGCTGTTCGGCGAGGTCGCATTCCTGACGTTGCTGCTCAAGCGTCGCGACCTGTGGGCAGGCGCGGTACTCGGCCTGACATTCGCGGTCAAACCGGTTCTCGCACCACTACTGTTCCTGCCGTTGGTCCGCGGACAGTGGAAGGTGTTCATCACCGCGGTCGGGGTGCCCATCGCGCTGATGGCGATTGCATGGCCCCTGTCCGTCGACGCGTGGCAGTTCGTCGAACACACAACGCCCTATCTCCTCGAGGCCCGCGACTACTTCAACAGTGCGATCGTCGGAAACGGCATGTACTACGGCCTGCCCGCATGGCTCGTCCTTGGGCTCCGCGCCGTCCTCGGGATCATGGTCCTGGTGTCGTTGTGGCTGCTGTATCGCTACTGCCGCCACGACGAACTGTTCTTCGTCGGCACCGCAACCGGTCTGCTGCTGACCGCCTCGTTCCTGCTCGGATCGCTCGGCCAGATGTACTACTCGATGATGCTGTTCCCGCTGCTGATGACGGTGGTGCTGCCGAACTCGGTGATGCGCAACTGGCCGGCGTGGCTGGCCGTGTACGGGTTCCTCAGCTACGACAGTTGGCTATCCCTCCGCTGGCCGGAGATGGGCCGTGCCGCCGAATACATGAAGACCACTTTCGGGTGGTCCCTGCTGATCATCGTCATATTCGCGGTATTGCTCGACCGGTATCTCGCCGCGCGCCGCGAAGACCGACTCGACTCGGGAATCGAACCGGCGTTTCTGCTGCCGCCGTCGACCCCTGCGATCGACGGCGACTCCACCGAACCCGAGGAGCGCGTGGCCTCACCCGCCGTCCGCGACTAACCTCGGCAGCATGACTTCCGCACCCCGACCGGAACCCGCACCGAAGGTCGAACGCAGCGACGACGAATGGCGTGCGTTGCTGTCCCCCGAGGAGTTCGCGGTACTTCGCCGTGCCGGCACCGAACGTCCGTTCGTCGGCGAGTACACCGACACCGACACCGAGGGTGTCTACGCGTGCCGCGCCTGCGGTACCGAATTGTTCCGGAGCAGCGAAAAGTTCCATTCACAGTGCGGGTGGCCGTCGTTCTTCGACCCCGCCGATTCCGACGCGGTGATCCTGCGGTCCGACGATTCGCTCGGGATGCGCCGCGTCGAGGTGCTCTGCGCGTCGTGTCACAGTCACCTCGGGCACGTGTTCGAGGGTGAGGGCTATCCCACCCCGACCGATCAGCGGTATTGCATCAACTCGATCTCCCTGCGTCTGCTCTCGGAGTGATACCCGCCCTCCGGGATGCGGGTTCGGGTCGCAGCCGGGAGGATCGGGGCATGGCACATCGCAGCGCGGGCAGACCGAAGGTGAAACTGTCGATCGTCGGCGCGGGCTCGGTGGGCACCGCCATCGCGTATGCGTGCCTCATCCGAGGTTCGACCGAATCGTTGGCGTTGTACGACACCGACAGCGGCAAGGTCCGCGCGGAGGTACTCGACCTGAATCACGGCACCCAGTTCGCGCCACCGTGCCGCATCGAAGGTGGCGACGACCTTGCCGTCACCGCCGGATCGGACATGATCGTGGTGACCGCCGGCGCCAAACAGCAGCCCGGACAGTCCCGCCTCGATCTCGCCGCGGCGAACGTCGCACTGGTGCAGACCCTGACGCCCACACTGCTCGAGCAGTCACCGGACGCGGTCGTCCTGTTCGTCAGCAACCCGGTCGACATCGTCACCCACGCGGCGATCGCCGCCGCCGGCGTCGCACCAGGCCGAATCTTCGGGTCGGGCACCGTGCTCGATTCGGGCAGGTTGCGGCATCTGGTCGCACAGCGAGCAGGTGTGGCGGTGGAGAACGTGCATGCTGTCGTCGTCGGTGAGCACGGCGATTCGGAGATCACGCTGTGGTCGAGTGTGACGATCGGCGGGGTACCCGCCGCCGCGTTCATTGCCGACGACGGAACGAGTTTCGACGCCGCAACCCGCGCCGACATCTCGGAGCAGGTGGTCCATAGTGCCTACGAGATCATCCGGGGCAAGGGCGCGACCAACCTGGCGATCGGACTGTCCACGGCCCGCATCATCGAGGCGGTGTTGCGTGACCAGCATCGGGTATTGCCGGTGTCCACGCTCCACACCGACTCCGACGACCTGTCCGGCGTGTGTCTGTCGCTGCCGACGGTCGTCGACAGCCGTGGCGCAACCCGAGTACTCGACGTAGCGATGTCCGACGAGGAACGCGTCGGACTGCGCGCGTCGGCACGGACACTGCGGGAGGTGCAGGCGGCGCTCGAAGGCTGACCGTCGCCCGCCCGAGTCAGCGCCCGTGTCAGCGGTCGCGCACGACGGGTGGATCGTAGGCACGGATCGGGGGCAGATCGCCTTCGAACCGCTCGATCTGCACCAGCACGTGTTGCCCGGTGCAACCCCGAGCCAGCGACGACGTGCCGACGTCCGGCGTGAACACGTTCGGGTTTCCGTGCACGCACAGCGAATCCGGATCCGACGGATCGAGAGGGTCGTACCACGCTCCGGTGGACAACTGCACAACGTCCGGGAGCATCCCGTCGTCGAGTACGACGCCGGCGAGGCACGCGCCGCGATCGTTGAACACCCGCACCACGTCGCCGGCCGCGATCTGCCTCGCCGCTGCGGCACCGGGATGCATCCGGAGCGGTTCCCGACCACGGATCTTCGACGCCTGGCTGGTGGCGCCGTGGTCCAGTTGACTGTGCAGGCGGGTACGCGGCTGGTTCGCGATCAGATGCAGCGGGAACTGTCCCGCGCGCGGTCCGCCGAGCCATTCGTCCGGTTCGTACCAGGTGGGGTGGCCCGCACAATCGTCGTAGTCGAAACCGTCGATGTCGGTGGAGAAGATCTCGATGCGCCCGCTGGGTGTGCGGAGCGGAAACTTGTCCGGGTCGTCACGGAAATCCTGAAACAAGGTCAGGTCGTCCTCGGTCCGCATCCGCACGTGACCGCGACGCCAGAACTCGTCGAACTCGGGGGCATCACCGCCGTCGGCGAGCACGAAACCGCGCCACTGCTCGTACAGATGCTCGATCCACTGCCGTGAGCTGCGGTTCTCGGTGAACTGCGCACCGAATCCCAATCGGTGTGCGAGCGCGGCGAACGTGTCGTAGTCGTCGCGGGCCTGCGCGTAGGGAGGCGTCGTGGCGTGCATCGCCACCAGCAGCGGATCGTTGCGGGTACAGGAAAGGTCCTCGCGCTCGAACGACGTGGTGGACGGCACGACGATATCGGCGTGCTTGGCCATCGGCGTCCAATACGGATCGTGCACGACGATCGTGTCGGGGCGTGTCAGCGCCCGCTTCAACCGGCCGAGATCCTGATGATGATGGAACGGGTTGCCGCCGGCCCAATACACCAGACGGGTATCGGGGAACGTGCGGCGCTGCCCGTCGAAGTCGTACTGCTCCCCCGGTCGCAGCAACAGATCCGAGATCGCCGCGACGGGGATGGCCTCGTCGATCGGGTTCTGCCCCTGGAACAGGGTAGGCAGCGGGTACGGCACCGGCGCCAGACCCGATTCGTTCATCGAGCCGTACCCGTGCCCGAACCCGCCGCCCGGCACACCGATCTGCCCGAGCATCGCGGCGAGCGTCACACCCGTCCACGGCGCCTGCTCACCGTGACGGACCCGCTGCAGTGACCATGTGACGGTGATCAGCGTGCGCCCGCCCGCCATCCGACGGGCGAGATCGGTGAGTGTGCCGGCGTCGAGCCCGGACAGTTCCGCAGCCCACTGCGGGGTCTTCGGGGTTCCGTCGCTGCGACCGAGTAGGTAGTCCTCGAACTTGTCGTAGCCGGTGCAGTAGCGGTCGAGGAACCCTCGGTCCGCGAGATCCTCGGTGGCGAGCACATAGGCGAGGGCGAGCATGATCGCGACATCGCTACCGGGACGTGGGGCCAGCCATTCGGCGTCGCCGTGCAGATCGTCGCGCAGTGGGCTGATCGACACGATGCGCCCACCGCGGGCCCGCAGTCGGTCGAGTGCATCGCGCGTCGGATGATTGCTGGTTCCGCCGTCGTTGACCGCGGTGTTCTTCAGCGGAACCCCGCCGAAACACACCATCAGTTCGGTTTCGCGGGCGATGACATCCCAGTTGGTGGAGCGCGCGAACAGCTTCCAGTGCGCGCCCACCACCCGGGGCATGATCACCCCGGTGGCACCGAGCGAATAGCTGTGCACGGACCGGGTGTAACCACCGAGCATCTTCAGGAACCGGTGCACCTGACTTTGCGCGTGATGGAACCTGCCCGGTGACGACCAGCCGTACGAGCCGCCGAAGATCGCGCGGTTGCCGTGATTGTCGACGACCCGGCGCAGTTCCACGGCGAGCAGTTCGGTGAGCTCTTCCCACGACACTGCGACGAACTCGTCGCTGCCACGGCGACTGTTCGGGCCCGGCCCGTTCTCGAGCCAGCCGCGGCGCACCGCCGGGCCGGTGATGCGAGAGCGGTGCCGCACCGAGCCGGGCAGGTTGCCGAGTATCGGCGACGGGTCGGTGTCCCCGGGATACGGGTGTACCGCGGTGACCTCACCGCCGACCGCCTCCGCCTCGTACATCCCCCAGTGAGAGATGTGTGAGTACCTCACGGGCGAAATGTGTGAGTGCCCCGGTCGATTCGACTCGGCGTCCTGCTCCGGCATCCGTTCAGGGTAGTGCGTTGACCAGTCGGTCGGCGTCGATGCGGGGGCCGCTGAAGAACGGGATCTCCAGGCGCACGTGGTAGCGGGCCTCGGTGGCCCGCAGGTCACGCATGAGATCGACGATGCGGTCGAGTTGCGGCGCCTCGAACGCGAGGATCCATTCGTAGTCGCCGAGAGCGAACGCCGGGACCGTGTTCGCCCGAACGTCGGGGTAGGCACGGCCGGCCTTGCCGTGCTCGGAGAGGATGCGGCGACGGTCCTCGTCGGGAAGCAGGTACCACTCGTAGGACCGCACGAACGGGTACACGCAGATGTAGTCGCCGGGGGTCTCGTCGGCGATGAACGCCGGAAGGTGACTCTTGTTGAACTCCGCGGGACGGTGCAGCGCCACGTTGGACCACACCGGCGTGCTCGCCCGCCCGACGATCGTGGAACGTCGGAAGTCCGCGTAGAACTTCTGCAGATCCTCGATGTGCTCGGCGTGCGTCCAGAACATGAAATCGGCGTCGGCACGCATACCGGCGATGTCGTAGATGCCACGGACGACGACATCGGTGTTCTCGTAGGAGGCGAGGAACTTCCGCAGATCCTCGAGCGCCTCGGTGCGGTCGTCGCCGAGGACACCCGGTCGCACCTGGAACACCGACCACATCGCGTAGCGCAGGGTCGAATTGAGCTTGTCGTAATCGAGACGTGCCATATCCCTATCCTGCCACTCGTATCGTGAGCTGTGCAGCGGCCGTTGTGCCTGTTCGGACACACGCGGGGACCCCGACACCGTGCATCATCGCCCCGGCCACTTCGATGCCGTCGACGTCGGCGACCGCGGCTTCGAGTGCCGCCACGATCGTGTCGTGTCCGGCGCGGTACTGCGGCAGACCGCCGTGCCAGCGCTGGACGAACGCGGCGACGGGTTCTGCGGTCACACCGGTGACGGTGTCCAGGTCTGCGCGTGCCAGCGCGATCAGCCGATCGGCGTCGGCGTCGACGAGCGCGGCGTCCCCGAACCGCCCGAAGGACACGCGCGCCAGCTCGACCTCGCGTTCGGCCAGGTGCGGCCATTTGCGGCTGGACAGTGTGAACGCCTTCGCCGACAGGTTCTCACCGGTCGCGACGAGGATCCCGGAGTTGGGGGGGAGGCCCGATTCGCGCGGCAGGGCCAGCGCGACGACCACCGACGATGCCAGCGGAATCAGGGCCGCGTGCTCGGCCGCGGCTGGGACCGCGCCGGCGAGCAACGCCGCGGCCTGCGGTGCGGGTACCGCGAGCACTACCCCGTCGACCTCGCCGATCGGATCGATCGACCATCGGCTGCCGGCACGGTGCAGCGCGGACGCCGTCGTGTTCAGGTGAATCTCGGCGGCAGAGGCCCGCTCGAGCGCGCCGAGC
>NZ_JBAQXC010000056.1:0-8094 GCF_049299235.1 Rhodococcus sp. (in: high G+C Gram-positive bacteria) | reverse complement strand
GAACGGCTCGATGGTGTTGTCCCAGTCGGTTTCGATCCACTTGGTGTAGACGTCGAACTTCTCGACTCCGTTCTCGTCGACACTGCCGACGAAGGCAGGGTTCTCGACGATGTGGCGGTGGAACGGGATGACGGTGGCCAGACCGTCGACCTCGAACTCGGCAAGTGCGCGGGCGGCACGCTGCAGCGCCTGCTCGCGGTTCTCGCCGGTGACGATCAGCTTGGCGAGCATCGAGTCGAACTGGCCGCCGATGACGTCGCCCTGCACGACACCGGAGTCGACGCGCACACCCGGTCCGGTCGGCTCCTTGTAGACGGTGATGGGGCCGGGGGCGGGCATGAAGCCGCGGCCGGCGTCCTCGCCGTTGATGCGGAACTCGAAGGAGTGTCCACGCGGGGCGGGATCTTCCTTGATGGTGAGTTCTTCGCCGTTGGCGATGCGGAACTGCTGGCGCACCAGGTCGATACCCGCGGTCTCCTCGGTGACCGGATGCTCGACCTGCAGGCGGGTGTTGACTTCGAGGAAGGAGACGGTGTCGCCCTGCACGAGGTATTCGACGGTGCCCGCGCCGTAGTAGCCGGCTTCCTTGCAGATGGCTTTGGCGGACGCGTGGATGCGGGCGCGCTGCTCGTCGGTGAGGAACGGCGCGGGCGCCTCCTCCACGAGCTTCTGGAAGCGACGCTGCAACGAGCAGTCGCGGGTGCCTGCGACGACGACGTTGCCGTGCTGGTCTGCGATGACCTGGGCTTCCACGTGGCGGGCCTTGTCGAGGTACTGCTCGACGAAGCATTCGCCGCGGCCGAAGGCGGCGATGGCCTCGCGTGTCGCCGACTCGAACAGTTCGGGGATCTCCTCGATGGTCTGCGCGACCTTCATTCCGCGACCGCCGCCGCCGAAGGCGGCCTTGATCGCGACCGGCACACCGTACTGCTTCGCGAACTCGACGACCTCGTCGGCGTTCTTGACCGGATCCTTGGTGCCTGCGGCCATCGGTGCTTTCGCGCGCTCGGCGATGTGGCGGGCGGTGACCTTGTCACCCAGGTCGCGGATGGACTGCGGTGACGGACCGATCCAGATGAGGCCGGCGTCGATCACGGCCTGGGCGAAGTCGGCGTTTTCGGACAGGAAGCCGTAGCCGGGGTGGATCGCGTCGGCGCCGGACTTGCGCGCGGCGTCGAGGATCTTGTCGAACACCAGGTAGGACTCGGCCGAGGTCTGGCCACCGAGCGCGAACGCCTCGTCGGCGAGCTTCACGAACTGTGCGTCGGCGTCGGGTTCGGCGTAGACGGCAACGCTGCCGTAACCGGCGTCCTTGGCGGCTCGGATGACCCGCACAGCGATCTCGCCGCGGTTGGCGACGAGCACTTTCGTGATGTGCGCGCTGGCATGACTGGGCACGGAGCCTCCTGTTGATCGATCGTTAGGTTATTGCCGTCACGGTGAGTGTAGGCGTCAATCCGATAGACGATGTAACCGGATAGCGACTACACATTACGGCCCCGATCCAACCCCGCAACGTTACCGGCCGGTAGTCGAGATCGTGTGGTAGCCCGGAACCGAGTGGTCGGCGGGGCGGTGCCCTCAGGCCCGGAGATGCCGCTTGATCCGCGCGAGCATCGCACTCATTCCGCGCAGTCGTAGCGGACTCACCACATCCGCCAACCCGAGTGCCGAATAGAAGTCGTCCGGAACGTCGAGAATCTCCTGTGCACCGAGCCCGTCGAGACCCTGATGCAGGATCGACGCGAAGCCGCGCGTCGTCGGCGCCTCCGGTGGGGCACTGAAATGCAGTGTCACCCGATCGCGATCCGACGCGTCGACAGACAGGAACAGCGGTGACTGGCACTCGGGGACCGGTTCCATCGCCGCCTCCTCGAGTTCGGCCGGGAGCGGAGGGAGTTCCCGGCTGAACTCGAGCAGCAATTGCAGTTTGTCTTGACCGTCGACGGCGGCGAAGTCCTCGACGATCTCGGCGAGCGCGGCGGGCAGGCTCATCGGCCCGGAACTTCCCCGGGCTCGTCACCCTTGACGATCGGAACCCGCACCGCGTTGCCCCATTCGGTCCACGAACCGTCGTAGTTGCGCACGTTCTCGTAGCCGAGCAGGTGCGTCAGCACGAACCAGGTGTGGCTTGAGCGTTCACCGATCCGGCAGTACGCGATGACGTCCGCGTCCCGAGGCACGTCCGCGTAGAGCGCATCGAGTTCTTTGCGGGACCGGAACCGGCTGTCCGGAGCCGCCGACTTGGCCCACGGAATGGACACCGCGGTGGGGATGTGGCCGCCGCGCAGCGCGCCTTCCTCCGGGTAGTCCGGCATGTGGGTGCGCTCGCCGGTGTACTCCTGCGGCGAACGAACATCCACCAGCGGGGACGTGCCGAGTGCGCCGAGCACGTCGTCCTTGAATGCCCGGATCGGCGCGTCGTCGCGCGTGACGACGGGATAGCCGGCGGTGGCGACGGACGGCACGTCGAACGTCGTATCGCGATTCTCGGAAATCCATGCGTCACGGCCACCGTCGAGCAGGCGGACGTCCTCGTGTCCGAACAGCGTGAACACCCACAGCGCGTAGGCCGCCCACCAGTTGGACTTGTCGCCATAGATCACGACGGTGTCGGTGCGGCGAATCCCCTTGCGGTTCATGAGATCAGCGAACGCAGCGCCGTCGATGTAGTCGCGGGTGACCGGATCGTTCAGGTCAAGATGCCAGTCGATCTTCACCGCACCGGGAATGTGGCCGACGTCGTACAGCAGCACATCCTCATCGGATTCGACGACCTTCACCTCGGGATGTCCGAGGTGAGCGGACAGCCATTCGGTCGACACCAGTCGGGACGGGTCGGCGTAGGCGGAGAAAGCGGCATTGGCGTCGGGCGCGACGGGCACAGGGGCTCCTGAGGCAGTGGTGGCAGGTGCGCCGTCAATACTAGGCGGTAGGTTCGGTAGGCGTGATCCCCCGTGGCACCCCGACCACCGACCTGTCCGGTCGAGCCGACATCGATCTGCTGGTGCGCACGTTCTACGAGCGTGCTCTCGCCGATCCGGAACTGGCGCCGGTGTTCGAGATCCTCGCCGTCGTCGGCCTCGACGAACATCTGATCGTCGTCGGCGACTTCTGGGAACAGATCCTGTTCCGCACCACTCGCTACGAGGGCGCCTTCCTGCCGGTGCACCGGGCGCTGCACGGACACCACGGCCTCACGCCGGCACGGTTCGAGCGATGGCTCGCATTGTGGGCCGCGTCCGTCGACGACCTGTTCGCCGGTGTCGATGCCGACCGAGCCAAGTCCAAGGGTGAAGCAATGGCCCGGTCGCTCGCACGGTCACTGGAACATACGGTCACCGGACATACGTAGCATCCACGCGATGCGGCCGGCGACAACACGAGAGGACGACACGAGAGATGGGTGGGAATGCCGTACATCGGGCTGATCGTGATGGTGGTGTGGGTGGGTGCTCTCATCGACGTGATCTGCGCCGATGAACACCGGGTCCGGAACCTGCCCAAGACGCTGTGGCTGATCATCGTGATCACGCTGCCGATGGTGGGGTCGGTGTTGTGGCTGCTCGTCGGACGGCCCGAGGGAGAGATATGGACGCGACCGGGTTGGTCGCGTTCTCCCGCGCCGGGGTTCCCCGGGTACGACCGGCCGGGTCGGCAGGCCGTGCAGCATTCCGAATCGGACGAGGAGTTCCAGCGACAGTGCCGGGAGCGAGCCGAGCAGCAGCGGCGCGTCGCGAGGGAACAAGGGCGGCGGCGCATCGAGGACGACGGCGGCAGCGACGCGTGACCAGTGCGGTGATCTACTGCGAGACAGGAGATTTCCGCTGGCCCCGCAGCGGTGTCGCCGACGGGTGGCAGACGGAACCGAAACGTTCGTCAGTCTTCGTCCATCATCGCATCGAGCACGTGCCGCGCGAACAGCCGGTTGTGGCTTGACGCATCCGGGCCCGTACCGCTCGCCGAGAGTTGGTCGGCGAGGGGGCCGATGGTCGTTTCGTCCAAGGGAAGCTCGAAGAACTGATCGTCGGCGCCCTCGTCGGACAGGAACCAGTCGATGACCACAGCGTCGCCGTCTGCTGCCGCGTGGTCGGCACTGCGGAACTTCAGTAGGGGTAAGCGCATCGACAATTCGTCGAGTGACGAGCCGGTGCGGCTGATCAGAGCGGACGCCGAGGTGATCAGCACTGTCCGGTAGTCGACGGTCTCACTGCCCTCCGTGTACCGCTCGACGTAGAGCACTTCCATCGGCCCGATGTCGAGTGTGAAGAGACGTTCATGGTCGGCGGTCCGGTCGGTCGGCGGCAGACAGGTCAGTGTCCACCGGTCGACCTCACCGGTCGCGGGATCGTCGAAGGCCGACGCGAGATACCCGGCGACGAGATCGACGACGACATCGAAGAACGGATCTGTGCGCAGTCGGGTGAAGGACTTGTCGGTGGCGGCACGCTCGGCGGCGCTCATTCGCTTCCTCCTGGCGCGACGGCCCCGGGGTCGGCGGTCCAGAGGTCCGCGACGGAAACGCCGACCTCGCCGAGAAGCCTTCGGACAAGCGGCAGACCGATGCCGATCACCGACGACGGATCGCCTTCGAGGCGGTCGACGAACCAGCCGCCGAGACTGTCGAGAGTGAATGCACCCGCGACCTGGAGTGGTTCGCCGCTCGCGAGATAGGCGTCGAGTTCGGCGTCGGTCGGGGTGCCGAAATGCACTGTCGTGCCGCTGTGTGCGTCGGCGTGCGCGATGATGTCGCCGCCGCGAATCCGCAGCAGGCTGTGCCCGGTCAGCAGGTCGGCGCTGCGGCCCGCCATCGACCGCCAGCGGGCCCGCGCGACGTCGACGGTGCCCGGCTTGCCCTGCAACCGACCGTCGATGTGCAGCATCGAATCGCACCCGACGACGACCGCGTCGAACACACCGTCGTCACGTAACTGCGGCAGCACGTCGGCGGCCTTGGCGCGGGCGAGTTCGGTGACCACGAACTCGGGGGCGGCGTCGGGGCCGAGAGCCGCGACGATCGCATCCTCGTCGACTCCCGACACCCGTACGAGTGGTTCCACGCCGGCGGCGCGCAGCACGGAGAGCCGTGCCGGCGACGCCGACGCGAGCACCAATCGAGTCATGTCAGCCGCGGTTCGGATACGAGTACGGCGAGAACGGCGCCCATTGGCGATGCATCCGGGTCGGTGCACCCCACGTCTCTGCGGGACGGCCATCGCCGTCCGACGCGCCGTCCGAGGATGTGGCGGCGAGGACGGAGACGAGGACGGCGACGTCCTCGTCGGTCGGATTGCCCTTCACGATGCGGAAGGCCACCGGCGCCTCGGGGAGCACCTCGGCGGCCTCCGGGCGGGCAGCCGCATCGTCACCGGCCGCATCGATCACGGCGACCTCGCCGACAGCGTCGGCGGTTTCGGTCGAGTCGATGTCGGTGATGATCTTTTCCTCGGTCGT
This sequence comes from Rhodococcus sp. (in: high G+C Gram-positive bacteria), assembly GCF_049299235.1. GTDB lineage: Bacteria > Actinomycetota > Actinomycetes > Mycobacteriales > Mycobacteriaceae > Rhodococcus. The sequence continues at coordinate 2,640 of NZ_JBAQXC010000056.1, read as the reverse complement.
GGCGGTCACAGCGGAATGTTCCCATGCTTCTTCGGCGGAAGCGAAACCATCTTCCGCTCGAGCAGTCGCAAAGCGGACACGATCTGGCCGCGGGTGTGCGACGGCGGGATCACCGCATCGACGTATCCGCGCTCGGCAGCGACGTACGGGTTCACCAGGGTGTCCTCGTACTCGTTCTGCAACTGGAGGCGCAGCGCGTCGACGTCTTCACCGTTCTTGGCGGCGTCCTTGAGTTGCTGCCGGTAGACGAATCCGACGGCGCCGGAGGCGCCCATGACGGCGATCTGCGCGGTCGGCCACGCGAGGTTCACGTCGGCACCCATGTGCTTGGAACCCATGACGTCGTACGCGCCGCCGTACGCCTTGCGGGTGATGACGGTGATCTTGCCGACGGTGGCTTCGCCGTACGCGTAGAGCAGTTTCGCGCCGCGGCGGATGATGCCGTTGTATTCCTGCTCGGTGCCCGGCAGGAAGCCGGGGACGTCGACCAGCGTGATGATCGGGACGTTGAACGCGTCGCAGGTCCGCACGAAGCGCGCGGCCTTTTCGGAGGCGTCGATGTCGAGGCAGCCCGCGAACTGGGTGGGCTGGTTGGCGACGATGCCGACGCTGCGGCCGTCGATGCGGCCGAAACCGACGATGACGTTGGCGGCACGCTCGGCCTGCACCTCGAGGAACTCGTCGTCGTCGAGCAGTCGGCGAATGACCTCGTGCATGTCGTACGGCTGGTTCGCGGAGTCCGGAATAATGGTGTCGAGTTCGAGGTCCTCGTCGGTGAGCGAGTCCTCGATCGCCCCGGCGATCGGGTCGGTCGGGGCCAGGCGCGGCGCGGCGGCCTGGTTGTTCGACGGCAGGTACGACAGCAGGTCCTTGACGTAGTCGAGGGCGTCCTGCTCGGTGTCGCCGACGTAGTGGGCGACACCCGACTTGACCATGTGGGTGTGCGCGCCACCGAGGTCTTCCATGGTGACGTCTTCGCCGGTGACGGTCTTGATGACGTCGGGGCCGGTGACGAACATCTGGCTGGTCTGGTCGACCATCACCACGAAGTCGGTGAGGGCGGGGGAGTAGACGTGACCGCCGGCGGCGGGACCCATGATCAGCGAAATCTGCGGGATCACCCCGGATGCCTGCACGTTGCGGTGGAAGATCTCGCCGTACAGGCCGAGGGAGACCACACCCTCCTGGATGCGGGCGCCGGCGCCTTCGTTGATGCCGACGAGCGGCCGTCCGGTGCGCAGCGCCAAGTCCATCACCTTGACGATCTTCTCGCCATAGACCTCACCGAGACTGCCGCCGAAGACCGTCGCATCCTGCGAGAACACGCACACGTCGCGACCGTCGACGGTTCCGTAGCCGGTGACGACACCGTCGCCGACGGGCCTGTTGTCCGCCAGGCCGAAGTTGGTGCTGCGATGCCGCGCGAGCGCATCGAGTTCGACGAACGAGCCCTCGTCGAGCAGAGCATGGATCCGCTCGCGGGCAGTCAGCTTGCCTTTCGCGTGGACCTTCTCGATGGCGGCCTCGCCGCTGGGCGCGTGGGCCTGAGCGTGACGATTGCGCAGGTCTGCCAGCTTGCCGGCGGTGGTGTGGATATCGGGCGTACTCGCCGCCTCGGGCGCGGACGGCTCCTGGACAGTGGTCATGGCCAGTGAGCTTAGCGAGCGTCATACTGGTAAGGCGCATCGAGTCCCAGTTGTGTTGAATTATTTAACTCGAGCTACCGGTGAGTACGATTTCGCAGTCCTGCTGCGGTCGCCCCGGCCCTACGCTGTCCTCATGGCTCCGGACTCACATCCCCGACCTCACTCGACCGACCTTGCCACGCTCCGTGCCCCACTCGATGCCGGACGTCTGCGCGAAGCTCTGATCGAAGCCACCGGGCCCGCCGCGTACTACCAGCGGCTCGACGTCGTCGAGGAAACCGGATCGACCAACGCCGACCTGCTCGCCGCCGCGGATGCAGGTGACGTGCCCCGCGCCCTGCTCGCCGAGTTCCAGACCGGTGGTCGCGGACGCCACTCCCGCCGATTCGAAGGCACCCCGCACACGCAGGTGATCATGTCGGTACGGGTGACGCTGCCAGGCGTCGACCTCGCCGACCTCGGCTGGCTGCCGCTGCTCGCAGGCATCGCGACCGTCGATGCCGTTCGTTCCGTCACCGACGTACCCGCCGAGCTCAAATGGCCCAACGACGTGCTCGTCGGCGGACGAAAGGTCGCGGGCATCCTCGTCGAGATCGCCACGACCACGCCCGTCCCGGCGGTGGTCGTCGGCATCGGACTCAACGTCACGTTGACCGAAGACGAACTACCGGTGCCGACCGCGACGTCGCTGCTACTGGCAGGTGCGACCGAACTCGACCGGACCCGACTCGCTCAGGTGCTACTGACCAACCTCGCCGAGCGGATGCGCCGGTGGAGCGCCCACGACTGGGACACCGCGGCCCTCGCCGACGCCTATCGCGCACGGTGCGGCACCGTCGGGCAACGCGTGCGGGCAGTCCTGCCGGGCGACACCGAGCTGCACGGCACCGCCGTCGCCGTCGACGCTCACGGCCGCATCGTCATCCGCCCCGACGGCGCCGCCGAGCCGGTGGCGATCGCGGCGGGCGACATCACCCACCTGCGACCCGTGGGC
>NZ_JBAQXC010000055.1:0-7820 GCF_049299235.1 Rhodococcus sp. (in: high G+C Gram-positive bacteria) | reverse complement strand
CTCAACGCCGCGAAGAACATTCTCGCCGCAGGACGTGCGGAGAGGCTAAACGCCTGCGGAGGGACCGTAAATCCTGCCGCTTAGCGGGAGGTAAGTCCCGGTGAAACAGGAACCCACCGGGGTGGCGCGTAGCGCTGCGGGAGGAATCCCGGTCGTTCACGGCCGGGAGGACGTCAACTCTCAGACAGTTCTCAGCCGGGCCGGGCCACACTGGTGGGCATGCGCATTCTGGTGGTCGACGACGATCGGGCGGTGCGGGAGTCGCTGCGCCGATCACTCACCTTCAATGGATACACCGTCGAACTGGCCACCGACGGGCAGGACGCCCTCGACAAACTCCTGGTGAGCCGACCGGACGCAATGGTGCTGGACGTGATGATGCCGCGCGTCGACGGGCTCGAAGTGTGCCGGCGGCTGCGCAGCACCGGTGACGACCTGCCGATCCTGGTGCTCACCGCCCGCGATTCGGTGTCCGAACGGGTCGCCGGTCTCGACGCGGGCGCCGACGACTACCTTCCGAAACCGTTCGCACTCGAAGAACTGCTCGCGCGGCTGCGTGCGCTGTTGCGGCGCACGGCCCCCGACCCGGACCGGGCGGCCGCAGAGACGTTGAGCTTCGAGGATCTGACCTTGAATCCCGATACCCGCGAGGTGATGCGGGGCGACCGCCCGATCAGCCTGACCCGCACCGAGTTTTCCCTGATGGAAATGCTCATGGCGAACCCGCGCCGGGTGCTCACCCGCAGCCGCATCCTCGAGGAGGTGTGGGGCTACGACTTCCCGACGTCCGGCAACGCCCTCGAGGTGTATGTCGGGTATCTGCGCCGCAAAACGGAAGCCGACGGCGAGCCGCGCCTGATCCACACGGTGCGCGGCGTCGGCTACGTGCTGCGCGAAACGCCGCCGTGATGGGCGGCGGACGCGACATGGTGAAACCTCAGATGCGGCCCCCGACGTTGCTGACCCGATCGGTGCCGCTGCGGATCCGGGTGACGTTGCTCGCGGCGGGCGCGGTCGCGCTCGCGGTGGCGGTGACGTCGATCGCCGCGTACATGGTGGTCGCGCGGGCGCTGTATTCGGATGTGGACAAGCAGTTGCAGGCCCGCGCGTCGGCGCTCGTCGAATCGAGCACGCTCATCACCTACGACCCCCGCTACATCGGCGGTGCCAGGCTCTACAGCTCCCTCATCAGTGTCGCGCTGATCTACCCGGATCTCGGTCGCTACGTGCCGTTCGGGTCGACGGTGCCGATCGGTGACGCCGAACTCGCGGTCGCCGAGGGAGAAGCCGAATCGTCGTTGCGCACCGTCTCGCGGCAGCGGGTGCTCGCGCAGCGCATCCCCGACGGCAGCACCGTGGTGATCGCGCAGCGACTCGAACCGACTGAGGAGATCCTCAACCGGCTGGCCAGCGTGCTGTTCGTGGTCGGCGGATGCGGGGTGGTGCTGGCCGCGGCCGCCGGTGCGACCGTCGGCCGTACCGGACTGCGACCGGTCGCACGGCTCACGGCCGCCGCCGAACGTGTCGCCCGCACCGACGACCTGCGGCCCATCCGGGTGTCCGGCCACGACGAACTCGCCCGGTTGACGGAAAGCTTCAACATGATGTTGCGGGCGCTCGGCGAGGCGAGGGAGCGGCAGAGTCGGCTCGTCGCCGATGCCGGACACGAACTGCGCACGCCGCTGACGTCGTTGCGCACCAACATGGAGTTGCTCATCGCGGCGAGCCGCCCGGGGGCGCCGCAGGTGCCCGACGAGGACATGGCCGACCTGCGCGAGGATGTGGTTGCGCAGATCGAGGAACTGTCGACGCTGGTCGGCGATCTGGTCGACCTCGCCCGCGAGGATGCCCCCGAGACGGTGTTCGAGGCGGTCGACATCGCCGACGTCGTCGACCGCAGCCTCGAGCGGGCACGCCGCCGCCGCACCGAAATCGACTTCACCGCCACCACCGAACCGTGGTTCGTGTTCGGCGATCAGGCGACGTTGTCGCGGGCGGTGCTCAACGTCCTCGACAACGCCGCGAAGTGGAGTCCGTCGGGCGCCGAGGTGCTGGTGGCGATGCGGCAGCTCGGGAGCGGTCTGATGGAGCTGACCGTCGACGACGCGGGTCCGGGCATTCCCGACGAGGAACGCGAATTGGTGTTCGAACGGTTCTATCGGGCGACGACCGCGCGGTCGATGCCCGGTTCCGGGCTCGGTCTGGCGATCGTGCGGCAGGTCGTGATGAAACACGGCGGCACGATCGCGGTGGACCGGTCGTTGCGCGGCGGTGCGCTGATCCGCATCGTGTTGCCGGGCACCCCGGAGTTGACCGACAGCAGTGTCCCCGGGGCATTCGACGGTCGCGATTGACAGCAAAATCGGGTGTTGCTCTCAGCGCCGTCTCGGCGATCGGGTCCACTCTGGAGTTGTACAGATCCGAACGTGCACGAATGGGGATGCGATGAGCGACGACCAGAATTCTGGGCTGCCGTACCAGCCGCCGACCAACCCCTACCCGGGGTCCGGCCGGACTGAACCTCTGGGCGCTCAGCCGGGGCCACAGCAGCCGGGGACGCCGCATCCGGGTGTTCCGCAGCAGGGGTTCACCCAGCCGGGCAACCATCGGCCGGGCCGGCGTGGCCGGGGCGCGCTCGTCGCAGGGGCCATCGCATTGGCTCTGGTCAGCGGCGGTGTCGGCGGAGCGGTCGGAGCGCTCGCCGTGGGCGGCAACGACACAACCGTGGTCAGCAACGCACTGAACACCCCGAAGCCCGACGCGACGACGGTCGCGAATGCGCCCGCCGGATCGGTGCAGGCCGTCGCGCAGCAGGTCGTGCCGAGTGTCGTCCGCATCGGCATCGTCGGAAGCGCAGCGCAGGGTGAGGGTTCCGGGGTGATCCTGTCGTCCGACGGACTGATCCTCACCAACAATCACGTCGCAGCCGGTGGCGGGCCGGGCGCGCAACTGACCGTGTACTTCGCGGACGGCAGTTCGGCCCCCGCCACCGTCGTCGGCGCCGACCCGATCTCCGATCTCGCGGTCGTGCGCGCCGAGGGCCGCACCGACCTGACCCCCATCGAACTCGGCACATCCGACGGACTGCAGGTCGGGCAGGGTGTCGTCGCGGTGGGTTCACCGCTCGGCCTGGAAAGCACCGTCACCTCCGGTATCGTGTCGGCCCTCGACCGCCCGGTGTCGACGAGCGGGGAGACCGGTAACCAGAACACGGTGATCGACGCGATCCAGACCGACGCCGCCATCAACCCCGGCAACTCCGGTGGTGCCCTGGTCGACATGGACGGCCGGCTCATCGGCATCAACACGGCCATCGCCACATCGGGTGGACAATCCGGATCGATCGGTCTCGGCTTCGCGATCCCCGTCGATCAGGCACGCCGCATCGCGCAGGAACTCATCGAGACGGGGAAGGCGACGCACGCGATCATCGGCGTGCAGGTGCCGTCGCAGGACACCGCGCGCGGTGCGACGGTGATGGAGGTCACCGCCGGTAGCCCCGCCGAGAAGGCCGGTATTCCGCGCGGCTCGGTCATCACGAAGGTCGACGACCGGTACGTCACCGACGGTGATTCGCTGATCGCGGCGATCCGGTCGCATGCGCCGGGCGACACCGTCCACGTCACCTACACCGACGCGCAGGGCAAGAACGAGACGAGCGTCGACGTGCAACTCGTCGCTGCGGAGACGGGCGGACGATGAACACCGGAACACTGACACTCGGCACGGGGCAAACCGCTCGCCTGCTGGACATGGGAACTACCGTGGGGTCCATGGAACTCGAAGCCTCCCGGACCGGCCGCGCACTCGTCGTCATCGTCGATGATCGGGTTGCGCACGGAGACAACCCTGATTCGGCCGGCCCGCTGGTCACCGAACTTCTGCTCGAAGGAGGCTTCGTCGTCGACGGTGTCGTCACCGTCGCGGCCGACGAGGTCGAAATTCGCAATGCGCTGAACACCGCGGTGATCGGTGGCGTCGACCTGGTGGTGTCGATCGGCGGTACCGGGGTGACGCCGCGCGACGTGGCGCCCGAGGCGACGGCGGATGTCCTCGATCACGAACTGAAGGGCATCAGCGAGGCGCTGCGGTCGTCGGGTTTGGCGGCGGGCGCGTTGGACGCCGGGCTGTCGCGCGGGCTGGTCGGGGTGTCCGGTTCGACGGTGGTGGTGAACCTCGCGTCGTCGCGGGCCGCGATCCGCGACGGCATGGCGACGCTGACGCCGTTGGCCGCGCACGTCATCGAGGAACTGTCTCGGCTGGAAGCCTGAGATTGCCGTGCCGGTGAACGATCCACGCGAGCACGCCTCCGGAGACGGCATTACCGGACAGGGTTCCGCGGGTGAAACAGCGGGTGAGAAAACCGCAGGTAGCCGGGCTCGGATCGACCGAGCCCGGCTCGCCCGCATCTTCGGTGAGGTGCTTCCCGACACGACGCGGGACGAGCGCGGGCAGGGCGAGGAACGATCGGATTCCGACGAATGGCTGCGCCGGCAGGTGCCGCCACACCACGGTAAACTGTGATCTCGGACACACGTCCATATCCGGGATTGTTTTCTGTTCAACTGCGATTCGCCTGCGGGAAACCTTTCTGAAACACCGGCACGCGGCACCCGGAATCGACGGATCTGCCCCGCTGTCGGGCCGCCGATGTCGCCGTCGCCGCGCATCGGGCGGGGGGTGCGGGTCTCCGCGGCGCTCACCAGCAGGTTTGGCTCGAGCTCGGCTCGCGTGAGGTGAGGGTGCCGGATCGGCATTTCGTGACCCGAGACACTGCGTTATTGAACTGTTATCGTTCATCTCACCGAAACGTCTCGCGTTCCGTCCGCACCGCCTCCTTGCTGGGCGAGTGAGGGTAGCCGTTGCCCGGGCTCAGGTCACCGTCTAATCTCTGCACAGGTTCGATCGAGTAAAGGCCCGGACACGGTTCCGGGTTTTTTATCGCGAATCGGTAACGCAACTACCGTGCGGATGATGTGCGCATCGGCATCGACGGGGAATGCCTCGGCGGCGCTCGGTGTGACATGCCTCGCGGGCGACACGACGATTTGTCGGACGCGGGTGCTGAACCCGGCACGCAGAGAATGGATGAGGCATTCATGAAGATTCAGACGCGACGCGGTCTGAAGACCGCCCGCAACGCCGTGGTGGCCGCCGCTGCCGTGGCAGGTCTGGTCCTCGGATCGACGGGCACGGCGAATGCCGAGGTCAACGATCAGAACCGGATCGTCTCCGACGGACACGAAGTGATCGTCACCCAGGAAGACACGTTCATCCAGGGTGTGCCGCCGCTGGGTGGCAGTCCGATGAGCCGCCAGTGGTTCCACAACGGTCGCGGTCTCGCCAACATCGTCGGCCCGGAGGCCGGGGACTTCGAGGGATCGACGTTCCAGTTCGGCTACCAGGTCGCGTGGTCGGCGTCGATCGACGGATCGATCGGCTTCAGTTGGTCATCGCCGCAGCTCGAGGCGGAAGGCGGCCAGGGGCAGGTGTGGGAGCCTGCGGTCGACGCGGATGACAATCCGATCTACATCAAGGGTCCCGACGGCGAGCCGGTCAAGGATGCGAACGGCGACCCGATTCGGAAGTTCGAGCTGACCGAGGTCGAGAATGCGAGCACGCTGACCGTCTCGGGCATTCTTCCCCAGGTGTCCACCGGCATCGACCTGACGCCGGCACCGGGCATCGAGGAACTCGTCGTCGCGGAGGGCGAGTTCGACGGCGACTTCAAGGAAGTCCAGATCGCGAATGTGTCCGGTGCCGCTACCGGCATCATCGGTGCGGTCTCGCTCCGCCCGTTCGTTCGCGTGATCACCGCGAACGGCGACAACGTCACCACCTACGGCCAGGTCTGGACCATCTAGTCCGGCATTCGCCACTTCCCGCAGTACATCCCCACCACGAAATACGGAGTAATCATGGGAATCAAGTCGCGTGGCTTCAAGGCCGCCCGTAACGCCGCCGTCTCCGGTGCCGCCGTGCTCGGCCTCGTCCTGGGTGCCACCGGCACCGCGCAGGCGGAGGTCAACGACCAGAACCGCATCATCTCCGACGGCCTCGAGGTCGTCGTGACCCAGGAAGACACCAACATCCACGGTGTTCCCGCCCTGGGCGGCAGCCCGTTCAACCGCGAGTTCTTCCACAACGGCCGCGGCACCGCGAACCTGATCGGCGAGGACGCTGCCGACGCCGAGGGCACCACCTTCCAGTTCGGCTACTAGTTCGCGTGGGCCGGCAGCATCGACGGCTCCATCGGCGTCACCTACTCCACCCCGCAGTTGGAGCTTGAAACGGGTGTCGAGGCCGAGATCGACCCGTCCAAGGGCGTAACCGGCATCGTCGCAGGTTCTACCGGTACGGTCACCGACATCCTCCCGCAGGGCCACGTCGAGCTGGAGCTGACCCCGGCCCCGGGCATCGAGGAGCTCGTGGTTTCCGAGGGCGAGTTCGACGGTGATTTCAAGACCGTCCAGTTCGCCAACGTCCACGGCACCGCCACCGGCGTCATCGGCGCTGTCCAGGTCCGTCCGTTCGTCCGCGCGATCACCGCGAACGGCGACAACGTCACCACCTACGGCAACGCCTGGACCGTCTGATCAGTCCGTCTGATCAGCCCGACTGATCAGATCGTCTGAGTAGACCGTCCGGCATCACGCCGAACACGAACCGCCCTCCTTGGAATCCCAAGGGGGGCGGTTCTTTTCGTCTTGTGGGATCAGGATTCGGGAACGTCCTTCGCGTGCGCGCCGACCTGAGTGGACTGGGACTCGAGGATGTCGCGGATCTGGATGAGAAGATCCTCGGCACTGGCCTTTTCGTCGGACTTCTCCGTCGCGAACCGCTTCTTTGCGATGTTCGCCGGAACAATGAGCACGAAATACACGACAGCGGCGATGATGACGAAGTTGATCGCCGCACTCACCACCGCGCCGATGTTGACGAACGTGGCGGGATTGTCCGCGAGAACCTGGAAACCCCAACCCATCTCGTTGTCGCCGCCGACCGCGGCGATGAGCGGATTGATGATGTACTCGGTGAACGCCGTGACGATGGCGACGAACGCGGTGCCCACGACCACGGCGACCGCGAGATCGAGGACGTTGCCCCTCAACAGAAAGTCCTTGAAGCCCTTCAGCATGATCCGCTCTCCTTGTGGTGTCGGTCACAAAATGCTCTCCGAGCACGATAAACCAACTGCGCGGTTCGCACCGGGCGGCGACAACCCAGTCAGTGCAGTCGGACGGTCAGTGCAGTCGGACGGTCAGTGCAGCGTGACTGTGAGCGCGCTGACGAGCGACGCCGCCGCGACCGCGACCGCCTGCTCCGGCGCCAACGCCAACAAGACGACACGTTCACGCTGGTCGCGAGCGCCGTCCGCGGTGTGTGCGAGGACGACGGTCGCACCCGTCGCCAGCACCTGCGCGTTGGGGGATCGATCGTCCGGTGACGGCGCGACCGTCAGCACATCGACGAGATCACCCTCGCGCAGCAGATCGCCGACGCCCGCGTCGGCCAGCCGGATCGGAACCACCCGCGCATCGGGATTGCCGGTTGCCGCACCCGCGAGGCGCGGACCGAGCATGCGCACCGACACGAGGGCTTCGCCCGCGGGGACGGGCCCGGACAGGGTGTGGCCGACCGCGTCGGCGGCGGTGGTGAGCGCACCGGACGGCACCGACGACGAGTCGCGGTCGACGAGTTCGACGTCGTCGAGCGTGAGGGTGTGCCCGGGGCTCAGATCGCGCACGGCGACGACGGCGGGAGATTGCCCGGTCGACGGCCCGTCCCGCAGCGCCGCCACGACGGCGACGAGCGCGAGG
>NZ_JBAQXC010000054.1:0-26561 GCF_049299235.1 Rhodococcus sp. (in: high G+C Gram-positive bacteria) | reverse complement strand
CCTCATCCCTGACATCTTGTGTCAGGGATGAGGCGGCTTCGGTCGTCGCCTGCGTCGGTCCAGCTGCTGGAATCTGCCGGCGAAAGGACCAGTGGACGGGCGGCTCCGGTTGCCCGGTCATCCCCTTGGTGACCGGGACCCACTTGCTGGGGAGACTGTCAGCGCTGCGCCACTGTGCCGCCCGGTGATTCAGTCGTCCGCCCAGACCAGGTTGTGCAGGCGCATCGCTTCGATCAGGCCGGGGTCGTGCTCCTCGACGGCGCCGTAGTCCAGACGTGGGCTGCAGACTTCACCGCGTGGGGTGGGATCAGCGTTCGCTCGGGTGCGTTCATCCGACCGCCGCGAACTGTCGGACCACGCCGAGGCGCTCCACTACGATCGGGTGCGCACCCTCAATCCGGGGGAGGTGCTCACGCACTGAGCTCTCCGGAAATGCCGGGGTGGATCAGTCATCACCGCCGCACGCGCCGCGTACAACACCAGCGCCTGATCCGCGTACGTCGCCCAGCGGGTGGGGTATCAGCACAGAAGGCGGAACCCCGACATCGAGGTACCGCCTGCACCCCCCGTGAGCTTCGCTTTAGGCGTCCAGCGACGCGAGCCAGGCATCCACCTCAAGCTGCTCCGACAACCTGATCACCGGCCACCCAGCGGTCGTGCGCGCCGCCATGCGATCACGGGTGACCGGATGCTGTTTCCACGCCCACAGCATGATGTTCTTCTCCGGATCACGTCTGAGCCACGACGTCGGCCTCTCGCGGTTCCCGTGCCAGAGCTCTTCCCTGAGCAGACCTCGCCGCAGGGTCCGCCGGATCACTCGCCCCATCACCACCAGGCGGGAATGGTCGAGCCAGACCACTGCGTCGGCGCCGCCCGGCGTTCCTGGATCGAGCAGGCCGTCCAACCGTGAGGTCCAGTTCCCGTCGATCACCCAGCCGTCCGGATTGTCGGCGGTGAACTCGGTGATCAGCGCATGCGCATCGGCGAGATCGCGATACGTCCAGTCGGCATCCCAGAAGACCGCGTCAAGTTCGAGTCGAGGAACATTTAAACGTCTCGAAATCTGTTCTGCCAGTCGACTTTTACCCGAACCGGACGTGCCCATGACGCGCATACGACGCGGCAGCTCGACGTGAGGATCGTCTGGCCTGTGCATGCGGCCACTCTACAGATGCGCCACTGCTGCGCCCTCAGCTCACTTCAGGAAGCAACGCGGCCGGTGACGTCGGCGATCGCTCGATCGAGCGGCGGGCAGATCAGCAACGCGCACACGTACCCGACCGCAGCGATCATGCCGGGCGCGAGCACCGTCGCGAGGTCGATCCATGCGGCCGCCGGGAGGCTGAGCAGCAGCGTGGAGAACGCGACGCAAAGGGCGAACATCTGCCGCCACTGCCACGACCGCGGCGTCGTCGCTCGCGTGAGCCTGACCGCGGTCCGGGCGCCGGCGAGTGCGCACAGGCCGAGCACCAGCCCGGTCACAGCGGCAGTGGGCAGAGCCAACGCCCAGAACACCGGCGGGGCGCCACCGACGGATTCAGTATCGAGGTGGCACCAGCGTGACCGGGCCGTACCTGGTGCTGCCACGTTGAGGGCTCAGCGTGGGTCTATCCGCGGGCGGTATCTCAGGCACAGGACCCCATGCTGGTCCCCCCATGCCTTGGCCTGAGCTGTGTAGCCGCTGGAGGAGAAGAAGATCGCGTCCTTGCCCTCGGCGTGGGCGATTCCGCTCAACCGTTGAACCTCGGGTAGTGAGACCTTCTTCGTTTGGAACTTCACCTGAGCGATCGCGCGAGCCGACGTGACGTCGATACCTCCGTCCGCGCCGGGGTGGTGTCTTGTGCGCGTCCTCATAACCGTTGCTGCGCATCCAGTGCTCGGCGAAGTCCTCCGCGTCCTGCCACGTACGCAGGGGCCGAGTAGGCGGCCGCGGCGGCGCTTCGGTCCGCGGCGCAGTTCGCGTTGCCCGCGACGGATCGGCGGCGCCGGATCCTCGGGGTGCTGCGTCTCGCGGTGGGGGCGGCGGTTCGGATGATGCAGCGCCTACACGGTGGCCGCGCATCACCGAATCCTCCGTTCGCAGCACCGCTCGGTACAGCGTGTTCCGTGAGTTCGCGTCGCTCTCGCGGTACTACTGCTCGATCAACCCCCGGTTGTCGAGGTACCACCGCCCGAGTCCCGGTCGGCATCGTCGAAGTAGCGTGCCGTGCTCGAGTGCCGAAAGCGCCATCGGCCCCGCGATCCCAGGTTGTGGTGGAGGCAGATTCGGCAGCGGTTCGCCCACCCCACGGCCAGCGGGAACCCGCAGTATCCGCAGAGCCACCTTTTCTTCACGCCCCGCGCTCCCGGCTCGCACGCGAAAGCACCGAATGGTGGTCATCAAGATGAGGCACGTCGATCTCCTGCCTAGGTTCGGTAGTGCGCTATGCGAACGCACAACGGGTCGCGCCAGCACCGGCGCCCTGCTGGACCTGTGCGCCTCACCGCCCGGGTTACGCAGCAGCGCCGGAGTGCGTCGCGGCGAGCGTCGCAAGCCAGTCCGCGTGATCCTGCATGGCCGCCTCGAGGTCGAGGGTGGCCTGATGCACCGCGTCCACCGGGACCGCGGGCACCTGGATGTAGAGGGTGGCTGCGGTCTCACGTGTTCGGCCATCGCCCACTGGATTTCGGCTGCCTCACGCACCCGAACGCCGTCGCGCCCGTCGGCTGCCTGAATCGTTCTCACCGCCTCGCGCGCCTGGAGCCACGGCTCTGCCAGGGGCAGCAGCATGGCCGAGATCTCGCGTCCGGTCAAGACGTCGCGGTGATCGCGTGCGTTCCCGGCGGCGCTGATCATGGCGTAGATCGCGGTCAGCATCCCGACCGGGGCGAGCGTCATCGTCAGCGACACCGCCGTCGGGGGCTCCGGTGTCGACCAGGGCTACACGACGAGCATCACGATGCCGGCGGCCATGACCAGCGCGGTGGCGACGGCGGTGGCGGCCGCGGCCTTCACCAGCAGTACCTCGCGACGGCTGCGTGAGCCGGGCCGACGCACCACAGTGTGTTTCCCGACCAGCACGTCCAAGACGTTCGTCGACGCCCTCATCGGCGTCGGCCTCCTCATCCGTCGATCTGGTCGAACGCGGCCCGGAACGCTGCGAGGGTGGCCGCGTCCGTCCGGTACGCGCGAACTTTCTGAAACGCGCGGTTGTTCGGGTCGTAGACGCTGTCGAACACCGCCGGAAGGCCGCCGCGGATCTCGCCGCGACCGGCAAGACGGGCGATCGCCTTGGTGATCGGCCCGGTCGACCCGCGCAACGTCTCCCCGCCTTCACGCAACGCGTCCGCGGTCAGCACGCCGTCCCACTCGACGAGCAACCGCAGGAACCGCACCTGCGTCTGCTTCAGCTCGGCCAGCAGCGCCGCCGCTTCGTCCTGGTTCCACACGATCTGGACAACATGATGTTCGCGGCCGGCGGCCGCCAGGGCATCGGTGACCGCGGCGAGTTCGGCGGGGGTCACGTCGGAGATCACGATCTTCACCATGCCCAGAGTTTTACATAGGGTCTACATGAATCGCAACGCGACTCGCCCCCGAGCCGCCGCCTCTCGCAACGCTCCCGCCTCACGGCCACACGAAAACATCCGCTACCTGCGACAATGGCATGTCCCCCACACTCGGGTTCAGTCCGTCGGACTGCGCCGCGCAAGAACATCCGCGCACGCCACGAGGTCACCGAACGACCGCCCACGGAAGGTCTCGGTCTCTCCGGTCCGCACACTCCGCGGCCACGATCCGGCAGCTCGTCGCTGAACACCTGCACGCCAGGGATACGCCGGATGAAATCGAGGACCTGGATCTCCAGCTCTCTCAGTGCCGGCCGAGTCCCGCCTGCGACTGGAAGGGCGGAGAACGATCCGGACTGCCAGTCCCGCTCGACGGTCCAGCCGTACCGGTTCTCGAACTCGGTGTCGAGTTTGCTGCGGCGGTCCGGCCAGATCGTCCTGTACCCAACCGTGATCCATCCCGAATCGAACTCGACGACGTAGATCTGCCCACGGTCATCGCCGCGCCGCAGCGGTTCCTTGCTGAAAGTGATGTCGCCGAACGCGACTCCCTACATTTCCTTCGTCTTGGCGTACTTCGCCTGTGCGGTATCGCCTTCGACTGCGACGACGGTCTTCCCTGGATCGTGCACGCTGCCCACCCTTCGCGTTGAGTGCAGATCGGGCCCTGATCCTGACCTACGCCTCCGACATGCTCCGCAGATCTTCCACCCACCTGACCTTGCCCGCGGTTCGCTCCTGACTACTCGCCACTACTCGCCGCCGCGACGACCGGCCGCGGTCGCGCTGCTCACCGGAGATGTAGATGTCACGGCACGTCAGGTGGCCGAGCCCGCCGGCGAGCATCTCGTGCAGTCGTCGGCCGCGGGGAAAGTGACCGGGATACCGGTGCCGGCGAGTGCCTTCAGCAGGAGCTTTCGCCCCCGGCCCTCATTGAGGGGAATGTCGAGAGGCTGCCCCTTCGCGTCCATGGCAACCTCGACCGCATCGGGGCAATCCCACAACACGATCGAGTAGTCGTCGCGATATGCGGTCCGGTAGCGGATGCCTTCCACCTTCGTCGCGGTGGGTTGGTCCTCGTAGATGGCCTGAGCCCACTGCTGGGTCAGCTCACGGTTCTCGTTGCCAGAGGCGAGCGCCGGGACCGCGCCGATGGCCATCGCTGCGTTGGGCTGGGCCAGGTCGTAGGTGACGATCTCCCGCACTGGCCGCACGAGTGTGACGCGGAAGCCCGGGCACACCGGTGCGACGCCTGCTTCTCCGAACACCTCGCACGCCGCCGTCGCCAGATTCACCCCGAAGTAGCTCACCGACCGCCCGTCGGGGTCGATCGCTTTCGCGGTGACCGGTGGCGTGTGGTGATCGAATCGGTTCAACGGTCCGAAGGTTCGGAAGGTGACCCCGTCAGGGACGTGGGCGGTGCGGTGATAGACCCGGAACCACGGTGCGGCGGCACCGTCGGTCGGAGTCCAGATCCACCGGTAGTCAGCTTTCGGCAAGGGTCGGGAGGGCTGGTCGAGCGGCTTGGCCATCAGGTGGCAACCAGGGTTTCGACGATCGCGATCACATGGTCACTGTCGCGGGCCATCTCCTGTGCAGGCGTTCTGCCGGCGAAGTTGTCGTTCGACCGGTTCATCCACCGCGACAAGCTCACCTCGCCACCGGGGAAGGCGGCCACGAGTCGGTCCAGGTCCGGGAGGACCGGTTCCGCGTTGTCGGGGGTGAACTGCCAGGCAGGGAACCGCCATTCCCGGCCGTCCTTGAGCCCGACGAGCTTGTGCTGGGCGACCCACTCCGAGACCGTCTGCGGCGAGACGCCGAGCAGGTTGGCGGCCTCCGTCCTCGACATCGACGCACTCAGCTCCTGGCGACGGTGTTCGACCTGGAGCTTCAAGTTCGCCTGCTCGAGGGTGGCGGCTTCCTCGTCCGGGATCGCCGGCCCCCACTCGTCAGCATCAGCCTCCGCGGCGGCATCGGGCGATGAATCGGCGGCAAGCATCGTTACAGCGAACGGCAGGCCGAGCTGATGAGTGTCCCGCTTGGGGTCCGCCACCCACACTGTGAAGGCACGGCGCGCGGCGTCACCGAGAGGCCGCAGAGGCGACAGACGGTAACCATGCATCCACCTCCCCAACGCCTCGTGCAACCTGTCCGACCCCAGGCTCCGCGCAGGTGTGTCCGAGTCGCCCCAACGGCAGTCCACGAAGACGAACGACGGAGCTGTCTCCGGCAGAGCAACGATGCCGACACTCTCGCCGTTGTCTGCCAGCTCCTCGATCAGCGCTGCGACGTCGAGGTAATCCTGCGGCGCTGATTCAGATCCCTGCGACATGAATCCACCCCCTAACTCTGCTACCAGCATACGCGGGATATGCGGGTAACGCGTCATATGCGGATCGACCGACTCAAACGGGCTCCAGTGTCGTTCGGACCGTCGTCTACCAGCGGTGATGACGTGCCTGGACATGCCCCGGGTACCACCCCTTGCGTCGCTCCGAGCGACCACGTGCCGAGAGGCCGCGATGACAGGCACTGTCGCCCCCGTTTCGGGAAGACCTGCGCAGCGCAGCGTTTCCGCTCGGGATCGGAGCCGTCGACACCAGCCCGGTGCCGGCGGCTTCCACTGTCTCCTGCCGTGCGCGGGCCGTTCGGACGATTTCGCGTCGGCCACCCTCCCCCGCCTGGCCGGGAACCGCAGGCACGACACCGACGTCCAACCTGGCGTGACCGCGAACTGGTCGCGACCCCCGGACCTCAGGTCCTGGCTGGCCGGCGGCACCCGTCAGACACCCGTCACTCGCGTCGGCAATGCGGGAGCCCTATGCATCGTGTTTTCACGACGAGAGGGCGCGGCCGGGAGAGAGACGATGCTGGAGCCGCGGGCGTACCCCCGCCCGAACCAGGAGAGATTAGCCTGAATCCACCGACTCGCTGGTGAGGCAAGCACACGGCCGACCGGCGTGCATGACAACGACTGCGGGCATGCGGTACCCGCCGGTCTACCCAGCTTTTCCACTACGAACGAGGTCACCCGACGGCGTCGGAGATGGGCGAGTTCAGGCAGCCACGGAAGGTGCATCTCCGATCACGTTGTGCCACAACCGCAACCATCGCGATGCGTACGGCCAGTAGCTGGGCAAGTGCAGGATCGGTCGGCGTTGCGGCCTGGCCAAGCGGGCAGGGACGGCAACGATCTTGCGGCGCAGTGTCGCTCCGCGGGCGCGGCCGTACCGCTCACCGGCGAGGATGCCGGTGGCGCGCAGCAGGTTGTGGGCAATCGCCGCACACAGCACCCACGCAGAGTTCGCGGCGAACGAACCGGACGGGATGTGGGCGAGTGGACCGTCGATCAAGTCGGCGAATACCGCCAAAGATGATGGCGTGTTTGCGGTGGACGAGGTCGGCCTCCACCGTCGGCAGGGCCGAGTTGGTGAAGAACGGGTGATGCCGCCACACGGGGATCGGTGCGTCGAGATAGCGGGCGTCTTTGACGCGGCGCACCACCAGTCGGGCGGCGGTCCGGTCCTTCGTGGAGGCGAACGCGGTGTACTCGATTTCGGCGACCTCGGCGTCGGAGATCCACGCTCCGGTGTCCGGGTCACGAACCGCATTCGGGTGTACTGCACCGGCGTCCACGCATCGTCGGGTATTAATGCGATGTCTTCATGATGGCCGTGTTCTTCGTCGTCACCAGCGAAAACTCGGCGCCGCCGCGTAGACAGGCACGGACGACCTTGCGGGTGCCATACGCGGAGTCGCCGCGTACCAGGATCTGTGCTGCTGCGCCGGCGGAGCGGGCAGTGGCGGTCGCTCCGGCGATCATGTGCCCGGCACCCTTGCCGGATCCGGTCTTGCCTGAGCGCAGCCGTATCCCGGCGATCAGGGTGGACAGTTTCGGAGCGGGGTTTGCCGCCCCGGATTTGATTTTCGAGGTGGTGATCGTGATCTTCTCGGCCAGCAGGTCGGACAGGCCTGTCTGCAGCACCAAGGTCATCACCGGTATCAGGCCGCTGTACGAGACGATGTTGTCGTCGTCGAACAGTGCGGATCCGGCGCTGAACCTGTGGGACGCTTGCACTGGAAGTGCCTTTCTCGAACTGGACTGATTTTTGCGTGAAGAACATCAATCATCCCAGTTCAGGGGGCACTTTCTTTATCTCGACACGCCGCTACCCGTCGGGGGCGTCGGTGGATTCAGGTGTAGGAGTGCTGGATAGTTGCCAGAAGTAGTACGCCGACGCCGATGACGACGGCGGTGGTGACCATCAGTAGCGAGGCCGGCAGGGGTTCTGGCGAGGCATGGTCGAGTCGATAGCGGCGCGCGCGAATCGCCATGCCGACACACAACAGGACAACAAGCAGTGCGCTGAAGGTCAGCAACGCGCTCGTTGCCCAATGATCGTCCCGGGTCCAGGCGCGGTAGCACAGGAATGCCAGGCATGTGCCGGTGAGAGTCGTTCGGCGCCATGCCAGGACGGTTCGTTCCGGTTGGAGACCGGGATCTCGGGGTGTTGCGGGCTTCACGCAACCACAACCAGCGCGCACACGCCCGCGATCACGCATATTCCGATGATCGTCACGCGCACAAGGACGGCCGATGGCAGCGGTGCGCCTCGGCGCATCGCCGACTGCACGTGGCGCCATCGGTGGAACGCGCCGAAGGACAGTGCGGTCGCCACGACGACGCACGTCACGGCCAGTGTGGCGTGCCCGACACCATCGGACGCGTCAGCGAACAGTTCACCGACTGCCACGCCGGCGGCCAACAGGGCGAGAGAGGTCCGGATCCATGCGAGGAAGGTGCGCTCGTTGGCCAAGGTGAAGCGGTAGTCCGGCTCGGCGTCGTGCACCTCATCGCTCGCTCCCGTGGCGACCTCGTCGCGGCCCGGCGCTGTGTGGCCGGCTCCGTTCTCGTGCTTCGTTGCTTGTTCGTGGCGTGTCATCGCACCTCTCCAGTGGGTTGACTGATCTGTCAGTCAAGGCCTATCTTAGCAGTGGGATAGATCACAACACTGGAGCTGTCGCGGTTGGCATCACACATCGAATGTCCGCGGGAGACCGCAGAGAAGGGCAGGTAGAACGCATGAATGCAGAACTGGAAGGTCGGGTCGTCGTGGTGACCGGAGGCGCTCGCGGACAAGGCCGAGAAGAAGCCGAGTTGATGGCCGGTCAGGGAGCGACTGTGGTCGTCACCGATCTTCTCGAGCCCGAAGGCGACCTGCCCCACGGCGTGACCTATCGGCACATGGACGTGACATCACCCACCGACTGGTCCCGGTTGGCCAGCGAACTCGAGGCGACCTACGGCTCGATCTTCGGACTGGTCAACAATGCCGGCATCGTCGGCGCACGTGGGAAAGCCGGTCGTTTGGAACACATTTCGCTAGAGGACTGGAACACGCTGCTCGCGGTCAACACCACCGGCCCGCTGCTGGCGATCCAGGCCATGGCACCGCTGATGTCAACCGGAAGCGGGTCGATCGTCAACATCAGCTCCATCGCAGGAGTCGGCGCGCACCTTGCCGCCGGGTACGGGGTGAGCAAATGGGCGCTTCGTGGACTCTCACGAATCGCCAGCATGGAACTGGGGCCCCGCGGTATCCGCGTCAACAGTGTTCTGCCCGGATACATCCACACCCCCATGCAGAACAGCACTCCGCAACACTTCATCGACGCGCACCTCAGCCTGATCCCGCTGGGTCGGGTCGGAGCACCCGCAGACGTCGCCCCCATCGTCGCCTTCCTCATGTCCGACGCGGCCTCGTGGATCTCCGGAGTCGACATTCCCGTCGACGGCGGCGCCATCGGCCATGTCGGTCTGCGGATCATCTCCGACGCGATGACCGTGGCCACCAACGGGGCCTGACAAACCCCGAAACCTGCACCCCACATCACACGCCCCGCGCACTGCTGCGGCGGCGCACCGAAACCTGCCTCGATTGTTGTTGTGCCGCAACCGGTGCGCGTTTCCTGAGCACCTCCGAAGGAGAATACCCGTGACTTCAAGTGCACGGCCCGCACTCGTCGACGACCTCAGATATCCGACGGGAATCGCGGGGACACAGGACGAAGCGGCAACGACCGAGGCTGCGCTGCGACAGTTCACCGTGCATCGGCTACACGCCTACGGCGTCGAACTCGGTGACGGGCTGCGGTTGATGGAACTCGCCGCAGAGACCGCTTCCTGGAAGCGGTCGGCGCTGGCGCTGGCCGATCAGCTCCTGGCCCGCGCCGAAGCGCCGGATGTGCCCACGACCGTGCTGGGGCAGTCGATGTTGTATGCCCGCGCATCGTCATTGCAGCGCATCAGCCAGGTCATGGACCTCGAGAACACCGCCGAACGGCGCGCAACGTACCTTGCGGCGGCGGCCAACTTCGCCACGGCGCGAGAACACGATCCTCGGTACGAGCACGTCGTCATCGACACCGTCGGCGGACCGATGGCTGCGTGGGTCATCACTCCCTCGACGCCGGGGCCTCATCCGGTGGTGCTGGTACACGGCGGTGTCGACGGGTGGTCGATGGATTGGGAAAGTACCGCTCTGCCACTGGTCGAGGAGGGCTTTCTCGCCGTGGTCATCGACGGGCCCGGACAAGGTGAAACGCGGTTCGTCCACGAGCACTATCTGACAACCCGGTGGCTCGATTCCTACGAGCAGGTCTGTGACTACCTGGTCATGCGCGCAGGATCGATGCCGATCACGGCGCTCGGTAACAGCATGGCCGGCGCCCTCGTCGTTCTCATCGCCTCGCGGTACCCGGTGTTCGCGGCCGTATGCAGCAACGGACCGGTCCTGTCGATGGCCTCGACCCTGGTGCGTCGCAGCTACGCCCGCAAACTCGGCACCTTCTGCGGCAACGATGCCTCTCCCGAGGACGTGCGAGCAGTGTTCGAGTCGATGGAACTTTCCGCCGAACGCATCGACCTGACCTGCCCCTATCTGCTCCTGCAAGGCGACGCAGACCCGATGGTCTCCCTCGCCGACGGCGAACGACTACTCGATCACCTCGCCTCACCGGACAAACACATGGCGCTGTTCGAGCGCGGTGAACACGTCATCAACCGCTACCCAGCCGACAAACACCACATCACCCGGACATGGATGCGCGACCGCGTCGACCGCGTCCTGGCCGCCCCCCACCAGTGACATCTCGAGGAGAACCCGACATCATGACCGAACCGACAACGATGAGCCGTGACCAACTGCTGGCATTGCTGCGTGACGGCGAACCGGCAAGCCAACTGCTCACCCTGTGCGAGCTCACCGCGGACCTCTCCCCGGCCGACCGGTGGGCGGGACATATCACCGGCGCCAACCCCTGGGATCACACCTTCCCCGACGCCGCCCTCGAAGAAATCCGTGAACGACTGGCAGATGCCATCGTGTCCATCGACGCCGACAGCTCACCCGAACTGTCGCTGGTGGACACCCTGCTCGACCGAGCCCGGGGCGCCGCCCTGCCCGCTGCCGAGCACGCGATGCTGCACAAAGAGATGGGCTTGTCCGACACCGCAGAGGTCGAGTGGTCGGCAGGGCGACCGCAGGCAGCCGACGACTTCCATATCGTCATCATCGGCGCCGGCCTGTCCGGGATCGCCGCCGCACGGCGATTCGCCAGGCTCGGAATCTCCTTCGAGGTCGTGGAGAAGAGCGACAACAGCGGTGGCACGTGGCATCACAACACCTACCCCGGCTGCGGCGTCGACATCGCCAGCCACTACTTCTCCTACTCCTTCGCTCGCAATCCCGACTGGGAGCGGTACTACGCCAAACAACCCGAGATCCTCGCCTACATCCGTCGATGCGTCGAACTCGAGGGACTCACCGACGCCATCAGCTACAACACCGAGGTGCTCACCGCCGAGTGGCGCGAACACGACGGGGTATGGCTGGTGACCGTCCGCACGGCCGACGGCCACGCCCGCGAGATCCGCGCCAACGTCGTCGTCAGCGCCGCCGGTCTCCTGCACCGCCCCAGCATCCCGGACCTCCCGGGCCTCACCAACTTCGAAGGACCGGTGTTCCACGCCGCCGAATGGGACCACTCGGTCGCGGTGGACGGCAAGCGGGTGGCGCTGATCGGCACCGGGGCCAGCGGCAATCAGATCGGTCCGACACTGGCCCCGATCGTCGACACGCTCACCGTCTTCCAGCGCAGCGCCCAGTGGAACGTGGGTGTCGAGAACTACAGCCACAACGTCACCGACGGCGAGAAATGGTTGCTGGCGAATGTGCCCGCCTACGAACGATGGTTCCGCGCCCGCACCCTGCTGTCTCAGAACGACGTCATGCGCCCCGCCCAGACAGTGGATCCGACCTGGCGGAGCGACGACGGCTCGATCAGCGCCGAGAATGCACGCATGCGTGAGGTCCTCACCCAGTACATCGCGGACGAACTCGGTGACCGCCAGGATCTGCTACCGAAGGTACTGCCGGACTACCCGCCCTTCACCAAACGCATGCTGCGGGACAACGGCTGGTACCGCATGCTTCGCCGCGACAACGTGGACCTGGTCAACTGCCGCACACCTCGCTTCGAATCCGACGCGATCGTCGATGACGACGGCCAGCGCCACCCCGTCGACATCGCCGTGTTCGCCACCGGGTTCGAAGCATCGAAGATGTTGGCGTCCTACTCGATCTACGGCCGCAACGGACAGTCGAACCGCGAGGTGTGGGGTGATGACGACCCGCGCGCCTACCTCGGTATGGCAGTGCCCGGATTCCCGAACTTCCTCATCATGTACGGGCCCAACACCAACATCGGCACCGGCGGAAGCATCTTCTTCCAAGCCGAAAACTGGTCGCGCTACATCGCTGACCTCGTGAAGACCATGATCGAGCGCGACGCCAGTGTTGTCGAAGTGAACCACGAGGCCTTCGAGGAGTACAACGAAGCCCTGGACCAGCGACTCGGTGAGATGGTCTGGTCGGTCTCGGCGGGCGGCACGTGGTACCGCAACAGCGCCGGCCGTGTCACCACCAACATGCCGTGGACCTCGTTCGAGTACTGGGCCATGACCCAGGACGTGAACCTCGACCACTTCACGCTCGAGTCCATCTCCCCAAATACTGCCCCTGCCCGATAACGTGGTCACCAGAATCGAAGGTTGATCGACATGTCCCTTGAAGTCGGCGCGCACGCCCCCCTTGCCGCTGCACCTGCAGCGCATCGATCCACCCGACGAGCCTGGGCAGTGACAGCCATGCTCGTCGCTCTCGCCCTGGTCAACTGGGCAGACAAAGCAGTTCTCGGCCTCGTCGCCGTCCCGCTCATGGAAGACCTCAACATCAACGCGAGCCAGTACGGACTGCTCGCAAGCTCGATCTACTTCCTGTTCTCCCTCTCTGCGGTCGCGGCCGGCTTCCTGGCCAACAAGCGCAGCATGAAATGGTTGCTGTTCATCATGGTCGCGATCTGGTCGATCAGCCAATTCTCGATCTGGCTGGCACCCGGATTCCTCATCATCCTGATTTCGCGCATCATCCTCGGCCTCGGTGAGGGTCCCTCGGCAGGATTGTCGTTCCACGCAGCCACTCAATGGTTCCGCGACCACGAACGCACAATGCCGATCGCCCTGCAGAATGTCGGTGCGTTCGGTGGCATTGCTGTCGCAGCGCCTGCGCTGACCTGGATCATCAGCAACCACGACTGGCACTGGGCCTTCTTCGCCGTCGGTGCCGCCGGTGTGGTGTGGATGGCGGTCTGGTACTTCGTCGGCAAGGACGGTCCCTACACCGGCAGCGCCAAGGGCGCCGCACTGAGCGGATCCGTCTTCGACGGCGACGGACGAGTCCCCTACCGGACACTGCTGCTCAGCCGCACCTACATCGGCACCGTGTGCGTCGGATTCGCCGCCTACTGGGCCCTTGCGATTGTCTCCGCGTGGCTGCCGGCCTTCCTCCGCAAGGCCCAGGGATACTCCGCGCAAGGTGCGTCGACGATCGTCATGTCGGTGTCGCTCACCGCGATCTTCTTCCTGCTGAGCCAAGCGTTCGTCACACAAAAACTGATGAAGAACGGCGTCAGCAGCAAGATTGCACGGGGCTACATGGCTGCGGGCAGTGTCACCCTCGCCGGCATCTTCATCATCGTCAGCACACAGATGGCCCCGGGAACCGCGCAGATCGTCGCGCTGTGCGTCGGCTTCGGACTCGGACTGGTCACCTTCACCACCGGAGCAACGCTGCTCTCCGAATTCCTGCCGGTTCTGCAACGAGGGGCAGCGCTGGGCATCTACGTCGCGATCATCACCTCAGCCGGGGTCGTCTGCCCCACCGTGTTCGGGTGGATTGTCGACGCCTCCGGTGAGGGGCAAGGCTACAGCCAAGCCTTCATCGTCTCGGGCATGATCGTCCTTGCCGGTGGCGTGGCCGGCTTCCTGCTGATCGATCCCGGACGCGAAGCCAAGCGGCTCGGCACACTCCTGCTCAGGACCGACACGGCGCGCAACCCTGCGTAGAGTTCGGTACATCCTCGATGGCCGAGTTGGGACTATCTCTCCGAGATGAAATGTCCCAACTCGGCCATCTGCTCCTCACTGATTTGCATCCCGTGAGCCAGCGTCTCCTTGAAGAACATCCACCCGAAATTCAGGCACACTTCCCGCACGATGTGCGATTTGGCCGTGAACTCCGATACCTCCGGATGATGTTTGAGGATTTCACCCAGCTCATGATTCATCACGGGGTATGTCCACCCCAGCGATGTATAGGATGCGCCACCGTCTGCGGAAAAGTTGGCGGCCGCCCGCCACCACAATTCATGACCTTCGAACGGCAGGCGAGGGAGAGCTATCGATCGGTCGACCGTCGCGCTTCGATACGCGATGTAGTCCGCCGTCAGTTCCTGCATCGCCGTCAGGAACAGTGCGTCCTTCGACTCGAAGTAGTGATAGATCAGCCCGTAGTGGACGCCGGATTCCTTCGCGATCTGCTTGCCGGTAATCGCGCTCGGTGGGCGCTGGGCAAGTAGACGCTGAGCACCTTCGATGAGTGCGGTCCGCGAATCCGTGTCACCAGTCCTCTCCGCCGCGGGAGACTTCTTCGAAGCGGTCACGCCCCGACTCTATCGCCCGCGCCGGTGCCCGCTTCCGTAGCCCTGCTTCTCATAGGGCCCATGATACGCCTGTTCGGGCGTATCATGGGCGTGTTCGGATGTAGTCTGGGCGCGTGACCGTTCGCGGATTGTCCATCGCAGAGTTCGCAGCACGCGTCGATTGCTCGGTGAACACCATCAAGAGCTACCGGGTGAAGGGGATGCTCCCGCCCGCAGATGTTCGCATCGGGGCGATCGATGGATGGCTGCCGGAAACGGTCGACAACTGGCTGCTGCATCGTCCCGGCCGCGGACATCGCTACCGGACACGAACAGAACCGTCGGCCGCGAGCACGACGCCAGCACCATGACCGGAACTGCGCGTCGACCGTGAGCATCTCGGTGTGCCCGGCGGCTGGCTCGCCGCCGACCTGCACCTCTGTCCGCTCGGTCAACTTCACGCTCACAGCACAGCGCAACCTGGAGGAGCGCGGTGGCCGGACCACTCATGGGGTCTTCGCCCGTGTTGCTCAGCGTCTGCTGGCGATGGCCGCGCGGATCTGGCGCAACTGGAATATCGGGGCCGTCGCAAAGTGGTCCTCGGTTGCCTTCGATCGCTGACCGGTTCAACGAATCAGCCATCTAATGTCGAGCCATGCGATCGGCCCGACTGCTCGAGATGATGCTTCGCCTCCAGGGCAGTCCCGGTGTCACCGCGCAGGTCCTCGCGGACGAACTGGGTGTCTCGGTCCGCACCGTGTATCGCGACATCGGGGCGCTGTCCGCGGCGGGGGTACCCGTATGGACGGAGAGCGGCCCCGGCGGCGGGGTCCGGCTGCTCGACGGGTGGCAGTCGCGCCTGAGCGGACTGACGAGGCCGGAAACCGCGGCCCTCATGTTGCTGGGCGTGCCTGCTCTCGCCGCCGAACTCGGCGTCGAGGTCGATTCGGCCCGAGCCAAGCTGCTCGGGTCGATGCCGTTGCCGCTGCGGGCCGCGGCGCAGGTCTGGCGTGATCGTGTTCATGTCGACGCGCCCGGCTGGTTCACCGAACCAGGTGGCACCGAACAGCTTTCGATCGCGGCTACCGCCGTGTTCGACGGACGGAAGCTGCGCATCCGGTACCGCCGCGACGGTACGATCGTCACCCGCACCCTCGACCCACTCGGTCTCGTCGCCAAGGCGGGCATCTGGTATCTCGTCGCCGCGCACAGCCGGCGCATCGTCAGCTACCGAATCGGCCGAATCGCCGATGCTGCTGTTCTCGACGAATCGGTATGCAGGCCGGATGATTTCGACCTCGCCGCGTGGTGGTCGGCAGCCAGGCTCGAATTCGATCGTGACATCCGAAGATTCGCGTGCACGGTTCGGTTGTCGCCGAGCGCGTGGCATCGGCTCGCGCGGGTCGTCGGAGCCGGAGCCGCCGACGTCGAACCGATCGCATCCGGTGACGACGGGTGGGTGACGGTCGGCCTGATGCTCGAAGGTGCGGATGTCGCGGTCGACCAGTTCCTCGCCCTCGGTGGCGGTGTGGAGGTCGTCGAACCGCCGTCGCTGCGGGCGGCCCTGTGCGCGGCCGCAGACGAACTGGCACAACTCAATCGGGGTGGGCCTCCGCGAACTCGCGGCGGCTCAGAACACCAGTAGCCAGTTCCGGTCGTGTCGGTAGAAGGTGGAGCGTTTCACCGCCCGCGGGTTCGTGACACCGTCCCGCGTGAGTATCGCGCCCGGCGTTCCGAGTTGCACGGCGCGTCCCTCCGTCCAGCGGTATCCGCCGAACCAGCGCGGACGGTCGATCGCCGCGCGCAGGCCCGGCATCGTCGGCGTCGGTTCGATGCGCATGCCAGGAACGGTGCCCGAGAACAGTCGCGCGTCGTCGACGTACGCCTCCCCGACGAGATCGGGGCCCTCGCCTTCGACGAGTGCACGACCCACCAGGGCGATCCCGGCGTCGTCGCGGATCAGTGGGATGGACCGGGCAGTGCCCCGCAATGCCTCGGCCGCCGCTTTCGAGCCCATGCGCAGCCCGTAAGCCTCCGTGGCGGGTGTGCGTTTCTCGGGCACGTACGCCAGCTCGATCCCCAGTCGGTCGGTGCGCATCAGCCGGGTGAGGGTGGCGGCGAACGCGGCGTCGTCGCCGACCACGATCAACCTCGGGTCCTCGACGGCCTCCAGGTTGGCGAACACGTCCTCGAAGTCGTCGGCTTCCGGCAGCGCGGCCGTGGATACCGCGGTTACCGGCGTGAGCGCCAGCGGTACGGGTGTTTCACCACATTTGAGCACGACCGGGGTCAACAGGGCTCCTCGCAGCAGATCGGTTCGGTCAGGTGTCCAGCTTCGTCGTCCACTGTAGTGAAGGCCAGAATGCGGGTGCCGGGCGATCCGGCGACGCCGGGCACGATGGGGAACCGGCCGTCGACTAGACTGACGTCCCGGCTGCTGCCCGGTGGCGGCAGGAACCTGCAGGCGAGACCGCCCGCACCTCGATACCTGCTTAGGAGACAGCGAATGCCGGCAATCGTCCTGATCGGCGCCCAGTGGGGCGACGAGGGCAAGGGCAAAGCTACCGACCTACTGGGCGGACGCCTCCAGTGGGTTGTGCGATACCAGGGCGGCAACAACGCGGGCCACACCGTTGTCCTCCCGAACGGCGACAAGTTCGCGTTGCACCTGATCCCGTCGGGCATTCTCACCCCCGGTGTCACCAACGTGATCGGGAACGGTGTCGTCGTCGATCCGGGTGTGCTGCTCACGGAGCTCGCGGGCCTCGAAGAGCGCGGTGTGGACACGTCCCGTCTGCTGCTCTCCGCCGACGCGCACCTGATCATGCCGTACCACGTGGCCATCGACAAGGTCACCGAACGCTTCCTCGGTGCCAAGAAGATCGGCACGACCGGACGCGGTATCGGCCCCTGCTACCAGGACAAGATCGCCCGTGTCGGTGTGCGTGCCGCCGACGTCCTGGACGAGAAGATCTTCACCCAGAAGGTCGAGGCGGCCCTCGAGTTCAAGAACCAGGTGCTCGCGAAGATCTACAACCGCAAGGCGCTGGACCTGCACCAGGTCGTCGACGAGGTGCTCGGTCAGGCCGAAGGATTCAAGCATCGCATCACCGACACCCGGCTCGAGCTCAACCGGGCGCTCGAGCGCGGTGAGACGATCCTGCTCGAGGGTTCGCAGGGCACACTGCTCGACGTCGACCACGGCACCTACCCGTACGTGACGTCGTCGAACCCCACCTCCGGTGGCGCGGCGGTCGGATCGGGTATCGGCCCGACCCGGATCACCACGGTGCTCGGCATCCTCAAGGCGTACACGACCCGTGTCGGCTCCGGCCCGTTCCCGACCGAGCTGTTCGACAACCACGGTGAATACCTGGCCAAGCAGGGCGGTGAGGTCGGTGTCACCACCGGACGTGCCCGCCGCACCGGCTGGTTCGACGCCGTGATCGCCCGCTACGCGACCCGGGTGAACGGCATCACCGACTACTTCCTCACCAAACTCGACGTGCTGTCGAGCCTGGACACCATTCCGATCTGCGTCGCCTACGACGTGGACGGTGTGCGTGTCGACGACATGCCGATGACGCAGACCGACATCCATCACGCCAAGCCGATCTACGAGGAGATGCCGGGGTGGTGGGAGGACATCTCGCACTGCCGCACGTTCGAGGAGTTGCCGACGAACGCGCAGAACTACGTGCTGCGTCTCGAAGAGTTGTCCGGTGCGCGCATCTCGTGCATCGGGGTCGGACCGGGCCGCGACGAAACCATCGTGCGCCACGACGTGCTGGCCTGACGTCGGCGAACCGCCGACCGCATGGTGTTCGCCGAGTTGCTGTAGGCACCCCCTGCCGGGACTAGACTCCTGGCCATGAGCCAGACCTGGCCGCTGGTTCAGCGGCAGGGGGAGTTCGACGTCATCCTGCGGGCCCTCACGGCCGACGCGGGTACCTGCGGGGTGGTGCTCACCGGTGCCGCCGGTGTCGGAAAAACAACCCTGGCTCGTTTCGCGACCGCATCGTTGCCCGGCGGGGTGCGCTGGGTGGCGGGCACCGAATCCGCCCGCAGTATCCCGCTCGGCGTGTTCGCGCATCTGGTGGGTTCGGCGACCTCACGCGATCCCGTGAACTTCCTCGCCGCCGCCCGCGAAGCACTGCTCGCGGACGGCGCGGGTCTGGTCATCGGCGTCGACGACGCGCACCTGCTCGACCAGTTGTCCGCGACATTCCTGCATCAACTCGCGATCGACGGCGTCGCGCATATCGTCGCGACCGTCCGGACCGGCGAGTCGGTGCCGGACGCGGTGACGTCGCTGTGGAAGGACGGCTACCTCGAGCATCTCGAACTGACGCCGTTCAGCCGCGAACAGAGCACCCAATACATCGAGTCGGTGCTCGGTGGAACCCTCGAAGAACTCAGCGCCGATCGCATGTGGGAGGCGTCCGGCGGAAACGCGCTGTTCCTCCGGCACCTGGTCGAGGGTGCTCTCGAAGCCGGAACGCTCCGCGAGAAACGTGGCGTCTGGCAGTTGCGTGGGCGGGTGGCCATCACGTCCGAACTCGCCGCGCTGCTCGAGGGCCGCATCGCGCAACTCCCCGACGACGTCCTGCGCTGCCTGCAACTCCTCGCGTTCTGCGAGCCGATCGACCTGGACACGCTCGCGTCCATCGGCACCGAAGATGCGATCGAAGACGCCGAACGACGCGGCCTGATCAGCGTCCGCGAGGACGGTTCGGAACTCGAGGTCCACTACGCGCATCCACTGTTCAGCGAGGTCATCCGCGCCGGCGTCGGCCGTGCTGCGGCACGTCGGCTACGCGGCACACTCGTCGAGGCACTGCGCTCGTCCGACCTGTCGACGCCGGCAGCGCACATCCGGCTCACCGCGCTGGCGTTGGAGAGTGACCGCGCACCCGATGTCGCGCTGCTGACGTCGGCGGCGCGCAGCGCGATGAGACTTGCCGACTTCGGTCTCGGCGAGCGCTTTGCGCGGGCCGCGGTCCGTGCGGGCGGCGGGTTCGACGCCGCGCAACTGCTGGCCCGCACGCTGCTCTGGCTCGGCCGGTGCGACGAAGCCGAGGCGCAACTGGCCGGGTTCGACCCGGACGAACTCGATCCGGCGCAGGTGCTGCGGTGGGGCATGACGCGCACAGCCAACCTGTTCTTCGGCAAGGGCGACGTCGCGACGGCCGAACAGGTGCTCGCGCTGCTGCGGGACCGCGTGGAGCATCCCGCGCTGGCACTGGCCGTGCGCGCGCTGGCAGCGACCTGTGCGGTGTCACGGAACCGCATCGAGGAGGGACTCGCCGAGGCGGACGCGGTGCTGGCCGAACCGGACCTGCTGCCCTGGGCCGTCGAATTCGCCACCTATGCACAGTTGTGGGCGTACGGGGTGTCCGGCCGCACGGCCGCGGCGGATGTTGCCGCGGCACGCAACGACACCGTCGCGGACCAGGTCGACGGCTTGTTCCGGTATATGGCCGCGGTCGCGTCGGTGCACGCGCAACTCTTCGCAGGCGAGTTCGACGCCGCCGAACGCCGGGCGCGCCGTTTCCTCGACAGCGCGAGCAGCCTCGAGTATCTCGCGTGGGGGCAGGCCAGCGTCGTCGTCGCCGATGTCGAACTGGCCAGGGGCAGGGTCGTCGACGCGGCACGCCGCCTCGAACAGGCGATCGCCGCGTTGAGTGTCGGTCCACCGACCAACGCGATCGCATGGGTGTTCCCGGCGTACGGGCCGCTGGTCGTCGCATACGCGATGCTGGGGCGGGTCGCCGACGCCGACGCGGTCCTGGAGGTCGCCGCCGCGCGCACCAGCCCGTTGCTTCTCAATGCGGTGCAGCACGAGCTTGCGCGGGCGTGGCTGTTCGCGGCCCGCGGCGAACTGTCGTGTGCTCTGAAGACCGCTCGACGTGCCGCTGAAACAGCTTCGGAGAGTGGGCAATTCGGCGTAGAGGCCCTCGCGTTGTACACCGCGACGAGATTCGGTGACAGCACCACTGCGGCGCGTCTCGCCGAACTCGTGAAGGTGTGCGACGGACGGTTGGTGCCGCTCGCCGCGGCGCAGGCCGCGGCGGTCGCGGCCGCGGATCACGGTGCCCTCACCGAGATCGCCGGGGAGTACGAAGCCTTGGGGATCCCGATCGACGCCGCCGACGCCTACGCGCAGGCCGCCCACGCGGCGATGGCAGCGGGCCGCCGGGGTGAGGCGCTCCATGCGGCCGCTGCGGCGAATGCTCTCGCCGAGCAGTGCGATCATGTGACGACCCCGGCGATACTTGCTGCAGCACAACCGCTTCCGCTTACCAGCCGCGAACGGGAGATAGCGACGATGGTGGCGACGGGGCTGACCAATCGGGAGATCGCCGACCGGTTGGTGGTGTCGGTGCGCACTGTCGAGGGGCACATCTACCGGGCGTGCACGAAACTCGATGTCACCGACCGAACGCAACTGGGAAGAGCGCTGCGCGAGCGCCACTGAGACGCTGGTCAGAACAGGGTCGGGTCGTCGAATCCCGGTGTGTGCTCGAGCGCCAAGAGCTCCCGTTTGGTGACGACGGCGCCCGGCGCCGAGAAGCCGCCGATGGCGCCACCGGCGGCGAGGACCCGGTGGCAGGGCACCACCAGCGGGACCGGATTCCGGCCCAGTGCCTGGCCGACGGCCTGCGCTCCGCCCGGTCGTCCGAGTGCCGCGGCGACATCGCCGTAGGTCGCGGTCGAGCCGGGATCGAGTGATCTTGTGAATTCGTAGACCGAACAATCGAATTCGGAGATGTCCCGGTAGTCCACGGGCACCCACCGCAGATCGTCGGTGGTCCCGGCGGTGTGCGCGGTCAGTGCCCCCACGATCGGTGCGATCGCCGGCGGCACCGGGTGCTCGGCAGCGGCCGGGAATCGGCGCCGCACGTCGTCGCGGGTGTGCTCCGGTGTTGCGTCGGGAAGTGCGACCCCGACGATGCCGGTTGCGGACCAGACGATCGCGCACGTGCCGATCGCGGTGTCGAACAGCGCGAACGCGGCGTGCAGTGGTTCTCGGGTGTCGGTAGTGCCGGATGCGGTCACCGCCCCAGTATGAACTGGACCGCCGACAGATGGCCACTGCCCGCGACTGGACTGCAATACTGGACCGGTGATGACTCGCGCGATCGGTGCCGGTTCCCTCGCCCGGGACCTCGGCAACTGGCAGGACACCGGCGATGTGCGCCCCGCGTACCGGGCGCTCGCCGACGGCATCCGGCTGCTCGTACGCGACGGTCGCGTACCGCTCGGGGTCGCGTTGCCCAGCGAACGCGAACTCGCGACCGCGCTGTCGCTGAGCCGCACCACCATCACCTCCGCCTACACTCTCCTGCGCGAACAGGGATTCCTGAACAGCAGGCAGGGTGCGCGCAGTGTCGTCGCGAAACCGGCCGGTGCCCCGCGTCCGGCCGGGCGGCGGGCCGAGGCGACGGTTCCCGCCGGGGAAGCGATCGACCTGAGCGATGCGTCGATGCCGGCGCCGGGACCGGAAATCGAGACCGCCTACGCGGCGGCGCTGCGAGCCATGCCCGCCTATCTGACCGGCCACGGCGTCGAACCGATCGGTATCCCCGGCCTGCGCGAGGTGATCGCGCACCGCTATGCGGAGCGGGGACTGCCCACGAGCGTCGACCAGATCATGGTCACCACCGGAGCCCAGCACGCCCTGAGGCTTCTCCTCGGCGTCCTCACCGACCCCGGCGACCGCGTCGTCGTCGACCACCCCACCTACCCGAATGCCCTCGAGGCGATCGGACGGCACGGCGCCCGACCGATCCCGGTGCCGGTGCGACCCGAAGGCGGCGCCGACGGCGGCTGGGACCCCGACGGGATCCGCAGCGCCGCCCGTCAGACCGCGGCACGCATGGCCTATCTGATCCCCGACTTCCACAATCCGACCGGACTGTGCCTGGGGGAGGATGGTCGCGCCGAACTCGCCCGCATCGCCCACGAGACCCGCATGACCGTCGTGGTCGACGAGACGATGGTGGATCTGTGGCTCGACGAACCGCCACCACCGTCGATCGCGTCCTACGCGCAGGCTGTCGGTCACGGAGAGTCGGTCGTGACCATCGGATCGACCGGTAAGTCGCTGTGGGGTGGTCTGCGGGTCGGCTGGATCCGCGCCGAGCGCGACCTGATCACCCGGCTGACTGGAGCCCGTTCCGCGGTGGACCTCGGCACTCCCGTCATGGAACAACTCGCCGCCGCGCACCTGCTCGCCGACGTCGACGAACTGCTCGCCGGGCGGCGCGCACAGCTCCGGAACCAACGGGCGGTGATGCTCGAAGAACTCGGCACCCACCTTCCGGGATGGGCGTGCCAGGCCGGACGCGGAGGAATGTCGCTGTGGGTGCGGATGCCGGAACCGGTGTCGACGGCACTCGCCGCCATCGCCCCCCACCACGGGGTGCTGCTCGCGGCCGGCCCCCGGTTCGGGGTGCAGGGCGCGTTCGAACGGTTCGTGCGACTGCCGTACACGCGGCAACCCGAGGAACTGCGCCGCGGTGTCGCCGCCGTCGCCGACGCCTACCGCGGGCTCGCGATCGGCCGTGACCTCACCGAACCGCGTCTGGTGGTCTGACCGGCGCCGGCAACGCGAGCCGAGCGGGTCCGAATGTCGGTGGCGGACGTTATCCTCGAAGGTGCGGGGAGAAGCAAGCATCGGTACCACGAACACCGGTACTGGGAACGAGATGCGAGGGCGACCGTGACCGGGCAGGACCCGCTGTCCACACAGCGCGACGTCGGACCCGACGTTGCCACCGAACTTTCCCTTGCCGGATTCGCGGAAGCCAACGAAATCGGGCGCGGCGGATTCGGAATCGTGTACCGCTGCCACGAGGTGGCGCTCGACCGCACCGTCGCGGTCAAAGTGTTGACGTCCCATCTCGATCCGGACAATCTCGAACGCTTCCTGCGGGAGCAACGCGCGATGGGTCGCCTGTCGGGGCACCCGAACATCGTCAACGTGATGCAGGTCGGTACCACCGAATCCGGGCGCCCCTATCTGGTGATGCAATATCACCGCCGCGATTCGCTGGAGGTGCGGATCCGCCGCACCGGCCCCGTCGGCTGGGAGGAGACCGTGCACCTGGGTGTCGTACTGGCCGGTGCGCTCGAGACCGCGCACCGGCTCGGTGTGCTGCACCGCGACGTCAAACCCGCGAACATCATGCTCACCGAGTTCGGCGAACCACAGCTCACCGACTTCGGGATCGCGCGCATCCGGGGTGGCTTCGAAACCGTGACCGGCGAGGTGACCGGGTCGCCGGCATTCACCGCGCCGGAGGTACTGTCCGGGCACACACCGACACCCGCATCCGACGTGTACAGCCTCGCCGCAACCCTGTTCTGCGCGCTCACCGGGCATGCCGCGTTCGAACGCCGCAGCGGCGAGAAGATCGTCACCCAATTCGTGCGGATGAGCACCGAACCGGTACCCGACCTGCGTAAGGAGGGTGTGCCCGACGCGCTGTCCGCGGTGATCGAACAGGCGATGTCGGCCGACCCGAGGGATCGGCCCGCGACTGCCGCCGAGTTCGGTGGGAAACTGCGCGACGTGCAGACACGGCACGGTCTCGTCGTCGACGACCTGTCGATCGGCGGCGCGTCCGACCTGCCGCACGAGCCGAATCCGACCGGCGGAACGAGCTGGGTGAGCGGGCGCAGCGCTCGGCGCACTGGACCCGGCACCCGAGCCACCACCCCGCCCGCGCCGATCACCCGGTTCCGGCCCCCGGTACAGACTCGACGGCTGGTGGCACGCCGTGCGTTGCTCGCGGTGCTCGCCGGTGAGCGTCGCAGCCGACTGCTCGCCGTGCACGCTCCCCCCGGCTTCGGCAAGACGATCCTTGGGGTGCAGTGGCGGTATGTGCTCGACCGCACCGGCGTCCCGGTGGCATGGCTGAACATCGATCAGGACGACAACAACGTCGTGTGGTTTCTCACCCACCTCGTCGAAGCGATCCGGCAGGTCCGGCCCGGACTCGTCGACGATCTGGCACAGATACTCGCCGAACGCGGCGAGGAGGCCGAACGGCAGGTCCTCACCTCGTTGATCGACGAGATTCATGCCGTCGGGGAACGGATCGTCGTCATCGTCGACGACTGGCATCGCGTCACCGGCCGGGACACCATCGCGGCGATGGGGTTCCTGCTGGACAACTGCTGCCGCCACCTGCAACTGATGGTCATCGGACGGTCCCGGCGAGGTCTTCCGCTGAGCCGGATGCGGGTACGCGACGATCTGATCGAAATCGGTTCTCACGAACTGCGTTTCAGTATCCGCGAGGCTCGCGAGTTTCTCGTGGTGCAGAGCGGACTCAATCTCGACGACGACCACGTCGCGGCGCTGACAGCAGCGACGGACGGTTGGCCGGCCGCATTGCAACTGACGTCGATGTCGCTGCGAGCACACGATGATCCGGACGAGTTCATCGCGCACCTGTCCGGACGGCACCGCGACATCGGCGAATTCCTGGCCGAGAACGTTCTCGCGTCGCTGGAACCGGACCTCGTCGACTTCATGCTGGCCGCGTCCGTCACCGAACGCACCTGTGGGAGTCTCGCGTCTGCGCTCAGCGGGTGTGAGCGTGGGCAAGCGTTTCTCGAGGACATCGAGGAACGCGACCTGTTCCTGCACCGGGTCGACGAGGAGGGGCGATGGTTCCGGTTCCAGCCACTGTTTGCCGAGTTCCTGCGTCAGCGTCTCGAGCGAGACCGCCCCGAGCGGCTGATGCAGTTGCACCGCACCGCATCACAGTGGTGCGAGAACCATGCCATGCTCGCCGAGGCAGTCGACCACGCGCTCGCGACGGGTGATACGGCGCGGGCCGTCGACCTCGTCGAACGCGACAGCAGACACCTTCTCGAGCACGGCAAGGGGGCAGTACTGCTCGGTCTCGTCGCCAAACTACCCGCGCCCGAGACTGCACTGCGGCCGCGACTACAACTCGACCTCGCGTGGGCGAGCATCGGGGCCCACCACATGAAGCAGGGACTGCGGGCCCTCGGACGAGCCGAACGCGGAATGGCGAGCGGTGCCGTCGCAGCCGCCGACGTCGACGACATGACCGTCGAGGTGGAGGTCCTCCACGCGTTCGTCGACGTCCGCGCCGACCGGGTCGGGCGGGCGACCGGGCTGGCCGACCATTGTCTGGCCCGGGCAGCGACCCTGCCGTCGGTGGTGGTGTCGTCCGGACTGAACACTGCGACCTTCGATGCGCTGTACCTCGGTGACTTCGAGGAGGTGCGGCGACTGCAGGAACTCGCGTTGCCGTACCACGAACTCAACGCAGGACCGTACAACGTCATGCACGGATACATCCTGCTCGGACTCGCCGCATTCGAGGAACTCGATGTCGGCACCGCTGCCGACCACTTCCGGGAAGCGCTCACCCTCGCGCGCCGTGCCGGCGGCAGGCGCTCGTCCTTCGCGTTGCTCGCCGGTGTGGTTCGCGGTGAATTACTCTACGAGAGAGGGGAACTCGACGATGCAGCACGGCTGCTCGACGACGGCTCCGGGCTGGGCGCCGAAGATGGCATGGTCGAATTCAAAATTGCACGATTCGTCGTCGGCGCGCGGGTGGCGGCCGTGCGCGGCGACCGTCGCACCGCGACGGACCGGTTGCGTGACGGCGCCGACGCCGCCGCGAACCTCCACATCGAGCGCCTCGCGGCCGCCGTCGAAAACGAACGCGTTCGGCTCGGACTTCCACCGGTGCGCCGAGCGCGGCCGCTTCCACCGGTGCGCAGAGCGCGGCCGCTTCCGCAGTACACCGCGGATGAGGGAACCGGAACCGGCCCCGAACTGCTGACCGCGCAGATCGACGACGCCACCGCGATCCGGTCGCTACTGGCCGACCCGACCGCCGAACACACCGACCTTGCGTGCCGCTGGGCAGCGGAATGGGTGCAGACGTGGCGAGCGCGGTGGCCGCGCCGCACCCTGCTCG
>NZ_JBAQXC010000053.1:0-2801 GCF_049299235.1 Rhodococcus sp. (in: high G+C Gram-positive bacteria) | reverse complement strand
GCGATCGACGTGCTGCTCGACGGGGTGGTGCGGGCGCGCGGGCGCGCGTGGGTCGCCACCCAGCCGGGCAACGCACTGCTGCTCGAGTCCGCCGGTGGCGGACTGCGCGTCGCACATGCCGGGCCGTGGCTCGCCTCGATGACCCCCGACCAGCAGGACCGCGTCCCCGCGACCCGGCGCGCGATGGCCGCGCTGCGCTGGGATGCCGTCCACGGCGACCGCGACAGCTCGCTCGTGATCCTCACCCACGACGCCGACCCCGACGAAATCCTGCAGACGCTGCGCGCGGCGCTGCTCACCGACGACGAATTCGCCTCGCCGGACACGTGGCCCACCTGGGACGACCCGTTCGGCGACTACCACCGCGATCCCTGCGACGACCTCGCCGTCGACCGCAGCGACGAACCGACCACCGCAAGGAAAGAAGGACAAGCATGAAAACCGGCATCCACCCCGACTACCACCCCGTCGTATTCCAGGACGCGAACACCGGCTCGACGTTCCTGACCCGCTCGACGCTCACCTCG
This sequence comes from Rhodococcus sp. (in: high G+C Gram-positive bacteria), assembly GCF_049299235.1. Classification (GTDB taxonomy): domain Bacteria; phylum Actinomycetota; class Actinomycetes; order Mycobacteriales; family Mycobacteriaceae; genus Rhodococcus. The sequence goes on along the minus strand of NZ_JBAQXC010000053.1, from coordinate 2,274 downwards.
GAGCGGACCGTCGACTGGTCCGACGGCAACACTTATCCACTGATCGTCGTCGACGTCACCAACGAGTCGCATCCGTTCTGGACGGGGACCGCGCGGGTCCTCGACGCGCAAGGCCGCGTCGAGAAGTTCGAACGCAAATACGGCAAGCGCACACGCGCCTGAGAAGGAGAACGACACGATGGCAGTCCCGAAGCGCCGGATGTCCCGGTCCAATACCCGAAGCCGCCGAGCGCAGTGGAACGCGACGGCACCCGATCTGGTTCCGGTCACCGTCGGTGGCGTGACACACCGGGTTCCCCGGCGTCTGGTCCGCGCGGTCACCCTCGGCATCCTCGACCCCCGCGACCTCTAGACCGGCCGGGGGGATGGCATGGTGACGTCGTGCTGCTGCAGATCCTCGAACTCGTCGGCATCGTGGCATTCGCGATGTCGGGGGCGCTCGTCGGCGTCGTCAAACGGCTCGACCTGTTCGGGGTGTGCCTGGTGGGGATCTTCACCGCCGTCGGCGGCGGTATCGTCCGTGACCTGCTGCTCGACATTCATCCGCCGTCGTCGCTGAGCAACTGGCGGTATCTGGGGGCGGCGCTGGCCGCGTCCCTGCTGGTGTTCTATCTGCACACGACGGTGACCCGGCTCAACCGGGAAATCCTCGTCCTCGATGCACTGGGGATGGGCCTGTTCGCGACCACCGGCGCGACCATCGCGCTCGATGTCGGCGCCGCGCCCCTCGCGTCGGCCCTGATCGGCGCGACCGCCGCGATCGGCGGCGGCATCCTGCGCGACGTCCTGGTCAACGAGGTGCCGCTGTTGCTCCAGCGCGACCTCTATGCGATCCCGGCGCTGCTCGGCGCCGCGGTTCTCGTCGTCGCCCACGAACTCGGTGCCGGGCAGAACCTGGCGCTGGTCCTCGGTACCGTCCTCGCGACGGGTCTGCGACTGCTCGCGCTGTGGCGCGGCTGGAGCCTGCCGCAGCCGCGGACGCCACGCGAGGATTGACCGGAGAGAACGTAGCGCGCAAGCCCGGTCCTTCAGGGCCGGGTTAGCGCATCAATCATGTCGGTGGTCGCGGCTATGGTCTCGCTGTGCAGCTTCGATACCAGTACCGCGTCTACCCGACGCCCGGGCAGCAGAACAGGCTGGCCCGGTCGTTCGGGTGTGCGCGGGTGGTGTTCAACGATGCGCTGCGTGCCCGGCAGAATGCGTATGCGGCCGGGGTGAAGCTCTCGGACACCGACGTGCAGAAACGGGTGGTCACCGAGGCGAAGAAGACCTCACAGCGGGCGTGGCTGGCCGAGGTGGCGTCGGTGGTGTTGGTGCAGGCCTGTCAGGATGCGCGACGCGCGTACCGGAACTGGTTCGACTCGATATCCGGGAAGCGCAAGGGCCGCAGGATCGGCCCGCCGCGGTTCCGGTCCCGCAAGGACAACCGGCAGGCGATCCGGCTCACCCGCAACGGGTTCTCGTTGCGCCCAAACCGGAAGCTGTATGTCGCGAAGATCGGCGAACTCGAGGTTCGGTGGTCGAGGGATCTGCCGTCGGAGCCGTCGAGTGTGTCGATTATCAAGGATGCGGCGGGCCGGTACTTCGCCAGTTTTGTCGTCGAGACGACCGACGATCCGTTCCCGGAGTGCGATGCGGAGGTGGGGATCGACCTGGGTTTGACGACGTTCGCGGTGCTCTCGGACGGGAAGGTCATCGAGTCCCCGAAGTTTTTCCGCCGCGCCGAACGCACACTCCGCACGGCGCAACAGTCGTTGTCCCGCAAGCAGAAGGGATCGAAGAACAGGGTCAAGGCGCGGATCCGTGTCGCCAAGGCCCACGCCAAGGTGGCCGATGCCAGGCTGGATTGGGTGCACAAGCAGTCCACGGCGATCATCCGCGAGAACCAAGCGGTGTTCGTCGAGGACTTGTGTGTCACCGGGCTCGCGCGGACACGGTTGGCGAAGTCGGTGCACGATGCCGGGTGGGCGATGTTCATCCGGCTGCTCGAGGAGAAGGCCGCCCGGTACGGGCGGACCTTCGTCAGGGTGGACCGCTGGTTCCCGTCGAGTCAGTTGTGCTCGGTGTGTGGGGTGAAGGACGGCCCGAAACCGCTCTCGATTCGGGAGTGGCGGTGCGCGGCGTGCGGGGTGGTCCACGACCGGGACCTCAACGCCGCGAAGAACATTCTCGCCGCAGGACGTGCGGAGAGGCTAAACGCCTGCGGAGGGACCGTAAATCCTGCCGCTTAGCGGGAGGTAAGTCCCGGTGAAACAGGAACCCACCGGGGTGGCG
>NZ_JBAQXC010000052.1:0-17038 GCF_049299235.1 Rhodococcus sp. (in: high G+C Gram-positive bacteria) | reverse complement strand
ATCGATCACGCGGTGGGCAGCCTCGACTTTGTACTCGGCGGTGAACGACCGGCGTTTACGAGGGGGCATGGTGGCATCCTTCCAGCGGGACCGGTGTCCCGCCAAATCGATGTCCACTTTCAGGGGGAAACCTCAACCCGCGGAGGAGACGTACGCGTCCACATCTCGGAACGCCGGCGAACTCGACAGCACCGTGAGTCCTTGCGTCGACTTCTATGCCTTCGTGAACAACAAGTGGCTGGAGAACACCGACATCCCCGCGGGGAAACGGAGTGTCGGCGCGGTCGACGGTGTCGATGAACAGGTCACCGGCGACCTACGGACGATGCTCCGGGCGGACGGTCGCTTCTCCGAGGTGAACGACCCTGACCTCGACAACGCGCGCGCGTTGTATGCCGAGGCGACCGATCGGCGCACCCGAGACTCGTTGGGCGCCGCCCCGATCGCCGACGAACTCGCCGCAATCGCCGCAATCGCCTCTCCTGCTGATATTCGCTCCTATCTGTTCCGGGACTCGGCGCGGAATCTGCAACCGTTGATCATGTTCGATCCGGGCCGGCCGACCGGTGACGAGGTGGCGACACCCAGCGTCACCCTGATGCTTCCCTATTTCGGACCACCGCCAGCGACCGGCGAGGTCGATCCCGCCGAACACGACAAAGCAGTTCGGCTGTTCCGAACCTACACCGACACGGCGCTGCGCCTGGCCGGAATCTCACCGTCCGACATCCCTCGAGAAACCGATCGCTACCTCGAGATGTCGGACGCCCTGAGCGCGGTCGACCGGGCCGACGACAGCTCGTCGACGTATGACGTCGCCCCGGTTCTGACACTCGAGGAGGCGACGACGTTGACCCCAGACCTGAAGTGGCAGGACTACTTCGACGCCGTGGACGTGCCAACCACGAGCGTGAGCTTGACCAATCCCAAGGCGCTGCAGGCCTTCGCCGAAGCGGTCGAGAAACTGCCGGTCGAGCAGTGGAGGGCCTACCTCACCATCAACCTCGTCGCCAAGACCTCTCCGTACCTCAGCAGTGAACTACTGGCAGCCAGAACAACCTTCGAGGCCAACTCGCGGGGGATCGCCCCGCCCGACCCCGACGCAGACTTCGACGAGGAAGCCCTCCATGGCGTGCTCTTCGCCGATCCCGCCCGCATGTCCCAGGCCTATGCGCGTTACGTGTTCGGCCCCGACGCGAAGCGGCGCGCATCCGAACTTGTCACACTGGTCAAGGATGCCTTCCGCCAACGACTTTCGAACGCACAATGGCTCGAGCCCGAGACACGGACGCGGGCGCTCGACAAGCTCGACCAGATCTCGATCGAGGTGGGCTACCCGGATGAGTGGCCGACTATGCCGGCATCGACTCCCACGTCGAAGGGTGAGTACTACCGGTCCATCCTGATGTCCCGGGAGAACAACTTCGCCTACTTGAAGGGGCTGGTCGGAAAGACGAAGGACGAGCTCGAATCAACCTCGGGAGGAATGGCGACCTACGGAACCAACGCCGCCTACAACCCGGTCACCAACTCGATCCAGGTCACGGCCGCGTTCCTGCAGCCGCCCTTCTTCGACGACAAGGACGACACGGCACTGAACCTGGGCCGAACCGGCTACATCATCGGACACGAACTGACCCATGCCTTCGACCGAGAGGGCAGCAAGTACGACGGCGCCGGCAACGAAGTGGAATGGTGGACCGCGCGGGACGCCGCCGAGTTCACCCGCCTGAACGAGCAACTGATCTCCCAGTACAACGCGTACACACCGATTCCGGAGAGGCCCGATCTGCACGTCGACGGGGAAGCCAGTGTCGGCGAGAACGTGGCCGACCTCGGCGGCATCAACACCGTCGCCGACATCGTCGACCGTCTACCCGAACGCGATCAGGTGATCGACGGCTACACCACCAGGCAATGGCTCTACATCAGCTACGCAAGGGTTCTGCGGAAGAAGATGATCTTGTCGGAGGCGGAAGCGCAGATGCACAACGAGCACCCGCTTCCCTCCGTCCGCGTCAACGGAGTGCTCGTGAACACGCCCGGCTTCGCCGACGCCTTTGGCTGCTCGCCCGGCGATCCGATGGTCAACGAATCGCAGGACCGCGTCGCCATCTGGTGATCGGGCCCCAGGGAGTGGACGCCGTGTCGCGATGACTGATGCACCCACTCACAACACGGTAGGCGTCCGGCCGCCACGTCCGGGCGACCGGACGCCAACCGCCTGACCGGCGCGGTCGATCGGGCCGCGACGGGGCCGTAGCGCGGCGGCGATATTGTCGTGGCCCGCGAGCCGGAGGACGCTGACGACGGTGTTGCGGATCGCGGCCATCACCCGAGGCGCGGTACCGGCACGGACAGCGGATCGGTCTTCACCGAAGGTGACATCACGAACCCTTCTCTGCACTACGGATGCCCGCGAACCCAGGCCGCGACCTGCAGCGGAGCAGCGGAGGTCATCGGCATCGAGGTGACCAGGTAGACGACCTCGACGGTCCGGCGGCCACCCCTGGTGACAGCGCGGCGAACCTGCAGGACCTGACAGGCGTACGGGAATCCGAGCCTGCCGGCGACTTCGGTGGCCTTGATCGTGCGCTGCTCGAGGCACCCGTGGCCACGCCCGCCGATCGAAGACGAGGCGGGAATCTCATTCCAGGGCAACGCCTTCAACAGGTCACGCAGGGCATGTTGGTTGTTCTTGACGGTGAACACGTAGTGCCCGCCGCGGCCGACGATGTAGTCAGCGGTGGACCGTTGGCAGTGCAACACATCCGCGGTGACCACCGCATCGGTGAGGTCGAGTACATCGAGAAGGTCGGTGATCAGCGGGATCTCGTTGGTCTTCGCGCCGACCTCGACCTGCCCGAGCACCACCCCGCTGCTCTGGTCCAAGGCAGCGAGCAGATGCGTGAGGTGCCCGGCGGCATCCTTCGCACCCCGCAACGTCTTGCCGTCGCGATCGACAGGATCACCGTGAGCCGGTGACGAACCGCGCTCACCGTCGGGTGTCATCCAGCACTGTCGTCGGTGACCTCGTCGAGCCAGGTCGTTTCCGGTGCGCCGGTGCCGTCGCTTTCCCAGATCGCCAGGTGTCCCATGAAGCGGTCCGCGGTGGCGCCGTGCCAATGCTCCTCCCCGGATGGGTCTCGAAGACGACACCGTCGCGGGTGCCGACCAACGCGACGCCGGAGACGATGCGCAGGGTTTGCCCGAGTACCTGGTGATGCCAGAACGTGCGGGTGCCGGGCGCGAACCGGACCAGGTTCATACGCACCAGGGACGGTCAGGCTTCGGGGATGGCGATGCCGAAGGTGGCCCGCGTGATGTCCTCGGGTTCGGGACCGCCACGGACCCCGGTGTCGAGAGCATCGATGGCGGCAAGTTCCGCGCCGGTGAGGGTGAAGTCGACGACGTCGAAGTTCTCCGCGATCCGCGTCGGCGTCACCGACTTGGGGATTACCTGCCGCCCGTGCTGCAGATGCCACCGCAACATCACCTGAGCCGCACTCTTGCCGTGTGCCCGTGCGATCGCGGTGATGGTCGGGTCGTCGAGGGTGGACCCGTGGGAGCCGTCCCGGTAAAACGTGATGCCGCCGATCGGCGACCACGCCTGCGAGACGATCCCGTGTTCCGCATCGACCGCGAGCAGTTCGGGTTGCTGAAAGTACGGGTGCACCTCGATCTGGTTGACCGCAGGCACGACCCCGGTGGCCTCCAGCAGACGGTTCAGATGCGCCGGCATGAAGTTGCTGACACCGATGGCCCGGACCTTACCGTCGGCCAGGAGCGTCTCGAGCGCCTTGTAGGAGTCGATGGTGAGGTCGAATTCGCCGGGCAACGCCTGGTGCAGGATCAGCAGGTCGATTCGGTCGACCCCGAGTTTGCGGGCACTCTTGTCGAAGGCGTGCAGGGTCGCGTCGTAGCCGTAGTCGCTGATCCAGATCTTTGTTTCCACGAAGACGTCCGACCGGTCGACGTCCGATCGCGCGATCGCCTCGCCGACGCCACGCTCGTTGCCGTACGCGGCGGCGGTGTCGATGTGCCGGTACCCGACGTCCAGTGCGGTGGTCACCGCGGCGAACGTCTGATCGGGTGGCGTCTGGTACACCCCGAATCCGAGGGCGGGCATGGCGATTCCGTTGTTCAGGGTGAGCTGCGGGATGGTCATGGACACCACGCTATGCCCGCCTGCTCGTGCGCGGGGAGATCCTGCCGATCCGGGTACTCCCGGTATCGGTCACGGCCGGACCGCCACCTTGAGTGCCTCCCGAGCATCCATCGCGGCATACGCCTGCGGAGTGTGGTCGAGGTCGTCGGTGCGGTCGAACACCCGACCCGGCTGCACGGTGCCGTCCAGGACATCCGGCAGGAGTTGCTCGATGTAGGCCCGCACGGGTGCCGGCCCGCCGGTCAGTGTGATGTTCGGGCCGAACAGACTGCCGAAGCCGACCGGCGCGTCCTCGTATTGTGGGACCCCGACCCGACTGATCACGCCACCGGGCCGGACGACGCCGACGGCCTGGTCGTAGGCGGGCCGGTGCCCGACCGCCTCCAGTACGATCTCGCTGCCGAGGCCGCCGGTCAGCTCCCGCACCGCCGCGATGCCCTCGGCGCCGCGTTCGGCCACCACCTCGGTGGCACCGAACTCGCGCCCCAGGTCGGTGCGGGCCCGGTGCCGGCCCATCAGCACGATCTGCTCGGCACCGAGTTGGCGGGCCGACAGCACCGCCAGCAGGCCCACCGCGCCGTCGCCGATGACGGTCACCGTGCTGCCGGAGCGGACCCCGCCGCGGACCGCGGCATGCCATCCGGTGCCATACACGTCCGACAACGTCAGCAGCGATGCCAGCAGCGCATCGTCGGCGTCCTCGCCGACCGGCGCAGGAACCAGGGTTCCATCGGCGAAGGGCACCCGGACCGTCTCGGCCTGACCGCCAGCCGTGCCCAGGCCGGCATCGTTCCAGAATCCGCCGCGGACGCAGGAGGTTTGCAGTCCGGCCCGGCAGTACACGCAGGTACCGCAGGACACCGCGAACGGTGCGATCACGAAGTCGCCGACCGTGACGGTGGCGACTTCCGGTCCGACGGCCTCGACGACGCCGATGAATTCGTGGCCCATCGACGTGCCGGCCGGATCGGCGGGCATCGAGTGGTAGGGGTGCAGGTCGCTGCCGCAGACGCAGGTCCGCACCACCCGCACGAGCGCGTCGGTGGGCACCGTGATGACCGGATCGGGAACGTCGATGACGCGGACGTCGCCGGCACCGTACATGTAGGTCGCTTTCATGCCGTCCAGTGCACTCCGGTTTGTCCTGCCCCGCCAGTGACGATCGATCCCGGTAATGGCAGTACCTCCCTCGACGGTGGGGAGATGCCTACGGTGGAGTCATGAGCACGGACGACCTGCGCACCGAGATCCGGGAGTTCCTGCGCTCTCGTCGAGCACGCATCACACCGGAGCAGACCGGGCTGCCCGCCTACGGCGGAAATCGCCGGGTGGCGGGCCTGCGGCGGGAAGAGGTCGCGCTACTCGCCGGGGTGTCGGTGGACTACTACGTGCGGATGGAACGCGGCAGCCTCGCCGGGGCGTCGGACGGTGTCCTCGAGGCTCTCGCCGGTGCCCTGCAACTCGACGACGCCGAACGCGACCACCTGCTCGCCCTGGCCCGGCAGGCCCAGGTACGCGCAACCCGGCGACCGCGGACCCCGGCGACCGCGGTGCGGCCCGCTGTCCAACAGGTTCTCGACGCCATCACCGAGGCACCCGCGTGGATCCGCAACGGCCGCCACGACGTCATCGCGATGAATCAGCTTGCCCGCGCGCTCTACTCGCCGGTGCTCGTCGATCCGCGGCGACCCGCCAACACCACCCGATTCGTCTATCTCGATCCGCAGGCCCCCGAGTTCTTCGTCGACTACGACCAGATCGCCAACGACGCCGCCGCGATGCTTCGTCTCGAGGCCGGCCGAAATCCCCACGACAGGGCACTGATCACCCTGGTCGGGGAACTGTCCACCCGCAGTGAGCTGTTCCGGCAGCGGTGGGCCTCGCACGATGTCCGTTTCCACCGCAGTGGACGCAAGCGCCTGCGGCACCCAGCGGTCGGTCAACTCGACCTCGACTTCGAAGCCCTGGAGATGCCGTCCGAACCCGGCCTGCAACTGAACATCTATACCGCGGCCGCCGGCACCTCCACCTTCGACGCTCTCAAACTCCTCGGCTCCTGGGCAGCCAGTCAGGACAACCTCGCCACCGAGCACCTCGCCCGGAACACGTCCCGTTGAAGCTCTGCGGCGCTCAGATCTGACCGCGTTCCCGCTCCGGCACCTCGGGCTCGGCCACCGTGGCGGTCCACGATCCGAGCCAGGCCATCGCCTCCGCCGTGCGGGAATCGGGTTCCATCGTACAGGCGTCGAACGGCGAACAGATCCGGCAGCACTGGAACGAGATCGTGGTCCGAGTTTCCGATGTACGCCGGTAGCGGCGCAACACCCAACCCGCTGCGCGCCGCAAGCCAGTGGCCGGTGATGTTGGAGATCTGCGCCGAGACCTTCTGCTGATGCGGCAGCGAATCCAGGATGCGCTGTGCCTCGACATCGATTGGGTCGTGGGAACCTGCATGGACCTCGGCGGTGAGGATCCGATGCGGATAGACTGCACCGAATCGTCCACGCAGGGCGAGAAGGTTACCGAGATCCTGCAGAACACCGACGACGTCAACGACTGCACGATCTCGGCGGGTGGTTTCGTCTATTCCGAACGCCGCTTCGTCGTCTGCACCGATTCGCCATAGACCTACAGCCAGCCGCGCCTGCGGAATATCCCGAACAAGCTACAGCACGTGATCACCATCATGAGCAGCGCGAACGGATATCCGCCGGCCCAGTGCAGTTCCGGCATGTTGTCGAAGTTCATGCCGTACACGGTGCCGATCAGCGTGGGTGCGAACAAGATCGCTGCCCACGCCGACACTTTCTTGATCTCCTCGTTCTGTGCATAGCTCGCCTGCGTCAGATTCCGCATCTCCTCGTTCTGCATCTGCGAAACGAGGGTCGCGTTGACGGTCAGGATGCTTCCGAGCAACTGACGGAAACCGTCGACCTGCTCCACCACGACGGTCGCGTGGTCCGTCACGTCTCGCAGGTACTTCTGCAGTTCCTCGTCGATTTGGTACTTCCCGAAGCCCGCGGACAATCCACCGAGCACCGCCAGCAGCGGCTTGGCGGCCCGCTGGAACTCGATGACTTCACGCGAGAGCTCGTAGATCCGGCGCGACACTCGCGGGTCGCCGCTGAACACTTCGGTCTCGATCTCGTCGATGTCGTTCTGCAGACCCGCGACCACCGGCGCGTAGCCGTCCACGACCGCGTCGAGGATCGCATACAGCACTGCTTCCGGGCCGCGCCGCAACAACTCCGGGTCGCATTCCATCCGATTCCGCACCGTCGACAGATCCGGCGATTCACTGTGCCGGACGGTGAGCACGAACGTGGGGCCGACGAACACGTGCAGTTCACCGAAGTCGACGCGTTCGAACTCGTCGACGTACCGCGCGGCCCGCAACACTACGAACAATGTGTCGCCGTACCGCTCGAGCTTCGGTCGTTGATGGGCGACGATCGCGTCCTCGACGGCGAGTCCGTGGAGCCCGAACTGCTCGGCCGCCTCGTACAACTGGGCATCGCTGGGCCGGTACATACCGATCCAGGCCATCGAACCGTCGGCCGATGTGCGCTTCAGTGTTTCGGCGAGGGTTCCTGGGGACGCTGTCCGGTGACCGTCCCGGTACACCGCACTGTCGACGACGCTGCTCCCGGCGCGAGATTTCCCCGATCGTTCCACCGGCCTCGCGACCCGGATATGTGTCGACGCATCGACGTTCTCGTTCTCGCCGACATCACCGGAGCCGGGCTCGGCTCGACGCGGCAGGGGGGCACGGGCTGGGCGGTTACGGAACATGACGGCACGACTTTCGCAGGACAGAGATCGGCGGCGGGATCGTTCCCGCTCGGGACGCACGCGGACAGCGATACCGCGCACGATCACTGCGTGCCGGGCCGCTGTCAGCCGGTACTCGGAGGTTGGCTGCTCATCTGAGCACCACCTCCTCTTCTCGTCCGGCATGCGAGCCGGGATAGTCGACCACCGAGAAGCATACGCCTGCGCCGCACTGCAAGCCCATTCGCCGAGATGTCGGTACCACCGGCCACAATGCCATCAGCACTACCCGCTGACGGCACGACACCACGGAGGTCCTTCGAATGATGCGCTGGCCCGACCGCCCGATCTGTGCATTCGATCTCGAGACGACCGATCGCGATCCGCGTACCGCGCGCATCGTGTCGGCGTGTGTGGCGACCTTGGACGGCGATCGGGTCGAGTCGAGAACATGGCTGCTCGATCCCGGCATCCCGATTCCGGCGGAGACCACCGCGATCCACGGGATCACCACCGAGCGGGCCCGCGCCGACGGGCAGGACTACGCGAGCGGATACGCGCAGATCCGGGATGCACTGTGTGAAGCGTGGGCGCGCGATCATCTCGTCGTCGCATTCAACGCGAGCTACGACCTGACGGTGGTCGACGCGGAAGGTCGACGGCTCGGCCAGGGCCCGCTCGTGACGGGCACGGTCGTCGATCCGTATGTGATCGACCGAGAGATGGATCGGTTCCGGCCCGGCAAGCGCACATTGCAGGCGGTGTGCGAGGCGTACGGGGTGGTGCTCTCCGCGGCGCACGAAGCCGAAGCCGACGCGCTGGCCGCGGGGTTCCTCACCCGCGCGATCGTCGCGCGGTTCCCGCAACTCGCCGATCTGGACATCATGGCCGATCAAGCCGCGTGGCACGCCGAGCGGCAACGAAACTTCGCCGAATATCTGAGCGGGCTGGGCCGTGACATCACCGACGTCGACGGTGCCTGGCCGATCCGCGGCACCGCATGACTTCTCGTCCGGTCAGGGCAGCAGCCCCCGCCGACGCGCCTCCACCACGGCCTCGTGGCGGCTGCGCACCTCCAGCTTTCCCATGAGGTTTCGCATGTAACTCTTCACCGTTTCGATGCTCAGTGCCAACCGCTCGGCGATCTCCGCGTTGCGGCATCCCAACGCCACGTATCCCAGCACGTCCCGTTCGCGTTCCGACAGGTGCGCTCCGGTACCGGCGGGAAAGTCACCGACCGTCAGGATGCGCAATTTCTCCCCGATGGCACTCAACTGGACTTCCAGCGCCGGGTCCGGTGTGCGCGCCGCGATCTCCCGCAGTGCCAGATAACTCTCGGTGATCCCCTCCGACACCGACGCCGAGACTCGCCGCGATCCGGCAACCGCGTCACGTGCGTTCTCGAGAAGTTCGATGCGGCGATCCACCTCGTCCCGGATCTCGATTTCTCTGGCCAGTGCCCGTGCTCCGGCCATCACCTGTTCGGCGACCGTGTCACCGATCGACGCATTGACCCGCAGCCCGCCATACATTGCGGCGCGGGTTCGGCCGCGTACCACTACGGGTGCGGCCAGCAACGATTCGATGCCTTCACGTGCCACGTGCCGGTCGTATTCGTGGGTGATGCGGTCGGACGCGAAGTAGTCGGCGATCACGACCGGGCGCTGCTCGGCGATGGCGCGGCCCCCGACACCGCATTCGGAGCTGATGACGAGGTTGCGCAGGATGTTGCTGCGGGTTCCGACGAAACCGGACAGGACCATGTCGTGGTCGTCGACGGCACCACCGAACAGGATGGGAAGCCCGGTGGAAATTTGCAGAAGCCGCAGTTGCGCGCGCAGGGCGTCGTTGTCGCTGGGTCGCAACCGACCGATGGGATCGGACGCGGTCCTTGCGCTGTTCATCGACGAATCCTTCCGGTAGCACTCCGCACAACTACCTTCTTCAGAGGGTAGCGGGGCGCCGATCGTGACTCATAGCCTGCAGGTATATCGGTGTCGCTTCCGTCACAGGGAGCGCACCCTCCTCACAGATCCACATACCCGGAGGTCCTCGTGTCCACGCCGACGGTGCATACCGCCAACCACTCGCCGCTCAGCCCGCTGCGGTTCCTGGAGCGCTCCGCGTCCGTGTTCCCGGACCGGGCGGCCATCATCCACGGCGATCGGCTCTACTCGTACGCCGAGTTCGCCGCGGAAACACAGCGGTTCGCGCAGGCCCTGCGTGCGCGGATCCGACCCGGTGACCGTGTCGCATTCCTGGCCCCGAACGTGCCGGAACTGCTGATCGCGCATTTCGCGGTGCCGTTGGCCGGTGGCGTTCTCATCGCACTCAACTCGCGACTGGCCGGACCGGAACTCGAATACATCCTGAATCATTCGGAGAGTTCACTGCTGTTCGTCGACTCCGAACTGGTCGGATCGGTATCCGGAGTGACGGCGAACGTCCCGTCCATCGGCGACATCATCGAGGTACCGGACTCGACCGTGCCGTACCCGGAGGTGCCCGCCGGTGTGATCACCGCACGCTACGACGAGTTCCTCGCCTCCGCCGATGACGATGCCGCGCCGCTGCCGTGGACGGTCGACGACGAACTGCAGGTCATCGCGATCAACTACACGTCGGGCACCACCGGTAAGCCCAAGGGCGTCATGTACACCCATCGTGGTGCGTACCTCAACTCGTTCGGCGAGACGTTCCACAACGGGTTCGACGGAAAAACGAAGTATCTGTGGACACTGCCGATGTTCCATTGCAACGGCTGGTGCACCCCGTGGGCGGTCACCGGAGCCGGCGGCACCCACATCTGCTTGCGCGCGGTGCGGGCCGACGTCGTGTGGGACGCCATCGACACCCTCGGTGTCACCAACCTGTGTGGTGCACCGGCGGTGTGTTCGACGATCGCGAACGCCGAGCAGACTCACGTTCTGGACCGGCCGCTGCGGATCACCACGGCAGGTGCGCCGCCGTCACCGACGGTGATCGCGCAACTCGACGCGATCGGCATCACCGTCGTACACGTGTACGGGCTGACGGAGGTGTACGGGCCGTACACGATCTGCGAGTACCAGGAGGCATGGGACGGCAAGTCCGCCGAAGAGCGGGCGGCGCTGCTGTCGCGGCAGGGTGTGGGCATGCTGCAGGCGGAGAACGCGCGCGTCGTCGATTCGGAGATGAACGACGTGCCCGCGGACGGGCAGACGATGGGTGAGATCGTGCTGCGCGGCAACAACGTGATGCTCGGGTACTACAAGGATCCGAAGGCGACCGCCGAGGCGTTCGCGGGCGGCTGGTTCCACACCGGCGACCTCGGTGTCATGTACCCGGACGGTTACATCCAGCTCAAGGACCGGGCGAAGGACATCATCATCTCCGGCGGCGAGAACATTTCGACGGTCGAGGTGGAGCAGGCCATCGTCAGCCATCCGGCGGTCCTCGACGTCGCCGTCGTCGGGGTCCCCGACGAGAAGTGGGGCGAGCGACCGCGGGCGTTCGTCATCCGGAAGAACGGCGAGACGGTCACCGCGGACGAGATCATCGCGCACGTGCGCACGCAACTGGCCGGGTACAAGGTGCCCCGCGACATCGTGTTCCCGCACGATCTGCCGCGCACCCCGACCGGCAAGATCCTCAAGTTCGAATTGCGGGCTTCACACGATGCCCAGGCGTGAACTTGGATAATCGACAACCATGACCTCCGGACCCGACACCGCGCACCGTTCCGAGTCGGCGGGACCCGACCCCGCCCAGTTCCGGGTGCACGTGGTCACGCAGGCCATCCGGTTGTTCTCCGAGTACGGCTACGAGTCGACGACGGTCGAGCAGATCGCGTCCGCGGCCGGGGTGTCCCGACGCACATTCTTCCGGCAGTTCCGGTCGAAGGAAGATGTGATCTTCGCCGACCACGAGTCGCTGCTCGAGCAGGTCGCCGCCTATCTGTCCGGGGAGTTCACCGACCCGTGGGCGGCGACCTGCGACGCCGCGCAACTGGTCTTCCGGCACTTCCGGGATCGGCGGGAGCTCGCGGTCTGGCGGTACCGGGTGGTACAGCGTGTGCCTGCGCTGCGCGACCGGGAGCTCGTCACCACCTACCGGTACGAGCGGTTGTTCACCGACTATCTGCGGTCCGCGACGCCGGGCGAGAAGCCGATCCGGATCGTCAGTTACGCGGCGGCGATCACGTCCGCGCACAACTATCTGCTGCGGGCGATGATCCGCGGGGACGAGACCGCGACGGTCGAGGCGCTTTCTCGCGAGTTGTTCGAGCTCCGTCGTACGTTCGGGGTCGTCCCCGGGGCGCAGGCGTCCGCCGCGGTCGCGACACCGCGTGCCGTGACGGTGCTGACCTATCCGGCGGGTACGTCGGCCGACGAGATCGCCGAGCAGCTTCGTCGTCAACTCGGTGGCTGACCTGCGGTCCCGTGTGCCTTTGTGGCCGCCCGAACAGCCACAAAGACACACGACTCACTTGCCCAGGCACTGAGTGCCGTGGTTAGAATTGGATGATTCCGTGACGTCACACACCCTCTGGCCGTTACAGTAGGCGCGGATCCACCCTCACGAATGGCACTGCGTGCCGATTGGAGTTCCACCCGCATGGCTCTCAACGCCGATTTCGATCTGTTCAAGCTCAGCGAGGAACACGACGCGCTGCGGGAAGCCATCCGCGCGCTGTCCGAGAAGGAGATCGCGCCCTACGCCAAGGACGTCGACGAGAACTCCCGCTTCCCCCAGGAAGCCCTCGACGCGCTCAACAAGTCCGGTTTCAACGCCATCCACGTGCCCGAGCAGTTCGAGGGTCAGGGCGCCGACTCGATCGCCGCGTGCATCGTCATCGAAGAGGTCGCGCGGGTATGCGGCTCCTCGTCGCTGATCCCCGCCGTCAACAAGCTCGGCACCATGGGGCTGATCCTCCGCGGTTCCGACGAACTCAAGGCGAAGGTGCTGCCGGACCTCGTGAACGGCGCGATGGCGTCCTACGCACTGTCCGAGCGTGAAGCCGGCTCCGACGCGGCGGCGATGCGCACCCGAGCGAAGGCCGACGGCGACGACTGGATCCTCAACGGATCCAAGTGCTGGATCACCAACGGCGGCAAATCCACCTGGTACACGGTCATGGCCGTCACCGACCCCGAGAAGGGCGCCAACGGCATCTCCTCGTTCATGGTCCACAAGGACGACGAGGGCTTCGTCGTCGGACCGAAGGAAAAGAAGCTCGGCATCAAGGGTTCCCCGACCGCCGAACTGTACTTCGAGAACTGCCGCATCCCCGGCGATCGCATCGTCGGCGAACCCGGCACCGGCTTCAAGACCGCACTCGCGACGCTCGACCACACCCGCCCCACCATCGGTGCACAGGCCGTCGGCCTCGCCCAGGGCGCACTCGACGCGGCCATCGCATACACCAAGGACCGCAAGCAGTTCCGCAAGCCGATCTCCGACAACCAGGGTGTGCAGTTCATGCTCGCCGACATGGCCATGAAGGTCGAAGCCGCCCGCCTCATGGTGTACACCTCCGCAGCTCGCGCCGAGCGCGGCGAAGCCAACCTCGGTTTCATCTCCGCAGCCGCCAAGTGCTTCGCATCCGACGTCGCAATGGAGGTCACCACCGACGCGGTGCAACTGTTCGGTGGCGCCGGCTACACCACCGACTTCCCCGTCGAGCGCATGATGCGCGACGCCAAGATCACCCAGATCTACGAGGGCACCAACCAGATCCAGCGCGTAGTCATGTCCCGCGCACTGCTCCGCTGAACCCGCGGCAGTACCTTCACCTGGACAGAATTTCGTCTCCGAGGAGTATTTTCCGTGGCAATTGAATTGGTAGGCGTGATCGGTGGCGGCACCATGGGTGCGGGCATCGCCGAGGTATGCGCCAAGGCCGGCAGTGACGTGATCGTGCTGGAAACAAGCGAGGAGTTCGCGACCGCAGCGCTCGCTCGCGTCACCACCTCGATCAACAAGGGCGTCACTCGCGGCAAAATCACCCAGGAGGACGCCGACGCCGCCGTCGCGCGAGTTCGGGTCACCACCGACATGACAGACCTCGCCGACCGCGACCTGGTGATCGAGGCGGCGCCCGAGATCGAGGCGCTCAAGGTCGACATCTTCACCAAGCTCGACTCGGTGGTGAAGCCCGGTGCGATTCTGGCGACCAACACGTCGTCGCTTCCGGTCATCAAGATGGCCCAGGCCACGTCGCGGCCCGGTGACGTCGTCGGCGTGCACTTCTTCAACCCGGTGCCGGTGATGCCGCTCGTCGAGGTCATCTCCGCGCTCACCACCGGCGACGAAGCAGCGAACGCCGTCTTCGACTACGTCAAGGACACGCTCGGCAAGACCACGGTCCGCGCCGGCGACCGCGCCGGGTTCATCGTCAACGCGCTTCTCATCCCGTACCTGACGTCCGCGGTGCGGATGCTCGAGTCGGGCTACGCGACGAAGGAAGACATCGACGCCGCCATGAAGGGCGGCTGCGGCTACCCGATGGGTCCGCTCACGCTGCTCGACACCGTGGGTCTCGACGTCGCACTGAACGCCGCGCAGGCGTTGTACGACGAGTTCGCCGAGCCGCACTACGCGCCGCCGGCACTGCTGCGCCGCATGGTCGATGCGGGCCGACTCGGCCGCAAGACCGGCGAGGGCTTCTACAGCTACAAGTAGTCGCTTTCGCGTGCACGCCCCCGCGGTTTCCGTCCGAAACCTCGGGGGCGCTGTGTTTCTCCCCGTTCGACAACGGTGGTGCGTCCACGTCGTGCGGCAAGTTATCGAGGTGGAAGTTCTGCCGCGATCTCGGCCAACGCCGCCTCCAAACACCGGACGTACCGGTCGATGTCCGGCACGGTCGCGGGTGCGGCGAGGATCGACAGGCTCGACTGGGGTCCCGCGCCGATCAAACCGTGGGTCAGACCGGCTTCCGCTGTCAGGGGCGGATACGCGGCGGAAAATGCCAACGGGGACCCCAGTAGTTCCAGCGGCATCGGACCGCCGAAATTGATGCTCGACACGACGGTATGCAGGTGCACCTCGCCGCGGCTTCGCGCCGCACCCGCCTTCTTGCGAATCTGGTTGGACACAAGCGGATACATCACGCTGGGTATCGCGTTCGCGAGCTTCAGATTCTCCACCGCGCGTTCGCCGGAACCACGCTCGATTCCCTGGTTCAGCGATTCCTGTATCGCAGCGGCACGTTCAGCGAGATTCCCGATCGACGGGTGCAGGTCGACGACGGCACCACCGATTCGATTGACGCCGAGGCTCTCCGGCGCTGCGGTCAACGCGATCGTGACCATGGCCGCCAGATCACCGGGGTGCCCACCGTCGCACTCGTCGAGAAAATCCTGCAGTGCCCGCGACACGACAGTCAGCAGTACTGCCGTCAGGGTCAAATCCTTCCGTTTCAAGGAGTCGACATCCAGGCGGAGTACGCGTGCGGTGCGACGATTGCCCGCTCCGCTGTTGACGATCGTCGCAGTCCGCCGGACTACCGGGGTCTGCTGGTCCCGTGCGGCATCGCGCTGCGCGCTGCGCACCATGCGCAGGTAGCGGACGATCGCCGACGGCGTCCGTGCCGCGCCGCGCACTGCCGCAACGAACCGGTTCACCTGCGTGCCGGCCGGTTCGATTCCCGGTACGGTCAGCGGTTCCTTCGGGTCACCGAACAACGCGAACGCCACCGCCGCGATGGACGGCCCACCCACGAGGGCGTGGCTGCCCTGGAGAACCACGATCGTTGCCGGACCAGTGGTGCCGGGAGCGTTCCGCACCTGATAGAAGACGTGGATGCGCCAGGCATGCGTCGCGGGATCCATCTGCATCGCAGCCAAGTCACCGATGGTGGCCAGAAAATCGTTCCATTCCAGGCCGACCCGATCGTCGTGTGACACTTGTTCCGCGAGGGGTCCTCCGACGACCCAGTACGGATAGTCCAGGTTGAACGGCACGTCGACGATTCGCCGGTTGAGTGTCTCGATGAACTTCGAGCGGTCGCGTAGGTGCGCGGCAACCTGCGTGCGGGTCGGCGGAGTACCCGACCCCGTGTCGAAAACCCAGAAGCCGACTCGGTCGAGATGTGGCCCGCGGCGCGATTCGAAGAGGTACGCTGCGTCGAGCGGCTTGAGTTGAGCGTGCGCCATGCCGAAACTTTAGATCCGCGACCACCCGACTGTTCACGTTTCCGTGCGGGTGGCGACAGTGGGCGAAATACCTGACACTACATAGTACTTACCGATACTATCCGAGCCCGTGCACATGGCCGCTTCCCTGAATATGGGCCTTGACCGCCGGCGTCATCTGCGGGACCCCGCTGTCGGGTCGGACGAACCACGCTCTGATCCATGACGGCTTCGCGGGGTCGGGTCCGGCAGCACCCAGGTCGTCGAGCGGTTCGGAGGCAGTGAAGCCCTCCGGTGCCAACGCGGCGGTCAGGTGCTCGACGACCTTCTTCATCGGTCGGGCTTTCCTCGTGACCACGATTGTCCCCCCTCGAAGTAGGCCCACATACTGACCGATCCGCTATCTCGGCGGCTCGGTCCGGGGTGGCCTGTACGGATGAAGTGCCGAACGAAGTCGATGACCGGTGTGTTTTGCTCGGTCAGGGCAGGGCGGAGCCGAGTTCGCGGCACTGCGCGGCGAGCGGCCACCGGAAGTTCTCGAGCTCGTCGGGATCCCGGTCGTCGAGCTCGTCGAGCCAGCCCCAGTTGAGCGCTGCCGGGTAGGCGGGTAGGCGGGTAGTGCGACCAGGTAGTCGCGGATCTCGGCAGGGTCGCAGTTCATTTCGCAGTAGGCCATGCCGGCCTCTGGATACAGGGCCTGGAGCAATGCAGCGGACGGATCCCACGAGTTCGGCGATGTCGGACAGAGCCTGCGGTTGCTGCTGTGTGTCGAGTATGCGGGGGAGAGTATTCGCTGTCACCGACAGATGTCAGTCGGGGTTTTTCATCTGGGCGGCGCGGTGGACCGGGAGTGTGCTGCGGATAGTGCCCCGTGGAGTGGTGGACTTCGGATCGGCTCGCGGGATGCGCGGTGATCAACGAGTCATGCGGAATACTATGCTGTTTCGCTCGCTCCGGTCAACGACAACACCGCCTCGGTAGCCTG
>NZ_JBAQXC010000051.1:0-3687 GCF_049299235.1 Rhodococcus sp. (in: high G+C Gram-positive bacteria) | reverse complement strand
GCCGCGCACCGCGGTGACGGTGCTGCCGGGCCCGGACGGCCAGCTCCTCGCCCCCGCGTCCGGTGCGGTTCTGCGGGTCGACGTCGACTCCGGTGAGGTCACCGAAGTTCCGGTCGACGGTGCTGCCCAAGCGGTCGCGGTGTTGCCGGACGGCCGCTGGGCGGTCGGCGCCGAGGACGGCACCGTCCGCATCCTCGATCCGGAAACCGGCACCGTCGAGTCCACGATCACCGGGCTCGTGTCGGCGGACGTGCTGGTCGCCGCGGGTGATGCGGTGGCCGCACTGGACCGGCACCAGACCTCCGTCACCGAACTGAATCTCGATGACGAACGGCTCCGCATCGCGTTGCGGGCCGGCGACGGCGCCACCCAGATGATTTCCGATCCGTTCGGCCGGGTCGTGGTGACCGACACCGAGGACGACGAACTGCTGGTGTACACCCTCGACGCGCTCGTCCTGCGGCAGCGGTACCCGACCGGCCCCGGCGTGTACGGCGTCGCCTACGACGAGGCACGGGATCTGGTGTGGGTGACGCTGACCGGGACCAACGAGGTCGTGGGCTACGATCTGTCGACCGGCATCCCGAGGGAGAAGCAGCGCTTCGCGACGGTGCGGCAGCCCGACTCGGTGTCCGTCGATCCCGATGATGCGGTGTTGATGATCGGCTCGGCGACCGGTGACGGGTTGCAGCGGATCCTGATCGGGGGGTAAAGGATGGCAAGTGCCGGACGCCGGTTCACCCGGCTGCCCGTCGACTGGGACACCAGCAACGACGCCTACGAATACGCGCCGCTGCGGTTACCGCCGGATGTGTCGCGGATCAGCGCGTCGATGCGGCTGGCGATTTCGGCGGAGTTCCACGGCTGGGAACTGAGCCGGGTGCGGCTGTATCCGGACGGGAGCCGCCGGGTGCTGCTGCGCCGCCGCAAGACCGATCGTCACGTGCCCGAACCGACCGTTCGCTGACACCGACCGCTCAGCTGACACCGACCGCTCAGCTGACACCGGCTTTTCGTTGACACCGACCCCGGACCGAACCGGCCGGGTTTGCAGGGAGATCTCGTGTACCGCTTCGTCCTGAAACTGATGTTCCTGGTTCCGCCGGAACGCGCCCACCACCTCGCGTTCCTCGCGATGCGGCTGGTGACCCGCGTCGCGCCCCTGCGGATCCTGATGTCGAAACTGCTGGTCGTGAACGACCCGGTGCTGCGCAACACCGTGTTCGGGGTGCCGTTCCGGGCACCGCTGGGCTTGGCCGCAGGGTTCGACAAGGACGCGACCGGCGCCGACGTGTGGGGTCCGCTCGGGTTCGGGTTCGCGGAAGTCGGCACGGTCACGGCGCAGGCGCAACCCGGCAATCCGGCGCCGCGACTGTTCCGGGTGCCCGCCGACCGCGGTCTGATCAACCGAATGGGTTTCAACAACCACGGCGCCGGTGAAGCCGCCAACCAACTGCGTCAACGCCTGCGCACCGTGCCGATCGGAGCCAACATCGGCAAGACCAAGGTGGTGCCCGCGGACGAGGCCGCCGCCGACTACACCGCCAGCGCCCAGTTGCTCGGTCCGCTCGCGGACTTCGTCGTGGTGAACGTCTCCTCCCCGAACACCCCCGGTCTGCGTGATCTACAGGCCGTCGACTCGCTGCGCCCGCTGCTGACCGCGGTGCTCGCCACCGTGACGGTGCCGGTGCTCGTGAAGATCGCACCGGACCTGTCGGACGACGATATCGACGCGGTCGCCGATCTCGCGGTCGAGTTGGGGTTGGCCGGCATCGTCGCGACCAACACCACGATCCGGCGTGACGGTTTGCGTACCGATGCCGCGCGCATCGAGGAGATCGGTGCCGGCGGCCTGTCCGGCGCTCCCGTCGCCGAGCGTTCCCTCGAGGTGCTGCGTCGCCTGCATGCGCGGGTCGGCGACCGGCTGGTGCTGGTGTCGGTCGGCGGTATCGAAACCGTCGAGCAGGCCTGGGAACGCATCCTGGCCGGAGCCTCGCTCATCCAGGGCTACACCGGGTTCATCTACGGTGGCCCATTCTGGATGCGGCGCATCCACAAGGGTCTGGCCCGCAAACTGCGGGCGTCGGGCTATTCGTCGATCGCCGAGGCCGTCGGCACCGGCCACTGACATTGCCGGCCACTGACGTTGGCGGCCACTGATAACGCCGATCTGCGCCCGGTTCGCGAGGTCTGTCGGGTGTGCCCGCTAGTGTGATGCCGTTTCGCACACACGAAAGGGCAACGCATGAGCGACAGGGCCGAGTTGAGGATCGTCTTTCTGCACGGGATCGGTGACGGCGACCCCGAGATGGGCTGGCTCGACGGACTCAACCGCGGCCTTGTCGCACAGGGAAAGAAGCCGGTGACGGCGACGCAGGTTCTCGCACCGCGATACACCGCGTTCCTGTCCACCAACGGTGTGGGTGCGACGATGCCCGCACCGAACAGCGAACCGAAGGACAACACCGCCGCACGCCACGACTTCCAGCGCCGCAAGGCCAGGATCGGGCGGTCCCTGGCCGGGCGCGACGACATCCGCACGTTCGGGTCGCTCGGCTACCACCGCGTTCCCGGGCACGTGCTGCACGCCGGGCAGGCCGCCGCGATCGGGTCCGGCAGCACCTTCCAGAACCTGGATCAGGTCGGCCGGTACGTCGACAACGAACCGCTGCGTGGCGCGGTCCTGCGCTACGTGCTCGACCAGTTGCCGTCCGGCGCGCACGACCTCGTGGTGATCGGCCACAGCCTGGGCAGTCTCGTCGCGATCGACCTACTCGATCACCTGCCGGACCGGTTCCGGGTACGCCGGTTCCTCACCGTCGGCAGTCCCGCCGGATCCCCGGTGCTGCACCGCAACGGCAATCGGATGTCGCGGCGGTTCCCCTTCTCGCGGGTCGACGACTGGACGAACGTGCTCGACCCCCGCGATGTCGTCACCGGCGGACGTGGCCTGGCGTCGATCTTCACAGCGGCCCAGGACGTCGTCGTCGACATCCGCGGTCAGCACGGGGCGGGTCTGTATCTCGCGCATGGAGCGGTGTCCGGGCTCGTCGCGGAGGTGCTGTATCCGTCCACCGATCTCGTGCCGGTCTCGGTGCACCTGAGTGTGCGGATGTCCGACGACGATGCGAACAATCTGCTCACCCTGCGCTACGCGCACGCGGTCGCCGACGCCATCAAGGACAAGGAAGTCGCCGAACGCTACCGGGGGGCGCTCGCGCAGGTGCAGGACGACCTGGTCGAAGCCACCGAACGCTTCGTCCGGGACACCGGCCGGGCAGTGCCACCGGAAATCCACGATCTGCTCGAAGGACGACTGCCGACACTGCCGGACCGTTGGGGATTGCGCGAACTCGTGGCGCGGCTGATGGTGCTGTCGTCGACGAACCTCGTCGAACCGTACGACATCGATACCGGTCGCGCCCAGCGCGACGCGATCCGGCAAGTTCTGTGGCTACTCGGATACGACGACATGGCGACGGTGATCGGCACATCGCTCGACGAGGTGCGCGACCACGTCGCCAAGAAGAACGGCGTGCCGTGGGGAACGATCATCCCGATCGCCCTCGGTGCCGCGCTCATCGCGGCCGTGCCGCTCGGGCTGGCCGCCGTCGGTACCGCAGGACTGGTCGGTGCCGCGGCGACGACGAGCACACTCGCCGCATTCGGACCCGGCGGCATGATGGG